>CAILVF010000037.1 GCA_903837605.1 uncultured Bacteroidales bacterium | reverse complement strand
TTCTGAAAAGCGAGACTTCTTCATAGATTTTTTTCGATATTTAAAATTAACCTTTTTCTAAATATTGCTAATTTTAAACGGCCGAAGTTCGGGGAGGCTTACAGTCCTACTCAAATTTGACCTATTTTTGAAATATCAAATAATTGAGCTACTTATTAATAGTTCCACTCAATGATGAGGCCGTTATCAAATTCAAATTAATAAAATGAAATAAAATGTCAATTCCATGCGCTTTCAACAAAGATGATTTTTTTACTCTTTTCAGTCCCTCTGGTAATATTGTATTTCATGGGACCTGTGATTATTATTCTAAAAGTATTGAAGAATCTGGCTTTATAATTGGGAAAACAATATTAACTCAAGAACATATAGATGCTTTAATTTATGCTTTGGAAGGAAATGACGATTTCATAGCCCTGAATGAAACAATGGATTATGGCTTCATGAAAGAAAAGATTTCAGAATCAATAAAATATACATTTGAATCAGTGAAAGATAATGATTATACTTTTACCATGACCCCTGATTTCGATTGTGCTCTTGATTTCTTATCTGATGAGCAAAAATGTGGCCAGTACTTAAAAAATGTAAAAAGAGTCGCTTCTGGAATTAAAAAATTAAACCTTCGAGAATGTCCAGTAAAAATATCAGAAATCGTAGAGATTATGGATGATGTAGAAAAATCCAAAGGAGTAATTTATGCTATTGATATAGATTCTTTACAAACAGATGTTGATGGTTTACGAATTCAGGTAAAAGAAAATATTGCAAAAGAACGGATTATAGCAAAATATATTAATGCATGACACGCTCTACAGATTTACAATTATAATTAGCTGAATCGCTATCCCAATTTCCTTCCCCTTGTCACCCTTCGATTAGCCAGCATCCTATCCATGCAAACATAGCGGATTCCATCAATCCCATGATTGAACCTATCCACCGGCACATTCAGCGGATTTCCAGCTGCATCCTCTTTCCATTTGTAGTTTTTCAGCTCCCTGATCAGGTTCACCGACCGTTTGGTCACTTTCATGCGGTACCTTTTTAGAATATCGATCCCGGTAAGGATGCTGTCCGGACCCTTGAATGTCGGTTTTATGTTGAAACCTTCCTGACGTATTTCGTAAATACACTTGGGTTGGTTGTCTGCAATGATTTCGTCCACCTTGGTTATGCCGAGCTGGTTCATCCATTTGCAAATATCAGGGTTGGTAAGTCCCCGGGAATAGATCAATTCATCAACATAAAGCTCACCGCCGTTTAGTCCTACCTTAATCAGTGCAGAAGGATCGTTGGAGAAGCCGAAATCCAAGCCATAGGAGATCCATTTGCATTCCGACGGATATTCATCCACAATTTCCCAATTCGTAAAAATCAGGCCTTTAATTTGCCCAATTTCACCTAAGCCATAGATTCTCCAGTAATTCTCATCAACCTGTTTAAGGTTTTCGATCTCCCTGACCAGTTCTGCAGGTAGGAATTGAAGGTTATCAAGATAGGTCGAGTGAATGAACGTGCAATCCTTCCTGGGAATGACTACATCATAAATCCAGTGCTCGTCCATCGACGGATTGAAATCCAGGTATATCTGCTTCTCAGTTCGTAATGACAATTGGACCCAATCTTCAAGGTTAAGTTCGTTGGCTTCATTGATGAGTAAGTATGCCCTTTTCGCTCCTCTCTTCTTTTGTGGCTGGTCCAGGCTCATGAACTCGAACAAGTTACCATTGAGCATGTAGGTATTCTCGGTTCTATTGTGATTCCGCTCATCATACATATCGTTGGTCTTCAGTATTTCGAAAAAATCACGCATGGCCGACGCTTTTAATGCTGGCATACTCTTTCTGACAATGGAAAATACCATGTCGGTTCCTTCAAATGCTTTGACCAGGATAAGTAGTTGTAATATGGAGAACGTCTTCCCCGACCTGCTTCCGCCTTGATTTACAACGATCTTGGTGCTGGCTTTATAATTCTTTTCAAAGACAACTGATACCTTGACTTTTTTCTCCATGGGTTCATCAATTCCCCTTGACAACTTCAAAGGTGATCTTGGTTACCTTATCTTCCGGAGGTGTGATGTCCAGGTTCATACGTTGCAGCTTAGGCCGGATGAATTCCTGAAGCGTGGACCATAGCTCAACCCGTTCTTTGGCTTTAAGATTCATGATGTCTTCCTCCAGGGTGTCATCAAGCAACGATAAAACAAATTCAATCCGCTCTTTATTCGCAAGCGTTTTTTTATTCAATGCACCTTTTGGCTTGCCACCATGTCCTTTGGCAAATTGCCCTTTTTCATTCTTTACAACCATATTTGTCCATATTTTATGGTTAATCAATTTAAATGTCCAGGTCCTTTTTATCCCCGGTAAATTAATTTTTCGATACTGCTTACACTGATGTCGTAATCGATGCTCAGTTGATATTTTATATCCGTATAGGTTCTTCCACCTTTCTCGTGAGTGTTCCCCTCTTTGGCATAAGTAAAATAGAGTTGCTTTACAAGCCACTTTTTGGCAGCACTGACAGGTAACAGTCCTTTTCGAATAAGATTTTCGACATCAATTCCAAAATGATCCCTGAGGTCATTAATTACTTTTTCAGCTTCTGGATTCATAGTGTAATTTTCCTCAAATATACAAAATTAAAAATCATTTAACAAGCTATATTATAACTTTTTGCCATCTTTTACTAAAGTAATACTTTAAGTAAATGTAAATTTGTTATTATACATTCTTTTTTGAACATGAAATCATTTTCAACACCTCCGATTGCATTCTCCTTCTCCAGAATAGATGAGGAAGCTGGCATTTTGCAGAAAGTCATTGTTGCCCAAGTTGGAAAGGTAAAATCCTATTTTGAACAGATTGATTCTACGACTCTCTCACAAATAGAATCTCTTGGAAATGCAAAGGAATTAGGCATTAAAGCCCGGTTTGGCCATCCCAACATGTGCAGTTCTTCTTTCGGCACCTATATCGGCAGGTTTAAAAATTTCCAGGTCGAAGGTGAAAAGGTCTTCGGGGATCTTCATCTCGATGAGGTTTGTAAAGAATCACCATCAGGCAATCTCTATGCATATATCCTTAAAATGGCGAGGAATAACCCGGATATGTTCGGGGCCTCAATCGCATTTATTCCGGCCGAATCAGCTGTTACAGGCGATGAATATCCGGCAACCCGTATCGAAGAGCTACTTGCGACTGATCTTGTTGATGATCCTGCAGCTACTAACTCTTTGTTTGCAGTAGATTCCTTTTCCTATCAGGCAACACAGTTTCTGGATTCTAACCCGGCTATTACATCGCTTATTGCCCATAAGCCTGATACTGTCATTGAATTCATGCTAAAATACTTTTCAAACAATCAAACTATGAAAAAGGAACTTTTCCAAAGGCTTAAAAATCTGTTAAACCCAACTCCGCAGGGAGTGAATGAGGATACAGTTAAGAATTATAATCAGGCAGTTGAACAATTGGAAGCCGATTATCAGAAACAAATTTCAACTCTTGAATCGGATCATCAGAAGCAGCTTTCAGTGCTCCAGGATCAGATAACAACTCTTCAGGATCAATTAAAAGCCCGGCCAATTACAGTGGAGGGAACAGATCCGCAGGTCAAGGTCGGTCCGTCGGAAGAAACTTTCGGCAAGCAGTTGTTAAAGGAAATGCCTGCCCATCTTAAAAATAAGTTCAGGAAATCTTAATCGTCAGAAACTTTAAATCGTTTTATCATGTCAAATATCTTTTCACATGCCGTCAGTCCTGCTTTTACCAAGCAGTCGATCAGTGAATTTTTCGTAACACCTTTTTTTATGGGTGAAGATATCCGTGGGGCTATCTCTGTCCGCACTGATATCAAGGGAACCGAGAAATTGAATAAAATTTCACGTCCGTCTTTTATCACTAAACCTAAGGTCAATCCCGGGTTTACTCCTTCCGGGGCATTTACTCTTTCTCATCCCAGTATTACGGTTCAGCCTATGGCTATGGAATTTGAGCAAAACGGAAGGGCTTTCTGGGGTTCAATCATTGAGCAATTACTTGCCTCTGGGTATAAGGAGGATGATGTTGAACGGATGAAAGAACCTGATGTCTGGAGTAAAATCATGCTTCCTATTATCGCCCAGGCTGGACAGCAGGATTTGATTCGTCAGATGTTTTTCGCAAATACTTCACAGGAAGAACTGACTTCAGGGATTCCAAATGGTACGGCTGATGATGATTTCAGCGGGTATACCGGGTTTATGACACATTTCTTCAATGATTTGTATTCCGGTACCATCCCATCCGCTCAACATATGCCTGTGGCATCTTCCGTGACTGCAGTCAGAGCTGAAAAGATCCTTACCTATTCGGCTTCAGGTGATACCAATATAACGGTCACAATCAATGGAAAGAATTATACCCAGGCCTATGGCAGCAGCGCCTCGGCTACTGTGTCGGCATGGTTGGCCGCCCATAAAGCTACCATTGAAGCTCGTGGAGGTATTAATGGGGTAATTGTGACCAATCCTTCGGGTGCTCAGATAAAAGTTGTTGGTAAGTATAAAGGACAGTCTTTTACTTTCACGGCTGCAGCTGATGGTTCAGGAACTTTCGCCGCTTCGGGTACGATATCTGCTACAAAAGCCAGTTCATTGGCAACTGATGAGGCCGATAATACAATGGAGGCCATGATTGATCTGGCTCCTCCCGAAATGTTTGAGTTTCCCCTGGTGTTTATGGTAACCCGGTCGATGTGGAGGAATTTCGTCCATACGGTAAAGGGAAAGACCGGTGATCTGCCGTTAACTATGACATTAAATGGTATGAATGTTCCTACCTATGAAGGGTATCCGGTTCTGATTCGTCCCGATTGGGATACCTGGATTGCAGGGTATCAGAATGGGATTCAGCCTCACCGTGCCATTCTTACAACTCAGCAGAATTTGATTTTCGGAACCGATGGCCTCATGGACCCTCAGGATATTGAAACATGGTATAACCCTGATCTCCAAATGAGGCGTTATCGTGTTCAGTATAAAGCACAGACTGCTTATCTGCATCCTGAACTGCTTGTCCTTGCTGGATTTGGTGATTGATTTTACCCTTGTCAAACTGTAATCCATGGTCAAACAGGCGAAAAAGGTTCCATCTTCCAGGTGTTTCGAGTTTAATTTTACACCTGTTTTAAACCTGTTTGATACCGATCGTGTCGATCTGCGTGTAAACTACCAGGATTATGTTCCATTTGGTGATGATAATGCCCTCCCTCGTCAGCTGATCAAGCTGGCCAGGGAGGTGCCAGTGCATCGGGCCATATTAAATTCCAAGACAAATTATATTCTTGGCCAGGGCATTCAGTCATCTGATAGCACAACTCAGCGATTCATTGATTTTCCTAATAATCATAAGGAACCCTTCTGGTATACCCTGAAAAAGCTGGTTTTTGATTATCTCACCTTCGGAAATTGCTATTATGAGCTGGTTTCAAATCAGAAACGGTCTTTTGTCTTCATATACCATCAGGATTCAACCCGGGTAAGGCTGCATGTCGATGGCAAACATGCTTTGGTACATCCTTGCTGGGAGTTGTACAAGGGAAAGGATGATAAGGATCTTCAGGCTATATCATTGTTCCCTACTTTTTCGAAGGGTCCTGATGGATTGTATCACTCAATGGTACAAATCAAAGACTATGAACCGGAGTTTTATTACTATGGTATTCCCTCCTACTTTGCAGGTATACGGAATATCATCATTTCAGGCTTGACGAATATATGGAACCAAACCCGGCTTGAGTCTTCTTTCGCAACTCCGGGTTTATTAGTGATCCCTGGGGTAAACTCTGATGAAGCTGCCGACGAATTGGATGCCTTATTCCAGCAATATAAGGGGGCATTAAGTCCAAAAGCCAATGAGATCATCATCCAATACCTTTCTGATCTTGGACCAGGCATCAGTTCTCAGGAGGCTAAATTCATTTCCTTTAATCGTAATGAGGAAGATAATTGGACTGAACTTCACAAGCAGGCTGAGATATCCCTGATTACAATTCATAATTGGTTCCGCACTCTTACTCCGTATTCAGATGATAAATCAGGCTTTGAAACTGCACGCATTCTTAATGAATACGAAATTGCCATTGCAACGGTCATCAATCCGGTCCAGCAAATCTTTGTTCAGTCATTACAGACATCGCTGCAGGAATGCGGTTTGTTTCTGAAGGATTTTGAATTTATCAATGAACCACCAGTCAGTCGTATTAATCCGATGAAATATGTTTGGGAGGTTCGTCGGGATTCCGGACTGGATTATGATAAAAACGATCCGGTTCAGAAGCTCCTTGTTTTACAACTTAAAAACATCTATCCATCCTCAGATACCTTGCAAATATGATCCTTAAAATCATTGGAACATGTCATTAATCTCAGCATCGGAAGTCATTTCAATCGCTTATGTTACCGAGCTTGATCCTACCATGATTAAGGATGAGGTGATTCAAACGGCTGAATTGAAATACATCAAGCCTGTTCTAACTTCTGCTTTATATGATGATGTGGTGGCAAGTCCAGGCGATTACTCAACTTTGATCACCTCCTATATCAAACCATGCCTGGCGTTTTTTGTCAAGTATGCTATGATAAACCAGCAGCTTTTAGAAACTGCCCAGTACACTCCAGGGGCCGATCCATCACTTTCACCTGCCCTGGTTGAAATTTCAACTGCCGTCTTATTGCCAAAGGATCACAGGCGGGATACAATGAAAGAAGTTCTTTCGATTGCATTTACTAAACAGATCCTTTTGCAGGATTTTGTGATATCCCAGGAGTACTCTTTGTATTCGGCTCCTGTTTCTAAAAGGGTCTCGGGTTTCAGAATAACATCAACTTCTTAAATTTTTCAAATATGGCTATTGCTCGCAGAATGATTCAATGCTCGCTTCCGGTTTCAGCCGGCAATGCAAGTACCCCCTATATTCAAATTCCGAATGGGGCAACAAAACTTACAATCCAGTTCGTCTATTCAGGTCTTGATGATGATATTACCTTATCCATGCTTCAGAGTCTGGATGGAGTAAACTTTGATAGCTGTGTCAATGAAGATGATGCGGCTATTTCTATTGTCCTGGATAAAGACTTTACTTCCATGACATTGAATGTCGCCGATCTCTTGACCACCTGGATTCAATTTTCAATGGATGTCGGTTCGGCAAAGACTGGCACTCTGGAAAAACTATTTGTAATGATGACTTAATATTCGAAGATATGGGAAGCTCAAAATATTTCCTGATGGGCCAGCAAAACCGCGGCACCACCAATTATCGTGACTATTCCGAACAAGGTTCAGCACCTTCCAGACCAAGATCCGGGATTATTCGAACCTGGTTAGATAGTCTGGGCATTATGAACTTTCTTGCCAGCACCGGGCCAGCCGTAAAAGCAATTCTGGGTGTTCAGACAGATTATGATGATGCGATTTCCAAAAAGCATTCCAATTCAGCAGATCATGTTCATTCCAATGCAACGGACTTAAATGCAGTCTCCGGTACCAATACCGGCGATCAGGATCTTAGTACATGCTCAAAAGCGGTTCAAGGTACATTATCTGCAGGCTCCTTGACAGGTAATGCCAGGGGCGCCAATGCAACCGATTTCCAGTTTGTCCGGGAATCAGTATCTCGTGTCGCCAGCGGAGCCGGTTCCTTTATTGCTGGCGGCCAGCATAACCAGGTCTCAGGCGCAAATTCGATGGCAGCTGCCGGTTCACACAATGAAGTTGGCGGCCAACTTTGTCTTGTTTCAGGTGAGCATAATGAGATTACAGGCACTCATAGTGTAGCATCCGGTGATTTACATCAGATCAGTAGCAACCGTTCCAGCGCAACCGGTTCCAGTCATGTTCTTTCCGGTGAATTTTCCGCGGCCGAGGGGAATGGCAACATTGTTTCCGGTGAAGGAGGCCATGCCGAAGGCGGTTCCAATGAATGTGCCAACCAGTATTCCCATGTCGAAGGCTTCAATGCAAAAACCTATAATGATTATCAGCACGCCAAAGCCTCTGTTGGGTTCAGCAACCCGGGCGAGTTAGGCGAAGCCCAGTATACCAATATCATCGCCAGAAAAGAAACCGAGGACAATACTCCATCCAAGCTTCTTGTTGGAGAAGAAGGCTATGTTTACCTGGCGGCCAATAAAATGAATACATTCCGGGTTCTGGTCGTCGCAGCCTCCGAGGATAATACCGAAGGTGCTGCCTATGAATTTAAAGGCCTCATCAAAAAAGACGCCACCACAGCCTCCACAGCCATCATTGGCTCAGTAACCAAAACAGTCATCGCCGAAAGCGTTTCAGCCTGGGATGCCGCCGTCACAGCCGATACCTCCAATGGCGCCTTAGCCATTACGGTCAGCGGTGAATCTGACAAGGTTATACGGTGGGTAGCCTTCATTGAAATGATCGAAGTTTTATTTAGTTAAGTTAACTTTAGGGTTAAAGCTTTTACCATTTGCTATGTTATTTATTATAAATTTGTATTCTCTTTGTAAAAAAGAGGTACTTTATGTCACAAATCCTGATTGAAAAGGCCCCGTTGATTCTTTCAATTGCAGAGGTAAGGTATTCGCTACCTGCTGATTTTGATTTTGGTGTTATTTCTAAAACTGAACAATTATTTTCAGAAAAATATCCCAAATCTGATAAAATAATCTCGGGTGAGTTTTTGTTAAATAATCCATTAGGTTTTGAACCGACAGTTACAGTGCGGAATCGTGCAATGGATGGCATGAAGTTTATAACCGAAAATAAGCATCAAAATTTTACTTTAACAAAGACCAGCCTTAATTTTCAGCAACAATATCCGTATTTGGGTTGGGATGTTTTCTTTGAAGAGTTGAAATTTGTATATCAAGGATTTTTGAAGTTTTTTTCGAAGGCAACATTATCGGGCATTTCACTAAGATTCATTAATAAAATTGAGATTCCTGCACCTGTTACAAATCCATTAGATTATTTTAATGTTGCAATTCAGGGTACTGAAGAAGCTATGAGTTTACCTATCGCATTTTTTTCTTTAAGATATAATACTGCCATTCCTGAAGAAAAAATGCATGCTATTGTAAATCATTCACTTGAACCACATGACGATCGATCTTTCCCTTTTATGCTTGATATTGATGTTCATTATACTGAATCTATTTCAGCCATCGATCAAATTATCTGGGAAAAATTTACACAATTGCGTCAGTATAAAAATAAAATTTTCAATTCATTAATTACTGAAAAAACGGAAAAGCTGATCAATGAATAAAATCATTCCAATTTTTTTAGGCATGTCATCGATGATTCCAGTTGATGTACCCCAGACTGATTTTTATATTAGGCAACGCGATATAAAAGAAAATCTTACTGGTATTAGAAGTGAAATTTTAAATTATAATGTATTTATATCTGATTTAAATACAGACCTTTATATGGAGAAAAAATTTGAAATACATTATAAAAAATGGAAATCAAAAACTCTATTTCAATCAAATATTACATCCATAATATCAGATATTGATTTTCAGGAGATTGTAAAAATGGGGTATCGGGTTATTCCATTTATCCTACGTGAAATTCATGAAGAACCTAATAATCTGGTATGGGCTTTAAACCGAATTACAAATCTGACTTTATCTGGTAGCCAAAATACGACTTTGACTGAGGCGTGTAAAAGCTGGATAAAGTGGGGGCAAAAGCAAAATCTAATATAATGTATTTCCTTAATGCCTGCCTCCCACAAGTTAAATTCTCAATTTAATAAGGATCATATCCTCCAAGCGTTTCCAAAACTTGCCAATGATCCGAGCTTCAAGGTAGATAGCCCTATTAATCCTGATTATAATTGTATTGCTTGGGCAGGTAAAAGATGGCGAGTTAATTGGTGGCCATATAAATCAGATTTTAAACTTGATGGTGCATCATATGAGTGGCCCTTTGGCCTTTTAAGAGATAATACAATTAAAAGCTTTATCGCTTTGTTTGAGCACCTTGGTTATAATTTGCACCCTTCTACATCTACCTTTGAATCAGGTTTTATAAAAATCGCATTATTTGCTGAATTAGATCCTTCTGGCAAAACTCCATTACTTGATCGTATTACTTCTCATGCTGGTCGTCAATTAAGTTCGGGTTTGTGGACAAGTAAACTTGGTGAAGGTTTTGATATAATTCATTCAAATCCATATGATCTCGAAAGTACCGAATATGGTGATTTAGTATATATTCTTAAACAAAAATTTTCATAACTTTTTCTCTTTCCCCATCTTCATTTTATTTACCTGCAAATCTTACCCAAAGGTAGCTTCGTAAATTTATAATTCCGCAAGGCCAAGCCCTTCGGGTGCCTTCATTTTTTTGCCTCTCGTATTTTCTGGGGTAAAAAAATGACCGGCAGCCTTGCGTATTAAAATTTACTCCGCTGGTTGTTGCCTAAGATTTGCATTTATAGCAAGTTACATTTACAAACCATTAAAAAGCGGAGGTTACAATGTATTCAACGAACCAACAATCAGCAACACTGGCAAATGAATTAAACCAAGTGGCGTCAGTATTTCCTATTGCTCCTCATTCTGTCGTAAAACTCAGCCTATATGCCCCAAAGGGTAAAGTTAATGCAACCTATAACTTTGCCTCCATCGTTGAGCTAAGGCATTTTATTGAGCTTAACCAGCCTCCCAGGTATGAAATCTGGGGGTAAATGAACGTAAAAGCTCCGGGGCGCAAGTTCCGGAGTTTTTTTATCTTTGATCATCTTCTTGTTGGTAATGTAAATCGGTTGAAACCGAAATTCTTTTCTATATGGGCAAAACTATCACCACATATCTTCTGGATGGTAATCCTCAGGGTGTTCAGAATATTTTCATCAGTAATAAGATTTGCAGTCTGATGCTTATTCCCCGTTCATCCCTGGATATCATCAATAAAAGGAATGAATTGAAAACTCCAGCATTTTATATCCTCCTGGGAGAGGGTGAGTACCAGCAACCCAAGGCCTACTTAGGTGAGACTGATAATTTTGCTGAAAGGATCAAGGATCATGATTACAAGAAGCCATTTTGGAATAAAGCTCTTGTTTTCATTAGTAAAGATGGGCAAATGACAAAAGCCGATGTTCAATATTTAGAACATCTTGCAGTCGAATTAGCCCAGATAACAAAGAAGTATAGCATAGAGGAGAACAAACAGGTTCCTAAAAAACCGAATCTACCAGAACATCAGAAAAGTAGTATCGAAGAATTTTTTGAGGATGTTAAGTTTCTTACTTCATTTTCGGGCTGTGCTATTTTTGAGAAGACAGAGTTAAAAGGCAAACATATTTTCCAGACAAAGGCCCGAGGCTGTGATGCAACGGGGTATTATGATGAAAGTGGTTTCACAGTCCTGAAAGGGAGTAAAATAGCACCAACGTCTGTTCCGTCTTTTACCTGGCCAGAGAAACGAGAAAGGGAAATCCAGGAGTACACAACAAAAGAAGGTGATAACATTGTTTTAAATACAAATAGAACCTTTACCAGCCCAAGCAGTGCATGTGATTTTTGCATAGGCAGTAGCAATAATGGCTGGATTGTCTGGAAGGATGAGAAAGGACAAACTCTGGATGAAGTTTACAGAAAAAAACTTGAAGAATAGCGGGCAGAATCTTGCTTTTCTTTGTGATACACTGTCAGTTAGATGACTTATTCATGTTGCCCTATTGTTGCCCGAAGTGTGTATCTTATTGATATTCAAAATATAGTTAGGTTTTGCATCGGAAAGTAAGTGGCACAAAACATCCACGTAGTATTTCTGTATAAAACCCCATCTCGCTTCAAACAGCATAAAAATTAAAGGCGGGGTAATTTGTGGTAATGTGTGAATCATGTAACTTTTTGCCAAAGTTGTGTAACGGTTTGGCGGAAGAGGCAGATACCTTTGTGCCAGTTAAATAAATTCACCATCTAGAAATTTAAAAAATGAACACAACTGAAGTAAAAGGAAACTGGAATGAGCAAAAAGGTAAACTCAAACAGAAATTTGCAAGTTTAACAGACAATGATCTGAAGTCTGCAGAAGGTAAGAAAGATGAGATGCTGGGAAGGCTACAGATCAAACTGGGTAAAACCAAGGATGAATTACACAAGATAATATCCACACTTTAATCAAAGTAAGTCAATAGGTATCGTAATACCATACGGTACTTTATCAGTCACAAGCTATTTCAGGACGAGACATATCAAAATGCAGCAGAAAGTGTGAATGATGAATTATATTCCCAACAATCTCCGCCGTTTGAAGGAATTATGGGGATCGCATAATTAAGTAGAGGAAATTACAACCGTTCTCTGTATGGTTAATCGGTTCCGGGCAAGGGTTTTTCATGGATGCTGTAACAGTTTCTTTGTAAAACCATAACCGATATCGAATATTTCCCGGATCTTGTGAATATCGAAAAGCCCATATGCCTTTAACTCCTTTGGCTCGATGAATAAAAAGCAACCATCAGAGGACCGGTTAACCTTTTCCCGAAAACTTAAATGTATAGACCTGTCTATAACATCAAAAATACTCTCTCCCGTTTTAAATGTTCTGATTGGATTGACATAAATGCAGATGATATCTTTTTTGCTTTCGCTGAATGGTTCAACTGGTAAATTATTGGAGAGGCCTCCATCAACGAAAGGCACACCACGAATTACAACTGGCGGAAACACTACAGGAATGGAAATGGAAGCGATGATTGCATCAATGAGGTTACCTCTGTTAAAAATGTGCTGGCTGCCATCAGCAAAACTGGTAGCAGTCGCATAAAAGGGAATTGGAAGATCTTCGAATTTTTTGTAGCGTAAATTTTTCTGTAAAAATATCCTTATATTTTTCATTGATATCAGTCCCAGCTTAAACCCGTTCCGGGAGAGCATGTTCAATTTTAGTTTTTCAATGAAGATATCTTTAATCTCATCAGGAGAAAAACCATTGGCTAAAAATGCCCCGGCCATTGCACCTGAACTTGTGCCTGAAATTTCAGAGGCATAAATACCGTGTTCCTGCAACGCTTTGACTGCCCCTAAATGGGCAAATCCACGACAACCGCCACCTGACAGCACAAAGAATTTTTTTTTCATGTTTTAATTTTTGAGTTAATCAACACTCAATGATTTATCAGGGTATTTTGCCTTCATTAAAATTAAGTTGAGTGGTTTCACAATAAATGGATTATGTGATGCTAAAAAGACAAACCAATAATACAAAGGTTTGTTCTTTTATTATCTGCAAACATTACACAATTAGCGGAAAGAATTGCATCATTCACACATTGTCAGAAATATAATCATGAGTCGACTGTTAATGAGTCTTGTCGGATATGCCCCTGAACACAATAAACGCTCTCTAATCAAAATGTGTGAATGATGTAACTATTTAGAAAAGTTATGTAACGCTTCCGGCAATTATTAAACTCACCTTTGTTTCCTAACTGAACAATAAAGAACAAAATAAGCAGGACCTCTCGTGAACTGCCTGAACTACTCTAGGTTTTATAAATTATAACTGTTCATTATCAACAATTCAATCCGGAAATATGAATAAAGTCATCCTTTTAAAGAAAAGGCCTGTTGGCAAGCCTTCCTTAAGCGATTTTGAATTTACCTCCGACTCTATAGCGGATCCCATGTCTGGACATGTTTTATTAAAAACATTATATGTTTCAGTTGATCCGTATTTACGTGGCAGGATGAATGATTCCTTATCATACATTCCCCCATTTGAAATCGGCAAACCAGTACAATCGGGAATCATTGCACAGGTTATAGATTCAAGGCATCCGGAATTCAGGAAGGAAGATTTTGTTTCGGGGACCCTTGGCTGGAAAGAATACCAGGTATCTGATGGTAAAGGGTTAATGAAAGTTGACCTAAAAGTCTCTCCGTTATCATCATACCTGGGAATATTAGGGATGACCGGACTGACTGCTTACCTGGGTTTAACCGAAATAGGGATTCCAATGGCGGGCGAAACTCTTGTGGTATCAGGGGCAGCTGGTGCGGTTGGAAGCGTAGTGGGCCAGGTAGGTAAAATTATGGGGTGCAAGGTTGTTGGAATTACAGGTACAGATGAAAAAGTCGAACTTCTTAAATCAAAATTCAAATTTGACCATGCGATAAATTATAAAACTTCGGATGACCTGAAGAAGGCAATTTACAATGCATGCCCTGATGGGGTTGATATATATTTTGACAATGTGGGTGGTGAAATCTCAGATGCTGTATTGTCGAACATCAACAAGCATGCCAGGTTACCTGTTTGCGGCGCCATTTCACAATATAATGACACGAAGATACCCACAGGACCCCGCCTCCAACCTATCCTTTTAACCAAAAGTGCAACCATGAGGGGATTTATTGTCAATGATTTTTCTGCAAAATTTCCGGCAGCATTGAAACAACTCATTGTCTGGCTTAAGGAAGGAAAACTTACCTATTCTGAAACCATTATTTACGGGTTTGATAATATTCCTCAAGCATTTATTGACCTTTTTGATGGAATAAATACAGGCAAAATGATCGTAAAAGTTTAAAAAGAAGATAATCATGAAATCAACGAAAAACAATAGTCCGAAGGAATCAAGAATTTTTCTGATCGGCAGTGGTATAGCTTCGCTCGCAAGTGCATTTTATCTTGAAAAAGATGCCGGAGTTCCCGGAGGGAATATCCAAATTCTGGAAAAAAGTAAAATATTGGGAGGGGCGCTTGATGGAAGTGGTGATGTTGTAAACGGATTTGTTGCCAGAGGAGGCAGAATGCATGAATTGCATTATACATGCTATTGGGACTTACTTTCGAACATCCCGTCTTTTGAAGACCCTGATGTCTCGGTGAGAAATGAATCCTTTGAATTTAACAGAAGGTTTGTTTCCAATGCCCAGGCAAGGCTTTTACAAGATGGCAAGAAGCTTGATGTCTCTTCATTTGGGCTCAATTTGAAACAGCAGGCAGAGTTGCTCAAATTGATGTTTTCTTCTGAAAAGTCGCTTGATAATAAAAGCATCCAGGAGTGGTTTGACCAGGATTTTTTCAAGACTAATTTCTGGTATATCTGGACCTCAATGTTTGCATTTCAGAAATGGAGCAGCCTGGCTGAAATGAGAAGGTATATGAAGCGATTCATTCATTTGGTTGACGTACTTCCCAAGCTAGGTGGGATTTTGAGGACCAAATACGATCAATATCATTCTGTTGTAATACCATTGACAAATTATCTGAAAGCCAAAGGAGTTCAATTTCAGGTGGAAACGGAAGTGGTAAACATTGATTTTGACTTGTCGGAAAACAAAAAAACAGCTACCATATTACATTTGAAAGATAACAATGAAATTGTGCTTGGTAAAAATGACTGTGTTTTCATTACCAATGGCTCACTTACCGAAAGTACTGATAATGGAACCTGGGACAGGCCTGCTAAATTAAAAGGGATCAAGGAGTCGGGTTCCTGGCAATTATGGAAAAATATTGCAGCAAAAAGTCCGGCATTTGGCAATCCCGGTCCTTTCTGCGATAACATTGATCTTCAAAAATGGTATTCCTTTACAGCTACATTAAAAGACAGTACTTTTCATGATTACATGGAAAATTTTTCAGGCAATGTGGATGGGACCGGGGGATTGGTTACAATAACTGATTCTAACTGGCTGATGTCATTTGTAATTGCCCGTCAGCCACATTTCCCTAATCAACCTGCTGATGTTAAAATTTTCTGGGGTTATGGGCTCTATCCCGACAGAAAAGGGAATTATATAAATAAAACTATGGCAGAATGCACGGGGAAAGAAATGCTGGAGGAATTGTGGTACCACCTCAAGATCCAGGATTTGATGAATCCTGTGATGGAAGCTGGTAAAATAAACTGCATCCCTGTTGCAATGCCATTTGTTGATAGCTTGTTTATGAAAAGAAAGATTGGAGACAGACCAGCTGTGATTCCACCAGGGGCAACAAATTTTGCCTTTTTAGGCCAATTTGCCGAAGCTCCGGCTGATTGCGTATTTACGGTCGAATATTCAGTAAGAACAGCTCAGATGGCAGTCTATGGTTTGTTTGAAACCGGTAAAGAAGTAATGCCTGTTTATGATTCAATACATAATCCGAAGTTCCTGCTTAAAGCAGTTCAGGCTATCAGTGGCTGAGAGATGAAGTAATGTTCGACCGGGAAATATCTGCATAAATAGTAATGCTTTATTTAAGTACCCCACCCACATTGAAAAACCCATGAAGGAACAACATAATAAAAACACCACACTGGTAAAGGATATTATCATTGGAATGTCTGACGGCCTTACTGTTCCTTTCGCACTGACAGCTGGCTTAAGTGGTGTGCTTAACACGAATCATCTTATTATCGTTTCCGGCCTGGCTGAAATAACAGCAGGCTGCATTTCGATGGGTCTTGGGGGCTTCCTGGCGGGACAATCGGAGGTGGAACATTACGAAACGGAATTACAAAGAGAATACAGTGAAATTGAAAGTGTTCCACTTGTGGAGTTAAAGGAAGTCGAAGACATTTTCACAAAAATGGGAGTGGAACAAAAACTAAGCAAAGAGGTAGCCATACAAGTAAGCAAGGACAAGAACCACTGGGTGGACCTGATGATGAAGCTTGAATTAATGATGGAAAAGCCTGCAAAAAACAGGGCTGCCATCAGTGCCGGCACCATTGCGGTTTCCTACCTGGTGGGCGGATTCATCCCTCTGTTTCCTTACATCATAACACATTCCAGCACAACAGGTTTTTATGTATCGTGCATCGTTACCATACTGGCATTGATCATTTTTGGATTTTTTAAAAGTAAAATGACAGGACGGCCACTTATAAAAGGGACCATCAAAGTGGCAGTTACCGGTATTGTTGCAGCCGCTGCCGCATTTCTTCTGGCAAAAGCAGTCAGCTGATAAGGATATTCACAAATACAGAAACAATAATAAAAAAATATTATGCTGGGAATATTAAGCGAAGAACAAATTGTTCAGGTCCTTACGAAAAACGTGATAGGCAGGATAGGTTGCTATGCCGATGAAAAGATATACGTAGTGCCTGTAGCCTATCTGTATGACGATGGATGTCTTTTGGGTCATACCATCAGAGGGATGAAAACAACAATGCTGAAAAAGAATCCGGTGTGCTGTTTTGAAGTGGACAGTATGCAGGACATGGGCAACTGGCAAAGTGTGATCGCCTGGGGGAGGTTTGAGGAACTGGAAGGTGATGAAGCTGAAAGCGCCTTGAAAAAGCTCGTCAGTAAATTAATGCCGCTGATGACCAGCCAAAGCAGTCAGCCCACTCATGGGCTTGATCCTTTACATAAGTTGGAAGCTCTTCACTCAAAGGCTACAGTGTACAGAATAAAAATCGAGGAAAAGACAGGGAGGTTTGAAAAACGGTAGACCATAACCATCAAACCACAAATTTTTGTGTATCTCCTGTACCTGAAGAGATGCAACCTATGGATATCCTGCTATAGCTTGTAATCGTTTACTTCTTTCGGATGGCAGTTATTGATAAAACTGACAGCGGCTACGTTCTCGGCACGGCCTTTACGGATAAAGATATCGGCACTCATGGTATATTCATCGCTGCGGTTTGCATCAAAGAGTAAAAGGTAACCTATAAGGATGTTGGCTGCCATTTCGACGAGCCGGCGTGAGTGGAAATCGAAATATTCATTGTCGCTGAATTCATTGATCTTCTCGACGGTCCTGGCAAACTGCTCGGTCATTTTTTCAAGCGAACTCCTGAGGTACTCAAGTTCGGGGTTCACCCTTAGTCCGGCCCTTTCCCGCATGACTGAAAGATAACCTCCATTCCCAACATAACGGATGGCGGCTACAACCTGCAGTTGTGAAGTGCCTTCATAAATCGTGGTGATCCGTGCATCGCGGTAAATCCTTTCGATCGGGAAGTCTTTCATGTATCCTGTACCTCCGAAAATCTGGATAGCATCGTAAGCGATCTGGTTGCAGCACTCGCTCGAATAAAGTTTCAGGAGAGGTGTGAACATGTCGGCAAGTCTCTGGTAGTGTTTTGCTTCCTGGCGTTCATCAGCCTCGAGTTTGCGCTCCCTTGAGGCAGAATTGTAACATTTGTAAAGATCGACGTAACGGGCTGTTTCATATAGCAGGGACCGCATACCATCGATCTTGACCTTCATGTTGGTGAGCATCTCGTAAACGGCCGGGTACTTGATTATAGATTTCCCGAATTGTTCACGCTCTGTGGCATATTTGTAGGCTTCCCGGTAAGCCGCCTCGGCAAGGCCGACCGACTGTGAACCAACTCCGAGGCGGGCCGAGTTCATCAGCGACATGACGTACTTGATAAGTCCGAGTTTGGTATCCCCTATAAGCTTCGCAGGGGCCTGTTTGAATACCAGTTCACAGGTTGGGGATCCTTTGATCCCAAGTTTGTTTTCGATGCGTCTTACACTTACTGCTTTATCCTTACGGTCATATACGAACAGCGAAAGACCGCGTGCATCGGTGGTTCCTTCTTCCGAGCGTGCAAGGACCAGGGAAATGTCGGCATCTCCGTTGGTAATAAAACGTTTTACGCCATCCAGCAGCCAGCAGTGTTTGTGGTTGTCGTAGGTGGCTTTCAGCTGTACTGCCTGGAGGTCGGAACCTGCATCGGGTTCGGTTAAATCCATGGCCGCAGTATCACCTTTGTTGAAGCGAGGCAGGAATTCAGCCTTCAGCTCATCGGATGCAAATTCGAGGATGGTCTCTGCACAATCCTGCAGTCCCCAGATATTCGCAAAACCGGCATCGGCGCGTGAAACGATTTCACCCGACATTACATAAGGAACATGAGGCATATTCAGCCCGTCGTATTCACGGGGAAGCGAAAATCCTACCAGTCCCGCCTTTACCAGAGCATCGTGATTCTCCCGGGTCCCACGGGCGTATCTTACTTCGTTGTTAACCAGCTGAGGGCCCTCCTTGTCGACGGATTCGGCATTCGGTGCAATAATCTCACCGCTGATCTCGCCTATGATCTCCATTATCTTGTCGTAGCTGTCAATTGCATCTTCATAATCGAGAGGGGCAAAATCGTATTTGTCTTTCTGGGAATAATCTGACTCTTTCAGTTTCACAATCCTGGACATCAGGGGATGGGTAAGGTGAAACCTGAGATGGGGATTATCGGTATAGAAATTTTCCATGACGTTTTTTACTTCGAATTTTTTTTGTAATACTTGATCATTTTTGGAATCACATCGGCCACGCTACCCGTGATATTGTAGTCGGCAATCTGGTTGATCGGAGCGTTGATGTCGGTATTGATCGAAATGATCTGGGCCGACTGGTCCATACCTGCGCGGTGCTGTACAGCTCCAGAAATACCGCAGGCAATATAAAGTTTCGGCCTCACAGTGACCCCCGTCTGCCCTACCTGGCGCTCGTGTTCTACAAACCCGGCATCCACGGCTGCTCGCGATGCGCCCACCTGTGCACCCAGTACTTCGGCCAGGTCGAAAAGAAGCTGAAAATTCTCCTTCGACCCTACTCCGTAACCCCCGGCTATAACCACCTGTGCATTTTTGATATCAATCCTGCTCTTTTCAAGGTGGCGCTCGATGATGGTCACGGCGAAGTCCTCATCCTTAAGTATGCTCCTGGCATCTATCTTATTGAGTTTCCCCTTATACTTCACAGAGTAAACCTCTTTCTTCATCACACCCTCGCGAACGGTGGCCATCTGCGGCCTTGTTTCAGGGTTTATAATAGTGGCAATGATGTTTCCTCCAAAGGCAGGCCTGATCTGGTAAAGCAGGTTCCTGTATTCGGTCTGGGTTTTATTTTCGAAATGGTCGCCGATTTCAAGGCTGGTGCAGTCGGCCGTCAGGCCGCAACGGAGTGCCGATGCCACCCTTGGAGCGAGGTCGCGGCCAATGCTTGTAGCTCCGAAAAGCACGATCTCAGGCTGCTCTTTTTTAAAGAGTTCAATGATTACGCTAGTGTGTGGAAGCGTGGTGTACGGGAACAACTTTTCATCATCGGCATAATGGATCACATCAACGCCAAACGGGTACAACAGGGCGTCTGGTTTTATCACCTTGTGCCCGATGACAACCGCCTCGAGTTTAACTTTCAGGGTGTCGGCCAGTTTTCTGCCCTTCGACAGCAGCTCAAGGCTTACATCGGCAATAGACCGTTCTTCGGTTACTTCGCAATAAACAAATATACTGTTCACAGTATCCTGGTTTTCTGAATTAATCTTTTTTACTACCCTATGATGTGGCTGCTGATGAGCGTTTGCATCAGTTTCTCGATATCCTTGTCTGAATTGCTGAGGACCTTCGATTCCTTGTGCTGGAATACCACATTTTCGATTTTTTTCACCTTTGTTGGCGAGCCCGACAGCCCGAGGCTTTGAGAATCGGCTTTCAGGTCTTCGGCCGACCATTCCTCTATGAGCAGGTAAGGTCTTTCATTATAGAGTTCCGTGTAGTCCTTTGTTTCATTCTGAAGCTCGGTCAAGGTGCGGGCATGCTTATATTTCATCAGCAGTTTGCCGATACGCTGGCGGCAGGGAGGCGCTGAACTGTGCACCGTGATGAGAGCCGGCAGTGTCGAGTTCACCACTTCCACACCCCTTTCAAGCCTGCGCTTGACGATGATCTTCTTTGCATCGAGTGATAGTATCTCCTCCGCATAGGTTATCTGGGGAATGCCGAGTTTTTCGGCGGTCTGCGGACCAACTTGCGCGGTATCTCCATCGATCGCCTGACGACCTGAAATAACCAGGTGGTAAGGTGTTAATTTCTTCACCGCAAGGGATAATGCATATGAAGTAGCCAGGGTGTCGGATCCGGCAAACTTGCGGTCGGTGATCAGGAATCCCCTATCAGCGCCACGATACATGGCTTCGCGAATGATCTCAGCAGCCCGGGTGGGTCCCATTGTAAGAAGAATCACTTCAGCATAGGGAATCTTATCCTTAATGCTCAGGGCCTGCTCCAGCGCATGAAGATCCTCGGGATTGAAAATGGCAGGCAGGGCTGCCCGGTTAACTGTGCCATCGGCTTTCATTGCATCCTTGCCAACATTCCTGGTATCAGGCACCTGTTTCGCAAGAACTATTATTCTGAATCTCATAAATAATAAACCAGGTTACAATTGGGTACGCTTATATTCTGTTTTCTGACATAAGATCAGGGGCGCAAAAATACAATTTTATTATAAACAACCAAGACAAACAATCACAACAGGCTCATAGTCAATTTTTTAAATATATTATAAGTAACATATCTGACTATGTTTGAGTAATAATATCCTGACGATGGGACAAGCGACAGCTTCCTGATGATATGAAAAGAAAAGCACCGGTGGTATTAATAACAGGCATCCAGGGATCAGAAAGATAACCGATAACGGGATCATCAACCTTACCCATTTATCATACGGGATCTTTCCAATAGCCGGGACTCCCATGGTTACACCACTTGTGGGGAAATATTGGTAAACAAGCCATCACCCGGCTGGAATGCGAGGACGGCCGTTTGAAGGAATGAGAAACACAATATTAATGTCATGGAAAAACTATGTTGTATTCAAGGAAAAATTACTTCAAATAAAAGATCATTTGAAATAAATGTTTATTATCTTTGAATAATCGGAAGTCAAACCTAAACCTTAAAAAGTATGAAAAAAATTTTACTATCTCTTGCTGTAATGGCGCTTTGCATTACAGAAAGCTATTCACAGGCAACATTTAACACGGGTGCGTTAAAGGTTGATGTAAGCGATTATGGCCGAGTCAGGCTTGCAACAACTGGTGGTGTTAAACAACTTGAACGTGCTTCGATTCTGGTCGGAACTTCTGCAACAGCTGTCTTTGACTATTCAAATGATGCAAACGGCCTGGACCCGGCGACCCTGGTCACAAATCCATTAATGAGCGATTTTGAGATCTATGTCTCCATTGACAACACGTATTCATCGTTACCCCCCGATGTAATCGTAAAAGAAAACATTTATGGATGGACAAACAAGGGTTACGCAATAGTCAAATATAATATTAAAAACAATGAAGCCAGTACAATGACACCCTTAACGGGCCTTGACATCATCCCTTCCCTGGACGATACCTATGGCTATGACACTGTTACATACAACAGCACTGCAGGGGTAATACGCTTTCACAGGGGTGCCGTAGAAAATATGGGAATGAAACTCCTGTCGGCATCCTTGTCGTCCCTCTATTCTTTCGAATGGTACAGTGGGTATGAAGTAGATGCAGATTACTGGACATGGATGAATGAGGGATCACTTCAACCAGTATATCCTTCTCCAACCGCTGACGGCCCGGTTACCATAACTTCACAGGCTGCCGTTACAGTATCACCCGGTGCAACATATAATGTGTACTATGCAATGGCTCTTGGAGCTAACGAACAGGCAATGTTAGCAAATATTGCCGAAGCCGAAGTCAAGTATCAGACATTCATCGTTGGGATTCAGAATGTTGATCCTTCAACAAACGGATTTACCCTTGGGCAGAATTCCCCAAATCCCTTTAAAAATTCCACAACTATCAAATATCAATTGCCTGCCGACGGGTTTGTCAGCCTGAAGGTTTATAATACCATTGGCACCGAAGTGGCAACTTTGGTAAACTCAATGCAAACAAAAGGTTCACACAGCATTCAATACAATGCAAACGATCTCCCCAGCGGGGTGTATTATTACACTCTCAGGTGCGGTGACCAGGTCAAAACCAATAAAATGTTCCTGAACAAATAATCAGCTTAACATTATCAATTTAATAAAAAAACCGGGGATATTCCCCGGTTTTTTTATGCCTTACAGTTTGATCTGCACTATCGTCATAGCATGCGGACTAACCCCGGTAATCCAGTCTTCAGGGTTGGACCCATCCAGGTTGGCCCTTATGATCTTCCCGTCAGGGTCAGAGTTTGAGTTTTTAACACCCCAGAAGATCTTGTTATTCTTGGTATCGAGAGTAACACCCCAGGTGGCTTTAGTGCCGTAATCACCGATCTTGGCAATGTTGGTGCCGTCGATATTGCACATGTAGATTCCGTTCTCAGTAGCCACGGTGCCGGCTGCGGCATACAGTGCCATATAGGTTTTCCCGTTCCTGAAATCGACCTCAATCGCAGTACCGTCGATAGCAGGAATGATTTCAGTCAGTCCGGTCCCGTCCATATTCACCGACCAGTAACCGCCGCTGTAATCTGTTTTATCATTGACGAGGTAAATCTTGTTTGTTGCCGGGTCATATTGCATATCGATAGGGTATTCGGGCGGATTGCCTCCAGTATTAATGAATGGTTCAGGATTGCTGCCGTCCAGGTTTGCCCTGTAGATCCCGCCGGTGCGGCCCCAGTAGATCTTATCTCCCAGGACGAAGATCGCTTCAGCATCACCCACAAGTTCCTGCCCGGGCACACCGGCATCCAGTATCTTCCTGGGCTCGGTTCCATCGGCATTAACCATATAAATAGCCTGCATTGAATAATCGGTTATATACACTTTCTTGTGGGCCGTGTCAACTGCTATTCCATAGGGCCTTGTCATGTCGGCCGGGGTAAAATCCTGGATTACCGGCGGAGCATCGTCCATAATGACCATATGCCCGTTTCCGGGTGTTCCCCGGCTTGTAAAATAAAATACCTGGGTAAGTCCGGCAAGAGGATCTTTTACATTAACAACCAGAGTTTTGACCGATTGATTGTAATAAACCGTATTTGCCGGGGTACAGGTCAGTTTGACAGTATACAAACCCGGGGTCGCATAACTGGTCGTAGGATTTGCTTCCGTTGAAGTTTCGCCGTTTCCGAAATCCCAGGAATAACCCACAGCGCTTAGTGATAAATTGGTGAAGGTTACCTGGCATGGGGCATATCCCTGGTTATTCAGGACATAACTGAAGTTCGCCTGGGTACTTGCAAGAGGAGTCCCCATGTCCTTGCTTTTGCATCCTGCCGCCAGCGTTATTAAGGACAGGAAATAAATGAGATATAAAATATTTCTTTTCATATGGTTCTACTTTTACAGTTTAGAAAATAATCAATAACCGGGATTCTGGGTCATCAGCGTATTGGTTTGCAGCTCGCTGAGCGGTATCGGGAACAGGGTGTAGTTTTCACTGATCCCGAGTATGATGGTTGCTCTTTTTGTTCTAACAAGGTCAGACCATCTTTGGCTCTCAAAAGCAAATTCATGCCGGCGCTCATTCTCTATAACCAGTTTGAGTTCGTTATAATCGGTGGATGTTGTGGGAGCCAGGCCTGCGCGGGCACGTATGATGTTAACGTCGTTCCTGATATTTTCAATGTTCCCGTTTGAATAGGCACGGGCTTCAGCACGTATCAGGTACATCTCGGCGAGGCGGAGGACATATACGCGGTCGGTTCCTGCAGTGATATCTTTGTATTTGAATCCATACGGCAAATTGGTAGTATCAAACGCAATGGATGAGACGAACCTCGTCGTATCGGTCAGTAAAAAACTTTGAACAAAGTTTGAAGGAGGTGATACCTCATAGCGGCCAAGAAGGCTCCTGGGAAAGAAATACTGGGCCAGCAGGGTCCGGTTTTGAACATCCGACACAATTTCGAAAATGGATTCAGTGGCATTTCCATTGAACAGGCCGGCATAATCGGGCGAAAGCGAATACGTGCTACTACTGATCACTTTATCTGCCTTTTGAATGGCAAGGGCAGCAATGTTAGGGTCATTGGTTTGCTGGAACCTGGTCAGATAGACCCGGGCGAGCAGGGCTGTTGCACTGAAAGAGCTGGCATAACCCAATGTCCTGGTCGCTGGTAAAAGTTGTTCAGCCTGTAAAAGGTCGGCAATGATCTGATCATAGACCTGGGGCACCGTGTTGCGCGCCTGGTTGATACTGCTGAGGTCGAGGGTAGGCTGGGTCTTGATGGGGATCCCGCCAAAAAAGCACAGCAGGTTGAAATGACATAAGGCGCGCATAAACAGGCCATCCCCTGTATACAGGTTCTTGTCGGCCGAATTCATGTCAATATCGGGAATACGCGATAAAACATTATTAACCCTGTTAATACAATCGTAATTTGCCGACCATATTCCGTCTATAATGCCGTTGTCGGCAGCAATCGTATGATTAGCGATCTGTGAATAATCCTGGGTTGTCCCGGTCCAAACAAGGTTGTCCGCAGCAAGGTCTTCAACAATGACCTGGTAGCGTCCGTAAATACTCGTTGAATGCAGGGCGTTATAGGATCCTGTGATAGCGTTTTCCACTCCTGATTTGTCCTTGATGGCCTGGCTTGCCGAGATGGAGTCGGTAGGCTGAACATCCAGCATTTTGCTGCAGGATACCATGGCAAGGGAGAAAAGGATCAATATGATTATTAATTTTTTCATTTTTTTCTGGATTAGAGGTTAAAAGACAAAGTTACAACCAACCAACACGGTGCGCGATTGCGGGTAAGTAAAGAAGTCGGTCCCGATGATGATATTGCTGGAACCTCCGTAATAATTCACTTCGGGGTCCATCCCGAAATAATTTGTGAAGGTGAAAAGATTCTGGATAGTGGCGTATAGTTTTGCAGACTTCATTCCTACATGTTTTACCCAGTTCTTTTTAAAGGTATAACTCAGGGTAATATTCTTGATCCTGAGGAAAGAACCGTCTTCGATAAACCTCGATGACTTATAGGAATCACCGGCTTTGGGGAATTGGGTTATATCGCCCGGTTTTTTCCACCTGTCGATCATCCTCGTTGTCTGGTTGTCAACTCCGTTCCCCGACTCAAGATATATCAAAGTAGCATCGAATATGTTATTCCCATAAACAGTCTGGAGAAAAATTGAGAGCTCAAAGCCTTTATAGCTAAAAGTATTGGTAAATCCGGCGGTGAATTTCGGGTTCGGGTCACCGATCTTGGTGCGGTCGGCTGATGTGATAATACCATCGTGGTTGATATCCTCATATACCAGGTTCCCTGTTGTGGGGTCAACACCGAGGCAGTTATAGCCATAAAAAATACCAATAGGCTGTCCCACTTCAACGCGGTTACCTCCACGGCCCATGTCGTCAATCGGCTGATCATTATATAGGCTTAGCACTTTATTGCGGTTGGCCGCAAAATTCAGGGAGGAAGTCCATGTAAATGCTTTATCGATGTTAACTGTGTTGAGCACAAATTCAATACCTTTATTCTGGAGTTGGCCAATATTGGATGATATCGTCGAGTATCCCGATGATGTGGGGATAGGTCTCTGAAGAAGGAGGTCTTTGGTATGATTGTAATAAACGTCAAAATTAAAGGAGATCCTGTTTTTTAATATCGAAAAATCCAGCCCCAGCCCGGTTTGTGCCGTGGTTTCCCATTTCAGGTCAGGATTTGGAAGCTGAGTAGGTGCAATACCCGAACTTCCTCCATAATTATATCCCCCGCTGTAGAGTCCCAGGGAAGCGAAATCACCGATTCCGTCATTGCCGGTGAGACCATAGCTGGCCCTAAGCTTAAGCTCGTTGATCCATTTTACCTTTTTCATAAAAGGTTCTTCGTTAATGCGCCAGGCAAAGGAGCCTGCCGGGAAATAACCGTAATGGTTATTGGCCCCGAACTTTGAAGAACCATCGGCTCTTGCAGTCAGGGTAAAGATGTATTTGTACTTGTAATTGTACTTGAATTGACCGAAGAAGGAATTGAGAACCCTGTCGAGCGCTGTTGCAGAAGCGGCACGTATGGTACCTGCCGAAGTCATGTACTGGAGATTGTCATTAGGGAAGTCAATACCTTCGATATAAGTCGTACGGTTAGCATATTTTTCATAACTGTAACCAATGAGTGCGTCAATATTGTGTACATCCTTAATAGCTTTAATATACTGGAGCACATTATTGGTAGTAAGGTTGCTTGCATAATTGGTTCCTTCAATACCCAGGCCATTATACTTGGCTCCCTGGCGTGTATTGGTGGGATCAAAGCTGTGCTCCCTGAGATTGTAAATATCGATCCCGAATTTGGAAGTGAAGGTAAAACCCTGGAGGAATTTGTATTCAACGTATGCATTGCCGCCGGTGCGGTTCGTATAAGCCATATTAACAGAATTCTGATAAATGGCAACGGGGTTTGCATAAGGGCCGTCCTCGTTATAACTGCCGTTGGCATTGTAAACCGGGTAGATTGCCGGTATTGACATGGCATTGGGCAGGGGGCCGTAAAGTGTTGCATCACCTTCCACCCTGGCGTTCTTCGAATAGGTAATCCCAACGCCTCCGCCAACGGTCAGGTTCGGCAGTATCTTATAATCGGCGTTAATACGACCGCTGTACCTTTGATAAGAAGTACCTTTGACAACACCGGTCTGGTCATAATAGTTTCCAGAGATGAACAGCCTGAACTTATCGTTGCCGCTGCTGACCGAAAGTTCGGTATTTGCTGTTGGTGCCACCTGGAGGATCTCGCTCATCCAGTCAGTGTTGATGCCCTGTACACTGGTACCTTTGTATGCATTCCACTGATCGGCATTCATCATCGGCATGATCCTTTCTTTGGGCAGTCTTTGCCATCCGTAACTCATGTTCAATGTTACGTCAGTTTTCCCTCGGGCTCCTTTCTTTGTTGTTATCAGGATAACCCCGTTGGAAGCGCGGGCGCCGTACATTGCAGTAGCCGATGCGTCTTTTAGGATGGTCATTGATTCGATATCGTTAGGGTTGATGTCACTCATGGAATTAAGCTCCTGCCCGCTCATTCCAATCTGCGAATATTCTCCTACAATTGCCGGGATTCCGTCTATAACCATCAAAGGTGTGTTGCTGGCATTGATGGAACTGCCCCCCCTGAGTTTGATCATATTCTGGCCCCCGGGAGTTCCTGATTGTGAGGTGACCGTTAGACCCGGTGTCTGCCCGGTGAGAACCCCATCTATTGTACGGATCGGGATATTTTTGATTTCATCTTCATTCACCAGAGCAATGGAGCCCGATAACAGTTTTTTACTGCTTGTACTGTAACCCACAACAACAACCTCGCCAAGAGGGATGTCCTGGTTGCTCATTTTTACATTAATTACCTGCCGGCCGTTCACCGGAATTTCCTGGGCCTGCATCCCGATGTAGGAAAAGACCAGCACTCCTTTTGCGGGCACTGTAAGTGAATATTTGCCCTTTATATCGGAGGTGGTTCCCTGTGCGCTCCCCTTGATCAGAACAGTCACTCCCGGAAGAGGCGAATTATCGTCCGCAAGAACGATCTTTCCGCTTACCGGGAGGTCTTGCGCTACCAATTGCTGGAAGAGCACACCAAACAACAATAACAAATAGTAAGGTTTTTTCATGGTTTTGAAGTTAGGTTAGTATATATTGTTTAATGGTTTTACAGAAATATTCACAGGAGTAATATCCATCATGATATGGGTCACTGTATAACGGTAAGAAGGCTTGCCTGAAGAAAATCCTTCGGATGATGGTGTTTTGCGAAGGGTCAGCATGAAGCCCCTGGCATTGTCAGAAAAGGTAATGCTCCTGACAGTGTCTGTAGCATGGTTATCTGCCAGACCGGCTGTGATGGCCTCACGGAAAGTGGTTTTATTTGCCGACAGCAGTCCGCCCTGGTCAATAAAACCGTCTTTGTGATGTTCATTTCCCCTGGTGGGAAGCTTCCCCCCTGCCGGCGTAACAAGGCTGGTTGAAACATCGAATGAATCACCTTCTTCTAGATAGTTTAATGAAAGGTTAACGATACAAGGCAGGTTTTGATTAAATGTGATCCTGGCATCCGAGGTCCCGAGTATGGTGACCCCTGCCGCACCTGCAACACTGATCCTGTTTTGTTTACCGTTAAAGATCAGGGCCGTGTTCTCATCAACACCAAAACCCATGCTGACTTTTTGTTTTTCATTCATAAGAGCCATTGCAAGCCGTCCTATACGGGCCCTTATATTAAAATGCTGATCAACAATCCCGCAAGGGAAAAAACCAAGCCCCCTTGTGATCAGCACACCCTTGTCCTCAGGATAATCATTCCCATCGAAATCCGAAATAATACCATGGCCTAATGCCGCGATACTCGTCCCCCCCCCTATCATGACCCCGCTCATGATGGCGGCTCCGGCACTTGTACCACCTATTACTCCACCCGAAAGATATACATCCCATACTGCTTTGAGAACCGGAGTCTGACTTCCGTCGGGAAGGTATAAAGCTCTCGTGGTTCTAAGCTGATCGCCACCTGTAAACCACACCGCCGTGCATTTGCTTATAATTTCTGCCAGGCGGGGATCTTTACCGTTATCCTTCCATTCCGATTCATTCACATCCTTTGTACTGTCGTCATCTATAACCGCGACAGGGATCAGGTGGATGTTTTCAGGTTTCAGTCCATAAGAAACCAGGATATTTTTAAAATAAACGTAAGACTGCATGGGCGCGCCGCCGGCCGACGGGATAATAGCAAAGCTGGCTTTGTCAGGGCCACCGGCAAAGCCGATCAGTTGCTGAAATATGCTTTTATTGTCTGCTTCAAGACCTCCTCCAACAATAACGAGGTTGCCCTTGTATGCCGACTGACCACTGGAAAATAAAGAAAACAGGTTGATAAAAGCAGATAAAAGAATGATAGTCCGGTTCATGGATCTTAAGATTATTAATTGTCGTGGTTTAAATTTTGAGAAACTTTAAATGCCCTGAAAGGCTATTATGATAAGAGTTCACAATGATGACATAAAAACCCGGACTAAGGCTGGAGACATCAATATTCTCCTTTGATCCTGAGGTTTCTCCTTTCATTAGTATATTTCCTACCAGGTCAACGATAGCCCAGGTAAAAGCCTGCTGACAGCAGGAAACCATTACCTTGTCGCGCGCCGGGTCAGGAGAAACTGAAATTGACAGGTCATTGGTCAAAGAGGAGATCCCGTCAGAATTGATCTTCCCCATGATATAGGGAGTGGTTTCATCAATAAGAGAAAGCTTTAACAGCTCAAAACCCGCCACCATACGGGGAGCTGTTGCCAGTGAGCCCGAAGCCGAATGGCTTGAAAAACCGGCCCGTGTTCCTGAATTCGATATAACCATAACCGGAGCTGCTCCATAACCGGTTAGGGTTGTCTTTCCGGCAACCGGAGTATATTTCATGTAATTGTGATTTGTTAGCCAGATACCGTATTTAAGCGTGTCTTTCAGCATGGCATAAGGGACGGCGGTCACTGTATTTTCATAAATATCGCTGTTCAGAAAGGTATTAGGCATGATCACAGAATATTTAAGCAGCGAAAGACCTTTCTTAAAGGTCAGTGTTCCATAATAGGAGGCATATATTGTGAGATAATTCTCAATGACCGTTTTCCCGGCAAACCGGGCATTATCGCCCGCAAAAGCAGTTACCATGCTATCGGTTTTTACCTTTTTCTGAAGCAGATTCCCATTCGCTGTTCCCAGAAAGTCATTAAAATCCCCATAGGTGTTTTTCAGAAAGAGGATTTTATGTGATTGCCTGATGAGATCTCCCAGTACCGGGTCTGATCCCGATTGGAGATCAGGTTTAAAAACATCTACTGCCGAGGCTCCCAGCTCTGTTAATTTACTGCTGAATGTAGCGGCAAGAACCGGGTCACCCGACAACAGCAATATTTTTCCGGATGATTCCCCTGATCCCCTGACAAGGTCGGTAAGCATAGTCATGTTATCGGCAAACAAGTCGCTGCCACTTGCAAGAACTGTGTAATTTCCTGATTCACTGAAAGAAGATGTGTTTAGCTGCCGGTCCAAAGCGGAATACCCGGCTTCTCCTGTTGCAAAATTATAGGTGCATCCGTGCAGGAGCTGGATAATATGGATGCTATCGGCCAGCAGTTTGGTCCCATGCAGGGAATAGCCGGATCCGGACATATAAATATTGGCACAGCCGGTTCCGTAGACAGTGCCGGTGCCGGTCTCATCGATGGTCATGCAGGTCATATCGTCCATGCCGATGCCGGTAATAGCTTTACCCTTGTTCAGCTGATAGTTCGCAAGGAACCCCACAAGCCTTCCAAAACGCGCCCGTTCTGCAAAATGTGTATCAAATACAAATCCCGGGAACAAGTCAAGGAAATCATCCGCAAGTGTGACAGTAACGTTATCGGGATTCTCGATACATTCATCAGGGTAGGCCGATCCATGCTGAGCAGTAAAGACAACTGAAGACAAAATATGCATTCCTGCTGAAGTACCGCAAATTGTGCCCCCATGGCTGTATACATAGTTCACTGCGTCAAGCAGCCTGGTACCCTTGTAATAACGGTAATATTCATACTGGTCGCCTCCCCTGAAAAAGATCACATCATAGCTGATGAGGGTATCATAGGTTGCCTGGCTATCGGCGCTGTCGTGAGTTGCGATTGCGAACTCCCTGGCGCGCGCAGCGTTGCAGTACTGGGTAAAATAGGGAGCAAGGGAACCAGTGCTTGTCCCGACTATCGCTACCTTTTTCCCCCCACCGGCCCAGCGGTAAGCCGGGGTACTCCATCCGGCAGCTCCGTTCTTTTCTGCGCCGCCTCCAACCAGGAGAATACGGCCTGGTTGAGAAAATCCTGGAAAAAAAAGCAAAACAAATAAAGAAAAGAAAACCGGTCTTGCACAAGGAGATGGAATGAGAAGGGTCATAAGTCCGGGATGATTTCCTGCAACATGTATTAATACTTGCGAAGATAAAAAAAATATGAAATCTTAATAAAACAGAAATCATTTTTCCTCAAATTTGCCTTAAATAAAGAATCATGATAACACTCTTCAGAAATGCTCAGGTTTATTGTCCGGATTATATCGGCAAAAAGGATGTTCTGACAGGAAAGCAGAGCATTCTTTCAATTAAGGACCACATTGAACCACCAAAAGGGGTTGATGTAACGATTATTGACTGTAAAGGCCAAAGGCTTGTTCCTGGGCTCATCGACAGCCATGTTCATGTCACCGGGGGAGGTGGAGAAGGAGGACCTGCCAGCAGGATGCCTGAGCTCCAGCTTAACATGATGTTCGACGGAGGTGTTACCACCGTGATCGGATGCCTTGGAACCGATGGTATCACACGCACGGTGGAAAGCGTACTCATGAAGATCAAATCATTGCGTGCCCAGGGTGTCTCTGCCTGGATGTATACCGGTGCATACCAGGTCCCCACTCCTACTATCACCGGTGACCTTGCGAAAGACATTGCCTTTTTCGAAGAAATAATAGGGGTTGGAGAAATCGCGATCTCTGACCACCGCTCCTCCGTCCCTTCAGTTGCAGAACTGGCTAGGATCACCGCCCAGGCCAGGGTGGCAGGCATGATAGGTGGAAAAGCCGGGATTGTGAACATTCATATGGGAGATGCCAAAGATCCTTTCAGGCCGCTGCACGAAGTGGTCGCCTGCACTATGATGGGCTACCGCCAATTCGTGCCCACCCATTGCAACCGCAACCCTTACATTTTTCAAGACGCAAAGGAATACGGTAAAAAAGGCTATATTGATATCACTGCCAGTTCCTACCCTTACGATAAAGATGTGGAGATAAAGCCATCGGTGGCTCTGAAGCAGTTGCTGGAGGCAGGAGTTCCCGTCGGGCATATCACCTTTACTTCGGATGGATGCGGTTCACTGCCTTGTTTTGATTCTGAAGGGAGACTGGTAAAAATAGACATGGGGCTGCCATCCTCAATATTGAGAGAAATCAAAGAGGCCGTGCTGGAAGACAAAATTCCCCTTGAAACCGCATTAAGAGTTGCTACTTCCAGCCCTGCCGATACCCTGAAGCTAAAGGGGAAAGGCTATATCAGCGAGGGTTGCGACGCAGATCTGCTGCTGCTGGATGAAGGCTTTAACATCATTCACCTGATGGCAATGGGCAGGATAATTAACTGGTAAGTTCGTGGTTTGTTATTAATTCAAGCTGATTGTTTTCGTTATGAGAAGATCCATATTCTGCATTCTGATCCTTTTGTCATTCACCAGCCTTCATTCACAAACAACATCTCATGCGGTGCCTGCTCCTGCTGCAAAAGATTTTAAAGGTATATTGTCATTTCTTTCTTCAGACTGGATGGAGGGAAGAGAGGCCGGTGCCCGCGGTGGATTCATGGCTGCCGATTACATCGCGTCCATGATGCAGATCAGCGGACTGCTGCCGTATGGAGATGGTTGCAAACCAAATGAACCAGGCTCCCGGAGTTCCCCTGGCCGTTCATATTTTCAGGATTTTGAATTGATCCGTTACCGGGTTGAAAAATCCTCCCTGGCAATTATCTATAATTTACCTGGAGGAACATCTTCCATTCTGCTCACACCCGGTACTGACTTTGAGCCCAACCCGATTCCCTTCGGCAGAGAAGAAGAAAACTCCCTGGTTTTTGCCGGCTATGGCATTGAAGCTCCGGGCAAAGGCTACAATGATTACCAGGGGAGCGATATCAGGGGCCGTATTGTAATGATTTTGGAAGGATTTCCGGGCCACTCCGACACCACTTCCTACGCATGGAAGAAACTGGGCAGGTCCTTTGGTCCGGAGTTCGCAAAATTATCAAGAAAGCTCCGTGTGGCAGAAAAGCATGGAGCTGCAGGTGTACTGATCATAGGTCCCGACGGAGTGATCAAACCATACCTTAACTCAATCCGTAACCAGGATATAGTTAACACTGCGATGAACTCAGCCAAACCGGCAGAACCCGACTATGATGATCCGGAATACTACCTTCCCGGCGACACAAATACAGTTGACATCCCTTCTTTCAGGCTTGGCACTGATGCCACCCGATTAATACTAAGCGGAACAGGGATTGATCTGAACGGATTTGAAAAAAAGTCGGCGCTGGACCTTTTGCCGGCGGGGAAGGTTATTGAAGGAAAAAGAATCAGGCTGTCAGTCTCTGTAATACAGGAAGCAGTGAAAGTGCGCAATGTCCTTGGAATAATCCACGGCATCGATACGGGCAGGAATATTATTGTCGGATCACATTACGATCACCTGGGTATGAGGAAAGGAGTCATCTATAACGGGGCCGATGATAATGCCTCGGGAGTCTCCGGTATGTTGGCATTGGCCAGGGCCTGGGCGGGCTATCCTGGGAAACCTTCCTGCAATATCATCTTTGCAGCCTGGACTGCCGAAGAAAAAGGACTTTTAGGAAGTGATTGGTTTGCGCGGCATTCCCCGATTATTCCTGACCGCTTGTCGGTTGTTTTCAACATGGATATGATCTCGAGAAGCGCACCTGAAGATACTGCAGGCATTCAGCTTAGCATAGGGACTTTGCCAATGAATGATGATCTGAAAAACCTGGCCAAATCGATCAATTCACATCTGAAACATCCATTTGCCCTTGATCTATGGGATGTAACGGGTCACACAGGCAGTGACTATGCTCATTTTGCCGAAAGGAAAATCCCGGTCATGACCTTTTTCTCGGGATTTCATGATGATTATCATACACCACGGGATGTTTCAGCCAAGGCAGACCCCCTCAAAATGGAGACGATCCTGAAGATCGTAAATGAATGCATCAGGGAAACCTCAGAGAATCCTCCTGTCAAAATACCAACTCATTAAGCCTTCTGGGCCACACTTCTCAGTGTTACGTCATCCAGCTTCCTCATGTTCACTTCCACGCCAATACCTGGTTTGGTGGGTACATCCATGGTTCCGTCAGGGTTTACGACAAATTCAGGATCAACGATATCTTCCTTATAATACCGTTTGCTGGCTGAAAGATCACCAGGCAAGGTAAAATTAGGCAGTGAAGCCAAAGCCACATTGCCGGCCCTGCCAATTCCCGATTCAAGCATTCCGCCATGCCATACAGGTATGTTCATCCCGGCACAGTAGTCGTGGATAAGCTTAGATTCGGTATAGCCACCAACCCGTCCCGGTTTGATATTTATAACCCTGCAGCTGTCCAGTTCAATGGCAGCACGGGTGTCGTCGAGCGAATGGATGCTCTCATCAAGACAGATAGGTGTTTTAAGTTCACGCTGGAGTTTTGAATGATCAAAAATATCCTCATACCCGAGCGGCTGTTCTATTAAAAGAAGTCCGTAGTCATCCATCTTTTTAAAAATGCCAATATCCTCCAGCCTGTATGCCGAATTAGCATCGACCTGAAGCAGCAGGTCCGGAAACTGTTTTCGCAGCGCCTCAACAAATTGCATATCAAAACCCGGGGCTATTTTGATTTTTATCCGTTTGTATCCTTCTGCAAGATAACCTTCAACCTTTTTAATAAGCCCGGGAACCGAATCCTGGATGCCGATGCTCACCCCCACATCTATCTTTTTACGGGTACCGCCAAGCATCTCGGAGAGAGAGATACCTTTGCTCTTTGCGAAAGCATCCCATAAAGCCGCTTCAAGTCCGGCTTTGGCCATCATGTGGCCCCTGACTTTTGCATACGCTGCAATAGCTTCATCAATACTCTGGAGGTCTTTGCCGAGGACAGAAGGAATTAAAAAATCGTTCAGGATATGCCAGGCGGTCGGCACTGTCTCGTAGGAATAGTAGGGAGTGCCTTCCGCAACGCTTTCCCCCCATCCAGTCACCCCTTCTGCATCAACCTTTACAATGATATGTTCTTCATCATATTCGGTTCCCATGGAAGTTACGAATGGGCTGACCAGGATCATTTTAATGTGTCGGAGTTCAATTCTTTCTATACGCATAACATTTTTGTTTAATTGGTTAACATCTTTAAAAACTATTTTTTCACAACCCTGATAACAGGCCAGGGTTTTCCTGCTTTAAGAAGATGGGCATATTTTGGATAAGTCGCCAGTCCAAGCATAGATTTCGGCTCAAGGGCGAGGACAAGAAGGCTGCCTTTCAGCTGGGAGGCAGGTATAAAGATAAAGCCAGGATCGGACGGGAGTTTTTTAAGCAGGTTCAAAGTCAACTCAGGATCAACCACTTTTTCACCTTCAAAGTCTATGGAGTCAATAGAATTGATCATATATTGCATGTATTGATCACCGGATTGCCTGTTAAGGGGGAATTGCACAAGCGATTGTCTGCCGGCCCAATCCAGCAATGCGGTACAATCTTTCGGGATCAGGTATCCCAGCGGTTTACCAACATCATAAACTGATTTTACCACGGGCCTGTAATCCTTTACCGTGACAAGACTGTCCTTATGAGAAAAATAGGAATAAAGAGGGATCTTTAATTCCTGCCCGTTTGATACATGTACCGATTGAATTGATATTTCCCGGCCCGGATCAGGGGAACAAAGTTTTTTGCGCTCATTAGAAACGAGGGTCCTGATCCTGGCATGGTTCATATATACATACTCGAGCAGGCCGCGCATGCCGGTCATCTGGCCTTCGGCCCTGTGCTGCAGGTTTTCGATAGAATCATCTTTGCCATTCATGCCTTCCTGGATAAAGGAAAAACTGCCCTGGATCCCGAAACTCTGTCTTCCGTCATTGATATCGAAGGTACTGTGCCTTATATAATCAATTTCCGGAGGGCCTCCGGGGCAATAGGTAAAAGATGAGAAATTTCTATCCTTCAGGTACCTGAAAATGAACGGGAGGTAATCGTTGTCAGATAATTTCCGGATGCTTTCAGGCACATTAAGGCTGGTGGTTGTCCCAATATTTTCATCAGTGTTCTTACGGTATCCGTATTTTTGCCATTCCTCACCAAATGGTGAATATTCATGAACATCCATAGTCACTTCAAACAGGTATCTGTCAAATAGCCTGTGAAGTGCTATCGTTTCAGGTTCGGTCAGGATCAGGTGGTTCCGGTTCAGGTCCATACCGTTTGCATTGCGTCTTTTGTTTACCTCCGAGCCGTCGGGATTTACCTGAGGGACCAGCACAAGGTCTATCTTGCCAAACAGGTAGTGATTTTCAGGCTTCAGCAGTTCAGGAGCTAAGAGCAATACACCTTCCTTTCCCGATTGTTCATTACCATGTTGCTGCGCAAAAATGAGAATTTTAATTTTTGATGTATCCCTGCCAAATTCCGAAGAAGAAAATTTCAGGGCATAAAGGTTCCTGCCTTTCACTGAATGCCCGATCACCTCCACTTTAAGTAATCCTGGTTGTTTTCCAAGAAGTTCAATGTAGGAAGAAAGTTCAGGATATGAGGTCAGCTTATTAAACGTATTTTTGACTGGAGGAGGAAGCGGGGCCTGCGCCACAGCATTGGCTGACAGCACGCAGAAAAGCACAAGGATGACAAGCAGCTTTTTCATAGAAATGGATTAGAATCCTGTTCTTGCGAAAATATGAAAAAAAAAACCAGGTCGAACAGCTCCATGAAGATTTCGAAGGGGCAGGAAAAATCAATAGAAAAAGTTTCCTACTTTCGCATTGAAAGAATTTCAAATGCTTCGACTGATCTTTATCATAGGTTCAGGGAGTTTTGCAGGCGGTGTCGCCCGCTTTCTCCTTTCACGTTTTATACACAGCAGTGCCGATACTACATTTCCCCTGGGAACACTTATCGTGAATATTACAGGATGCCTGCTGATAGGCATGTTTTATGGGATTTCCGAGCGGAGCGAGCTTTTAAGCCCTGAAATGAGGATGTTCCTGACAGTAGGTTTCTGCGGGGGATTCACAACCTTTTCGACGTTTGCCGGGGAGAACATAGCGCTTCTCAAAGACGGGAATTTTTTGTATTTTTCACTCTATACGGGCCTCAGCGTTTTCCTGGGGCTCCTTGCAGTTTATATGGGAAGTATGTTCATACATAAAATACTGTGATCATGGAAAACAGCGGAGAAGCCAAACTGCTCAGGATATTTATCAGTTCTACCGACAATTTCAGGCATAAACCCCTGTATGAGGTGATCGTATTTGCCGCCAAACGATACGGGCTTGCAGGCGCAACAGTATTGAAAGGCTGCATGGGTTATGGCGCCAGCAGCATGGTATATTCCCAGAAGCTTTGGGATATCTCTGAAAAGATGCCGATAATTATCGAGATTGTAGATGATTCGGTAAAAATTAATGGTTTTGTGGAAAGCATCCTCCCCTATTTCGAGAAAGTGCCCAAGGGCGGACTGATAACATTGGAAAATGTCAGCATTGTTTTGCACAAACGTGGAGGAAGCCAGGGCTAGGACTTCTTTTTCGAAAAGTAATACCTCCAGTCGAACCCGATCCTGACACCGAGAAATGTGATCGTACGCACTTTAGGCGCAATTTCAGTTTCAGGATAGATTACCCTGGCTTTTCCGGGGATATCAAATCCGCCGAAAAACTGAAGAACAAGACTTGCGGTTTGATTGGTTGAGAATGCATGAAACGGCCTGTATTCCAGGAATGGAAATTCAAGCAGTGTGGATCGCATGGAAACAAGCACCTGGTCGGCATCAAGATCAGGACCTTTGGGGAGGAGGTACCTGTCGGGATCTTTTGGCCATCCGTAAAGATACACCCCGACTTCCCTGCCCAGGATAAATTGAAATCTCCCGATAGGCGTGACCATTCCCGACTGCCAGGGGATCAATCCCCCGTTGCCTGCAGAGGTGAGCACTTTATTCATCGTTTCGGGTGCAAATAAATACAGAATAGGCCCGAGAATAAGAAGATCACCGGGGATCACATAGAACGGCAGGCGGAGACGGGCATAAAAGGCATCCCGGCTTGGAACGGCCGAAAACATGGCCCCGAATTGCTTCAGGGCGGGATCTGCTGTCATTTTCATCGAGGAGGGGCCATCCAGCCTCCAGCCCAGGTCAAGAAATACCAGGCCGTCGCCGGCTTCATTTAAAACCCCTTCAAGGCCAAGACCAACGCGCACTGCCATTCCCAGCCCCGCGGTCACCCCTGCGGTGTTCTGATGAGTGCCAAATCCGCTGAACAGAACTGAGCCCCTCACGGCAGCAGTAAGCCCGATAAAAGGCCCCACTTCTGCCCTGAACCTGGGAAGTTCCCCGAGGCCACTGGCCAGACCCGGAACTGCAGTTGGCATGATTACAGCCCTGTACCAAATCGAGAATGTACTGTCTATTTGGCGGAAAGGCATGAAATTAGTCTTGCAAACATTCAGTGTATCGGCAGTCAATGAGAGATTTTCATGGGTTATAAAGGTAAAGGGCCGCCTCCCTGATGCAACTTCGATGACCTGCTCAAGACTAATACGAACCGCATCAGACGACCTGTCGGCATCTTCAGGCCTCATATAGGCATCTCCCATCAGCACCATCCTGCCGCCATCCCAGGTCGATACTTCCAAGCCCTTCTCATTATAATAATCATGCGTTCCTTTCCGCTGGGCCGCATTTCCCCAGGTTCCTGCCACATGGCCGGAAGCATACATATCTTCGAGAAAATGGATGGCAAAGGCTTCATCGGCCAGGATCGCCAGCATGAGGGAGGAGCGTTCACCGGAACTCATACTGTCCCTTGCGAACTTTTCGGCTTTAAGCAAAGCACTAAGGTGAAACCATCCGTAGGTGCCCAGGGCATTCATCTCGGTACCCTGCCTGAAACAAATCGCGAAATACTGAGATTCAGTTGTCTTTTCATTTGGCCTTGCCAGGAGGAAATGCACATTGTTAGAGCCCGCCCTGGTTACATACTCCGGGTCAACGCGGAGCAGTTTGATATCTGAATCCCTGAGTTTATTCAGGCGGTCGCTCCTGTTCCTGGCATTCGCAATTCCTTTTCTCAATTCATAAGCGACATTCGCCACCTTCATGATCCATTCTGTTTGCAAAACATTATGCAGAAGATTTGCGGCTGATGTCGAATGGTCGCCCGAAATTGCAGGCCATGCAGCGAAGTCAATAAATTCAGGGCCGCGTGACCGTGTTGTATCGATAGAAAGGGAGAATAACCTGGACTCATGCCCATTCCGGGCTATGGACCAGAACCTTTCGAGGTCGGCACGATGGGCGGGATCAAGCTTTTGAATGGCAAGAATGGCGATATCCCTGTGCTCCGGGTATATCCATGCAAAACCATAATCAGATAAAGCGGCAAGCAGCAGGAGCAAAATAAATTTCTTCATCATATATTCAGAATAAGTCGGGATAAGGATGAATAAAATTAGTATTTTTCGGGCATGTTCAGGGAGCGAGCCGTTCAATTATCCAACCTGATTTTCCTTTCCTGTACAATATCCTGTCATGCAGGCGGTTTTCCTTTCCTGACCAGAATTCGAAACGGTCGGGAACAAGAAAAAATCCTCCCCAGTTATCAGGTCTCTTGGGTGGTTTACCGCCAAGATCCTTTGTCAAGGCCTCGTGCATAACTTCCAGGAAAAGCCTGTCGGGAATAACAGCACTCTGAGGCGAGATGCAAGCGCTGATGCGGCTTCCCATGGGACGTGAGTTAAAATAATCATCAGAAATTTTCGCAGCCGCCTTTTCACCTTTCCTTCCACCCTGACCTGCCTGTAAAGCTTGGGCCAGTAAAACAAGAGGGACGAAAATGGGTTTAACTCGAGCTGCCAGGCTTTCCTGCTGTCATAATTTGTAAAGAAGCAAAATCCTGTTTTTTTTATATCCCTGAATAAAACCATTCTTAGAGAAGGCCTGCCATCAGCAGCAGTAGCAAGGGCCATGGCTTCAGGCTCATGTTCTTTTATCTTTTTCGCATCCTCAAACCATTTCCTGAACAGGTTCATGGGATCCTCGGGCCATTCTTCCTTAAGTTCTTCCGGTTCAGATTGTTGATTCTGCGCGATCAAATGGGGCTTCCTTTTGGCTGTCATGAAGATGGGATCAAAGTTTCAGCCAAAAATAATTATTTCCTACCTTTACACAAATTTATTAATCCTGCATGAGTAATAAAATCAACAAAACTGAACTTACCGAGATCAAGGAAAAGAACAAAGGCAGCCGGTCTTACTCTAATGGTGAAGTAACTGTATATTGGAGGCCTCAGTTATGCATTCATTCTGCAAACTGCCTCATAGGATTGCCAAAAGTGTTTAACAATACGGTGCGCCCATGGATCAAGCCCGAGGCTGCTTCAACTAAAGAAATTATAAGGGTTGTCAATACCTGCCCTTCAAGGGCTCTTACGTTCATGAAGAATTGCGGAAGCGCAGCATCAGTAAGCGAGAAATCAGTTCCGGACAAATCTCCGGCAGCCAGGATACAGATACTTAAAAACGGTCCGGCACTTGTCCATGGCAGCTATATCATAAGTGATGCTGATGGTAAAACTCTCAAAGTTGAACACGAGGTGGCGGCTATCTGCCGTTGCGGAAATTCAAAAAAGAAACCCTTTTGTGACGGGACCCATAAGAACATCGGATATAAAGATTGATCTCAGTAAACTGCAGGAATTCAAAAAAGGTAATAACCTGATAAGAAGAATAAAATGACTATAGGATTACTTAAAGAAGGACTTCCCGAAAGAAGGGTCGCTTTGTTGCCTGAAGGAGTGAAAGCACTTACAGGGATGAATGTAAAGGTTGTTGTTGAGACGGGAGCCGGTGCGAACGCCTTTGCATCGGATGAAGATTACAAAACAGCAGGGGCTTCAATTCTTCCCCGGGAAGAAGTCTTCGGATCGGCCGGTTTTCTCATTAAAATTCAAGCACCGGACACAACAGAGCTTGGGTTGATGAAAGAAGGACAGGTTTTCATGGCTGCATTCAACCCCATGGTAAACACCGGCCTTGTGAATACACTCTGTTCAAAGAATATAACAAGTTTCAGCCTCGATATCCTGCCCCGTACAACCCGTGCCCAGGCCATGGATATCCTCTCTTCAATGGCTACTGTTGCCGGCTATAAAGCTGTACTGACTGCAGCAAACAACCTTCCAAAATTCTTCCCTATGTTCATGACGGCTGCCGGAACGGTGACCCCGGCAAAAGTTCTGATCCTTGGAGCAGGAGTAGCCGGTTTGCAGGCTATTGCCACTTCACGTAAGCTTGGTGCCGTTGTGGAGGTTTTTGACGTGCGTGCAGCGGTGAAGGAAGAAGTTACAGGGCTGGGTGGTAAATTCATAGATGTAGAAGGAGCTACCGACGATAAGGCTGCCGGCGGTTATGCGGTAGAACAGAACGAAGAATTCAAAAAGCGCCAGGCACAAGCCATTCACGACCATGCCATTAAATCGGATGCCGTCATTTGTACAGCGCAGATCCCGGGTAAAAAGGCTCCCCTGCTGCTGAGAAAAGAAACGGTGGAAGCAATGAAACCAGGAGCGGTGGTCATTGACCTCGCTGCTTCTTCAGGAGGGAATTGCGAGCTTACCAAAGACAATGAGACGGTAATCCACGGGCAGGTTAAAATTATAGGGAACTCAGCCTTTGCTGCCGATATGCCGTCTGACGCAAGTAAAATGTTCGGAAAGAATGTTGTCAATTTCCTGAAACTGATGTTTACAAATAAAGGTGAGTTTAACCTTAACTGGGATGATGACCTGGTCAAGGGTACATGCGTAACCCACAACAAAGAAATAATTAGTGAACGTGTTAAATCCGTAACCAAATAATTCCATTTATATGAATGATGTCCTGCTGTTTTTCTTGCAATACAGGGAAGCGATTTTTATTATCATTTTGTCTCTTTTCCTTGGTATTGAGGTCATTTCACATGTTCCCTCGGTTCTGCATACACCCCTGATGTCGGGGGCCAACGCCATTCACGGTGTGGTCATTATAGGGGCTATTATTGTAATGGGGCATGCACATGACATTTTGCCTATGATACTTGGGTTCCTGGCTGTAATTCTTGGCACCCTCAATGTTGTCGGGGGATTCGTTGTTACCGACCGGATGCTTGAGATGTTCAGGAAAAAGAAATCCAAAAATTAAAATAAAATGGAAACGATAAACCGGATAATACAATTTACACCCGAGATCAGCATTCTCGAGATGTCCTATATACTTGCCTCCGTCTTGTTTATTGTCGGGTTAAAGCGGCTGAGCCATCCCGACACTGCCCGCAACGGGAATCTATGGGCAGCTGCGGGGATGGGACTTGCAATTTTATTTACCATATTATTCCACAAAAAGGACGGGGAAAGCATTGGTAATGTTCCATGGATACTCGGTGCATTGACCATTGGCACAGCAATTGGCTGGGTGGCAGCCCGAAAAGTTAAGATGACCGCCATGCCCCAGATGGTCTCGATATTTAACGGTATGGGTGGCGCCTGCGCAGCCCTGATTTCCCTTATGGAATTTCCAAAACTTCAGGATTCGCTGGCAGCAGCAGGAGCTTCAAGCATGCTTCATGGGGAAACACTGGCTATCCTTTTCGGGCTAAGCATTGGCGGGGTTTCATTTGCAGGAAGTATGATAGCATTTGGAAAACTGGATGAAAAGATAGGCGATATCAAGGCCTCCTGGATAAGATACCTTAATCTTTTCTTCCTCTTCCTGCTTGTGGTACTTGTTGTTCTTATTATGTTCAAGCATCCCGTCAGCGGTGACAATACCCTGATATATCTTCTTACCTTTCTTGCCCTGGTATACGGGGTAAGTTTTGTCATGCCTATCGGCGGGGCCGACATGCCTGTTGTAATTTCTCTCCTGAATTCCTTCACCGGGATTGCCGCTGCCTGCGGCGGGTTCCTGTATAACAACCAGGCCATGCTTACCGGTGGTATTCTTGTAGGATCATCGGGGACCCTCCTCACAATCCTTATGTGCAAAGCCATGAACCGCTCCCTGTTAAACGTTATTATCGGCGCTTTCGGCGGAGATACTTCGGCCAGCGCGGAAGCAGGTGATAAAACCGTCAAGGAGATTACATTAAGTGATGCAGCAGTTTTACTCAGTTATTCACAAAAAGTTTTGATTGTCCCCGGCTACGGACTCGCCGTTGCCCAGGCGCAACATCTATGCCATGAGCTGGATGTTCTCCTGGCTTCGAAAGGTGTAGAAGTGAAATACGGGATACACCCGGTTGCAGGCAGGATGCCGGGACATATGAATGTATTGCTTGCTGAAGCAGATGTGCCTTACGAAAAACTTCTTGAAATGGAAGATGCCAATAATGAAATGCAGAATACCGATGTAGTGATAGTAATCGGCGCAAATGACGTTGTGAACCCTGCTGCTGAAGATGATCCCTCATCGCCCATCTATGGCATGCCTGTAATCAAGGCCTGGGAAGCAAAGAATGTGATCGTGATGAAACGAAGCATGGCCAAGGGCTATGCCGCCATCGAAAATAAGCTGTTCTATCATCCGAAGAACAATATGCTTTTCGGTGATGCTAAATCAACCCTTCAAAAGCTGGTAGCGGAGATCAAGAATCTGTAAAATAAAAAAGGCCGTCTCGTACTTTTGAGACAGCCTCTTTTATTTTTGCAAGAAAGATTACTTCTTAGCTTTTTTAGGAGCTTTAGGGGCTTTTGCAGGTTTTGCAGCCTTGATCAGGTGTTTCTTGATTGAATCCTGATGTGCAATTGAATCGGCTTTCTTCTTTTCCTCACCGGCCTTAGCAATTGAATCAGCAATTCTCTGCTGTTCTGCCTGTACCATTGCTAATGAATCAGCTACGCGGATTGAATCAGCGATCCTTTTTTCTTCTAACTCTTTTGCGCTGGGGCCGCAAGCATACATGAAAGCTACAGCACCTACGATTAATAATGTTGCAAATTTTTTCATCGTTTTGTTCGTTTTGAATTTGATGCAAAGATAAAGCAGGATACCATACCAGACAAATTTTTTGACCACTTTTTTTTAACATTTTTTAACATTTGCCTTATTCACCTGAAAATCAGCACGAATAATTTTAACATTTTTTAAGATGTTAACAATTCAAAACAGGGATAAAGACGTTTAAATATCATAATCGTACCTTTGAAATATTATGCTGATACCTCTAGCAGAGCAACTGCGTCCCAATTCACTTGACGAATACCTCGGACAGGACCACCTTGTGGGACCCGGCGCCATTCTGAGGAAAGCGATTGAATCGGGGAATGTCCCTTCGATGGTTTTATGGGGCCCCCCCGGAGTAGGCAAGACAACCCTGGCTTATATTATTTCAAGACAGCTTTCAAGGGAATTCCATACTTTGAGTGCTGTAAGCTCAGGGGTGAAGGAGGTAAGGGAAGTTATTGCCAGGGCAAAAGAAAGCGGCACCAGCCCCTTCCTGTTTATTGATGAGATCCACCGTTTCAGTAAATCACAGCAGGATGCGCTTTTAGGGGCCGTTGAGAAAGGGATAATCACCTTTATAGGGGCTACGACCGAGAATCCTTCTTTTGAAGTGATCTCTCCCCTGCTTTCACGATGCCAGATTTATATTTTAAAGGTACTTGAAGAGCCCCAGCTGATCCAATTGCTTGAAGAAGGCAGGAAAACGCTTCAGCAGCAAATGGGCATTGAGATCAGTATTGCAGAGACGGAAGCCATATTACGGATTTCAGGTGGCGACGCCCGGAAGTTATTGAACGCACTCGAGTTGATAGTCACCTCGCTGAGTCCCGGGGAAAAAGTCATCCGCATAGATAATAAAAACACACTGAGCATCATTCAGCAGAACCTTGCCATGTACGATAAAACAGGCGAAATGCATTATGATGTGATATCAGCATTCATCAAATCGCTCAGGGGTTCCGATCCAAACGCCGCGGTATACTGGCTGGCAAGGATGGTTGAAGCTGGTGAAGATCCCAAGTTCATCGCCAGAAGAATGCTTATTCTCGCTTCGGAAGACATCGGGAACGCCAATCCGAATGCCCTTTTGCTTGCAAATACCTGTTTCCAGGCCGTTGATGTGATAGGCTACCCCGAATGCGACCTGATACTCTCCCAAACTGCAATTTACCTGGCCACCTCTGTGAAAAGCAATGCTTCGTACCTTGCCATCAGGAAGGCACAAAAAGCGTTCAGGGAGCATGGCGACCTGCCTGTGCCCCTGCATATACGCAACGCACCCACAAACCTGATGAAGAAGATAGGTTACGGTAAAGATTATAAATACGCCCACGATTTCGAGAATAATTTTGCAGACCAGGAATTTCTCCCCGAAAAGATCAAGGGGTCGAAATTTTACGATCCCCAGGAAAATCCTAAGGAAAAGGAAATACGGGCAAGGCTTAAAGCGTTATGGAAAGAGAAGTACAAATATTAGTGACTGGTGGCTAGTGACTGGTAACAGTCACTGTTCACTGTTCACAAGTCACCGCTAATCAGTCATTCAAAAACAGATACTATGATCCCCAATATCCCCGGTTTAACGATTAAAGATCCTGGAATGTTCTTCCTGATTGCAGGTCCCTGCGTAGTTGAAAACGAGATTATGCCGATCGAAGTCGCAACTCGTATCAGGGAGATTTGTGAACGGCTGAACATCCCTTACATTTTCAAGTCGTCTTATAAAAAAGCAAATCGTTCAAAGGGTGATTCATTTACCGGCATCGGCAATGAAAAGGCGATGAGCATCATTGCTTCTGTGGGGAAACAGTTGAAGATACCGACCCTTACCGATGTCCATTCGGAAGATGAGGCTTCATTTGCGGCCGGTTTCGTGGATGTCTTGCAGATCCCGGCCTTTCTATGCAGGCAGACCGACCTTCTGATCGCTGCCGGGAAAACAAGAAAAGCTGTGAATATCAAGAAAGGGCAGTTTTCCTCACCTGAAGCGATGCGTTACGCTGTTGAGAAGGTGCTCAGCACCGGGAACACGAATATCATGCTTACAGAACGGGGAACCACTTTCGGTTACCAGGACCTGGTTGTGGATATGCGTTCCATACCTGAGATGCAGAAATTCCAGGTGCCTGTCATCCTGGATGTGACTCATTCGCTTCAGCAGCCAAACCAACAGGCGGGCGTAACCGGCGGGAAACCTGATCTTATCGAGACCATAGCCAGGGCAGGCATAGCAGCCGGGGCCGACGGGTTGTTTATAGAGACTCATCCGGATCCATCCAGGGCTAAATCAGATGGAGCAAACATGCTGAAACTGGATCTTCTTGAAGACCTGCTGGTAAAACTGGTAAGGATAAGAAAAGCCCTTTAATCCCTTTTATTCAAGTCCAAGGCTCTTTATTCCGCCGGTTTCGGGATGGAACAGAACTTTCCATTTACTTGAAGGCAGGTTTGTCACCAGGCCCAGCTGGCTTATAAGGCACTGCTGCTCTTCCTGGGTATTGTCATCAACTTTTACAGTCACCCTTGCATATTCAGGTATCCTGTAGAAGAAACCGCTGGATTTGGCAGATTTTCCTGCTTTCTGAAGGTATACCGAAACAGAATTCGTGTTCCCTACCCTTTGTACCCTGATGGTGATCACTTTGCCTCCTCCAGGGGCATCGAGATCCTGCACACCTTTCGACTTATTGAATTTGAAGATAGGTATTTCTGTATTGATCTGGTTCGGAGTAGGAATATACTTGTAGGAGAATGTCATGGTTTTGTGAATTTTCACGCCAGTGAACAATTTCAGGTATTCCCGTTCAAGGTTTTTAAGCTGGGCATCCATGAACTCCAGGGTTTCCTTATTGTAATTCACTTCCTGGAATCCCGTGATCAGGTTAAACCGGTTATCCTTGATCTTGGAAAGGAAATCAGCGGCTTCCTTGGCTTTCTGTTCAGGAGATTTTTCCACCATTGTCTTTTTCAGGTACTGCCTTTCAAGGGTCATGGTGTCAATGTTTATTTTTCGGCGGATGGTATCGACCTTTTCAAAAACATTCACATCGGTATAGTTCCTGAACAACTCTCCAAAAGCATCCTTTTCAAGTTCCAGGGGCGGTTCTTCAGCATTAAGCAGCCTGTTTATCTGGGTTGTTGTATCGGCGGCAGAAGGCAAAGTCCCAAGTATTATACCTGCATCTGTAAGCGACAGCAGCCCGGCTTTCTCCCCTTTCGACATCTTTTCGCCCAGCTCAATAAAATAGTACTGGTCAGGATCAGGCTCATAAGAAGTCGAAATATTAATATCGGAGATTTTATATTCAATGGTGTTTGACTGAACTACATTTTTAAGACCGAGATAGCGAAAAGCATAATCGGCATAAGGGCCCTGGTAATTCTCAATCCTGTCGATCTTCACCGTAACGTTCACAACGGTTCGGGGAAGGCTGTAGAATATCCCTTCATTAGTCTGGGGGAAGGTGTTATTGTCGATATGCACTACGTTGATCTGTGCATAAGCCATATTGCTGCCGGTTAAAAGGATCAGCAATACAAGCCGGAGAAAGAACCCCTTGGTTTCCATAATCAAGAATCTGCTTAATGAATGAATAACAATTCGCGGTATTTTGGCAATGGCCACACTTCATCATCGACCATCAACTCAAGTTTGTCGGAATGATAACGTATCTTCTCGAAAAACGGGAATACATGGCTGCAGTAGGCTTTTGCTTTTTCTTCAGGATCCTGAATCTTATTGGCCACCTTCCTTGCCTCTGTCATATCGCTCACATAGGTCATGATCTTATCGATATGTTCGGATATTTCGGTGATCTGTTCCATCTGGTTCTGGGAGATCTTCCCGTAGGTCTTCAGGTCCAGCACCTGTTTCAGCCCCTTCACGTTGTCGACAAGGATGTTCTGGTATCTTATCGCAACCGGGATAACATGGTTTGAAACCAGGTCACCAAGCACCCTCGATTCTATCTGTATCTTTTTGGTATAATCTTCGAGCCCGATCTCATACCGTGCATGGACCTCACGTGCAGTAAGCACCTGGGTTCTTTCAAACACATCCACGAATTTTTTATGAATAAAGGCCTTAAGTGCATCAGGGGTTGTCCTGTGGTTCGAAAGTCCGCGTTTGGCAGCTTCTTTCAGCCATTCCTGACCGTAATTATTACCCTCAAACCTGATAGGTTTTGATTCCTTGATATATTTCTTAAGCAAGCCCAGGATAGCATCGTCGAGTTTCACTTTCTTTCCCGTCACCTCTTTAAGGTCTTTCAGGAATGTATTCAGCTGATCGGCAACTATCATGTTAAGGGCGATCATTGCCGGTGCGCAGGAGTGTGATGAGCCAACAGCCCTGAATTCAAATTTATTCCCGGTAAAGGCAAAGGGTGAAGTCCTGTTACGGTCGGTATTGTCGAGCAATATCTCGGGAATCTTCGGGAAATTTTTAAGCAGGCCCGTATCGCTGTCAAGGCTGAACTTAAAACTTTTATCGCTTTTTTCGATGGTGTTGAGCCAATGAGTAAGCTGTGCGCCGATGAAAACCGAGATGATTCCCGGGGGTGCTTCGTTTGCTCCAAGCCTGTGATCATTTCCAGGTGTTGCGATGATTGCCCTCAGGAGGTCGGCATTCTCATGCACTGCTTTTACTATATTAACGAGGAAGGTAAGAAAGCGCAGCTCGGTTTTTGTATTATGCCCGGGCAGAAGGAGGTTTTCCCTGGTATTGGTTGCGAGCGACCAGTTACTGTGTTTTCCCGAACCGTTCACACCGCTGAATGGTTTTTCATGAAGCAGAACGGTAAAATTGTGACGGCTGGCCACCTTTTCAACAAGGTGCATCATAAGCTGGTTGTGGTCTACCGAGAGATTTGCTTCTTCAAAAACGGGGGCACATTCGAACTGGTTTGGCGCCACTTCGTTATGTCTTGTCTTCACCGGAATGCCAAGCCTGTGAGCTTCCAGCTCGAACTCCTGCATAAAGGCCATAACCCTCTGTGGGATAGTTCCGAAATAATGGTCTTCCAGCTGCTGGTCTTTGGCAGAGGAATGCCCGAACAGTGTACGCCCGGTAAGGACGAGGTCGGGACGGGCGCTGTATAGCGCTTTATCAACAAGAAAATACTCCTGTTCCCAACCCAGGGTGGCAAACACCTTGGTCACGTCCTTGTCGAAAAGCTGGCAAACTTCAACTGCTGCCTTATCGATAGAATGGAGTGCGCGGAGCAAAGGGGTTTTATAGTCGAGGGCTTCTCCAGTGTAAGAAATAAATACAGAAGGTATACACAGGGTTTTATCCATTATAAAAGCAGGTGAGGAAGGATCCCATGCGGTATAACCCCTTGCTTCAAAGGTAGACCGTATCCCCCCGCTGGGGAAACTGGAAGCATCAGGTTCCTGCTGGGTCAGCTCAATCCCCCTGAATTTTTCAATTCCAGTGCCGCCTTCCACGGGGCTGACAAAAGCATCATGCTTTTCGGCTGTAGCTCCTGTAAGAGGCAGGAACCAATGCGTATAGTGTGTGGCGCCATTGCTGATAGCCCAGGCTTTCATACCGGCAGCCACCTGGTCGGCGATCCTGCGGTCAATTTTTTCACCCTTTTCTATTGAATTAATAACGGCGGTATATGCTTCTTCGGTAAGAAACTCTTTCATTGCAACCCTGTTGAACGTAAGTTCACCGAAATAATCTGATGCCTTTTTATCAGGGAAATTAACCGCTTTCGGCGTCCTTCCCATCGTCATTTCCAATGCCCTGAATCTGATGTTGTCCATAGCTACGATTTACGAATTACAATTTACGAATTACGATTTCCGTCGGGGCTCACCCGGGTACAACGGTCTACCAGCATTATCAAGTCTTTACAGAGTTCTTCCGGCTAACCAGAAGGAGTCCGGCAAAAGTAATAAATCCGTTAAGAATCAGAAGCTCAAATCCGAATTTATATCCACCAAATATTAACACTGAATAGTTGCTAAGTAAATAACAGATGCATGGCGAGATTAATGCGATGACTGGCACAAGCTTATCCCTGACCTGTTTGCGTGAAAAAAGGCCGAAAGTATACAGGCCCAGAAGTGGCCCGTAAGTATACCCTGCCACGGTGAATAACTTATCAATAACAGCCCTGTCATTTATAGCCCTGAATAAAATAATAACGCCAAGCAGGACCAGAGCGAAGGTTACATGGACCAGGTAGCGTATCCTTTCCTTTTTCTTTTCATCCATATTTTCTCTCTTCGGAAGGCCGAGGAAGTCAATGCAAAAAGAGGTTGTAAGTGAGGTCAATGCCCCGTCGGCGCTGGGATAGGCAGCGGAAATCAGCCCGATAATGAAAACAAGCCCCGCCACGGGGCCAAGATAGTTAATGGCAATCAGCGGGAAGAGATCATCAGAGCGTGAGGGCAGCCTGATCCCCTTGAATTCAGCAAACATGAACAGTGTGGCTCCAAGGAACAGAAAAATGAAATTGACAAATACCAGTACACCGCTGAAGGTAAACATATTCTTTTGAGCATCTTTCAGGTTCCTGCAACTCAGGTTTTTCTGCATCATTTCCTGGTCAAGCCCGGTCATTACTATTGTGATGAACATCCCGCTGAAGAATTGTTTCAGGAAAAACCGCCTGTCGCTCCAGTCGGTATTGAACATCTTTGTTAAGCCGTTATCCATTGCCCTGTGATACAAACCCCCAAGACTGAGATCCATATTCCTGGAAATAATGTAAACCGACAGGACTACAGCCAGCAGCATGAAAGTAGTCTGAACGGTATCGGTCCAGATTATGGTTTTAATTCCCCCCTTGAAGGTATACAGGAGTATAAGGACGATAAAGATCAGCACAGTCAATCCAAACGGGATGTTCCAGGCATCGAAAACAAATACCTGGAGAACGTTTACGACGAGAAACATCCTGAACGAAGCCCCGATCACCCTTGAAAGGAGAAAATAAAATGCTCCTGTTTTATATGACCAGAACCCGAAACGGGATTCAAGGTATGAGTATATCGAGGTAAGATTAAGCCTGTAATAAAGGGGCAGCAGTATGGTTGCAATAATGGCATACCCGAAAAGATAACCGGCCACTACCAGAAAATACGAAAACTGGGTATCTCCCACCCAACCTGGAACTGACATAAATGTTACACCCGACAATGAAGCGCCTATCATGCCGTATGAAACTACGAACCAGGGTGAAGCTTTGTTCCCTATGTAAAACCCCCTGTTTGTTGATTTCCTGGCAGTCAGCCAGGTGATGAAAAAAAGCAGGGCGGTGTAGGCGAAGAAAGCGAAAAGGATGATTTTTGGAGACATGGGCGGATTGACGAAGGACGATTTAAGATTTACAATTTATCAGGTATCTGATGTCAGATTTCAGATAACAGTTCCTGGGCAAAGGCCCGGAGATCGGGAAATACAAAATTTATAGTTTTAAATCCTTTTCGGATGTGCGGAAGGGAGGCTGAAAGAAATACAGTTTTCATTCCGAGCCTTTTCCCGAAAATCATATCTGAGAGTGAGTCTCCGACCATTACTGATTGCCTGAAACGTATTTCGGGGAAACGTTTCCGTGACTGAAGGGCCATTCCAATATTAGGTTTCCGGTTGAATGATTTTTCACTTTCAAGGGCAGGGCAGAAAAACGCAGCATCAATCCTCCCGCCTGCAGCTGTTACCTCGGTGATCATCCTGGAATGGAGGTTTTCAACTTCTTTTTCACTCATCAGGCCCTTACCAACTCCCTGCTGGTTGCTTACGACGACAATCCTGCTGAACATGCCCGACAGCTCTTTTAAAGCCTCCAGTACCCCTGGTTTGAATTTAAACTGCTCCCAGTTGCGCACATAATCATCTACCATTCGATGGTTAATGACCCCGTCGCGGTCGAGAAACAGCGACCAGGTATTATCTATTTTCAAATCCTTTAAATTCATGCTGAGCTTTCTGAAAATCTTCGGGTATGCCGATATCAAGAAAATATCCTTCGGCCGGGTAACCATACATACGGTCAATGCCGAAATACTGTTCGAAACAATCCTTCTCGATTGAAAATCTTCCCCGAAAATGCGGCTCCATTAAATAGGCCTTTTCAATCATGTATACTCCTGCGTTGATAAGTCCCCTGCCTGCATTCTCCCTTTTTTCTTCAAAACCTGTAATCCTTCTTTGCCTGTTGATGCTGACTCTTCCATAACGGCCGGTATCTGATAATTCCCTTAGTGCCAGGCTGACATCGGCTTTTTTCGCCAGGTGTTCCCGTTGAAAGGACTGAAGGTCTATCCTGAACAGGCTGTCGCCGTTCATCACCACAGCCCGGTCACCCCTGATCCTCCAGAACGAGAGCCTGATGCCGCCCCCGGTGCCAAGGGGTTCTTCCTCAATGGCGTAATCCAGTTCCATTGTCTGGTAACGGTTTTTGAAATGGCTTTGTATGATCTCTCGTTTGTAGCCCACACTCAGAACGGCACGGTCCACTCCCTGATGTATAAGATAATCGAGCAGGTACTCCAGGAAAGGTCTTTCATTTACCAGGGCCATGGATTTTGGGACATCCTTAACCACGGCCTGCAAGCGAGTTCCAAATCCTCCGGCAAGTATTATCGCTTCCAACAGGAATTATTCTTTGGGAAATAATGAAGATTCAACGATCTCACAAATAATATGCCCGATAAGGATATGGGATTCCTGTATCCTGGGAGTGTCTGCTGATGGAACATTGATCAGAAAATCAACGGCATTTTTCATCCTGCCTCCGCTCTCCCCGGTCAGGGCCACGGTCAGCATGCCTATTTCATTGGCAACCTCAAATGCACGTATGACATTTTTAGAATTGCCTGAAGTAGAAAGCCCGATCAGAATATCTCCCTCTTTTCCAATCCCTTTCACGAGACGGGAGTAGACCTCATCGAAGGAATAATCATTGCCGACTGCCGTAAGGTAGGATGTATTTACGTGGAGGGCTTCGGATGACAGGGGCGGACGGTCATAATAGAACCTTCCTGAAAATTCAGCGGCCAGGTGCTGGGCATCGGCGGCGCTTCCTCCATTCCCGCAAAACAACACCTTGTTCCCGTTGCAGAATGCAGTACAACATGCAGAAGACACATCATCAATAACTTTCAGGAGTGCAGGATCATTCAGGATTTTCTGTTTTGTCTCAATGGACTGCCGGATACATTCTTGGATTCTTGACATAGCGTTTACAATAGTATAATTATTCAGGCATATATTCTATCGATCAGGACAACTTTTATGATCATGATCAACACCTCATTAAACATGGTCAAATTTAATTATTTCTTCAAATGGTTTACGCTTCAGGTGACGCGAAACCTGATCAGTGGAACCGGCAGGATAGCCGAGGCTGAGATACGCTATGGGCTCTATATGATCGGGCAGGTTCAGCACCCGAATGCACATTGCGGCATCGAAATTACAGATCCAGCAGGTTCCCAGTCCCTGCTCTGCGGCAGCGAGTGTAACATGATCGGCCATAATGGCAATGTCAATATCGGTGTGATCCTTGCCATCACTGCGCTTCCATCCCTGTTGGTGGTTACCCAGAAACACCAGGATCACAGCTGCCTGTTTCAGCCATTCCCTGGCATAGGTTTCTTCCAGTTTCTTCTTTAAGTCCGGATCACGTACCACGTTAATCTGCCACGGCTGGTAATTGGCGGCTGAAGGTGCAATCCTCCCGCATTCAAGTATGTAATTAAGCTTCTCCTCTTCGACAGGCTTTGGCAAATAGTTTCTGACAGAATACCTTGATTTTGCTAATTCTAAGAAAGTCATGTTACCTATTTTATATTGTCCAGCTTCTAAGCCCTTTCTGTGTAAAATCATACCGTTTGGTTTGTCCTCCGAATTTTTTCAGAGCTTCGATTACTGCCGAGCGGGTATTTCCCGGGCAGTAAAAGAACATAAACCCGCCGCCTCCGGCACCTGAGACTTTACCTCCTGATGCGCCATTCCTTTTTGCCGTATCATAAATCTCGTCAAGCATAGGATTAGTGATCCCGTTGGCCATATTCTTTTTAAACTTCCATCCAAAATCAAGGATATCCCCTATTTTATCCAATTCCCCTTTAAGCAGGGCTTCTTTCATCATCAGCGACTGCTCCTTCAGTTTGTTCATGGCTTCGAGGGACTTTTCATTGCCATCCATCACATTCTTCCTCTGTTCTTCAATGATGATGCTTGAAAGGCGGCTTGTTTCGGTATGATACAGCACAAGGTTATGAGCCAGCTCATCAAGATATTTGTCACGTATCCTTAAGGGGTTGACGATGACTTTATCCTCTTTGAAGAATTCCATAAAATTCACCCCTCCGAATGTTGCGGCATATTGATCCTGCTTTCCCCCGGCCATTTTCAGGTCCACCCTTTCGATTTCATAAGCGAGATGGGCCAGGTCGTATTCGCCCAGCGGCAGGTTGAGCCATTCGGAAAAAGCGCCCAGGATAGCAACGACAAGAGTTGAACTTGTGCCGAGACCCGAGCCCGGAGGGGCATCCACATAGGTTGAAAGTTCAAAGGAGAGCGGTTTAAGTGAATAATCCCTGATGAGCCTGTTATAAATTCCTTTATGCAGGTCAAGTTTGCCGTCAATCTCAAGTTGCAGATCAGAATTAAGCTCATATCGTTCATGCTTGTCAAGGGAATTCAGGATGATCTTTCCATCGTTCCGGGCTTCTATAGCAGCCGTTGCATACATGCTGATAGTGGCATTCAATATTGCCCCGCCATACATATCTGAAAATGGAGCGACATCTGTTCCTCCGCCGGCCAAACCCAGGCGAAGAGGGGCTTTGCTACGTATAATCATGGTTATGATCGGTAAATTACATTGCGAATATACAGTTTTATTGGTGACTGGTGACTGGTGACTGAAGAGAGCGAAGGTAACTGGTGAACAGTGACTGCTAACTACTACCTGTTCCCTGTTCCCTGTTCCCTGTTCCCTGTTCCCTGTTCCCTGGTCCCTGGTCACCCCCCATGGCTGCGTTTATGGCTTCCACCATTCTTTTCCAGGAATATTTTTGCTTTTCGACGGCTGCATTGGCCGAGAATTCAGCTTCCCTGCCAGAAGTGTAAAATTCCAGTATGGCAGAAGCAATGGCCTGTTTATCGGGTTTTACCACGAAGCCTACCTGTTCATGAGGCACGAACTCGGCCAGTCCGCCAACATCGGTAATGATCATTGGTTTGTCAAAGTGGTAGGCTATCTGCGTAACGCCGCTCTGGGTAGCGCTTTTGTATGGCTGGACGATCACATCCGCGGAGCAGAAATAATTGACGACCTTACTGTCGGGGATGAAATCATTGCTCATGATCACCGTATCCCCCAGGCCATGGCGTTTTATAATTTCATGGTAAGGTGCAGGATCACAGTAGAATTCACCGGCAACAAGCAGTTTAATTCCTGAATTCCTGAGGGCTTCGGTCCCAAACGCTTCCAGCAGCAGGTCAAGTCCCTTATAGTCCCTGATAAATCCAAAGAACAGGGCATACCTTGACAAAGGGTCAAGACCCAGGTTTTTCCTTGCTTCCTGTTTGCTGATGGCATCCCCGAAATTATCGTACAGCGGGTGCGGGCAGTAGAGCTTAGGTTTTTTATTATCAAAGCTTACAAGGTCTTCCATCACGGAATGGGACATCGCGACAAAGCCATCCACGGAGTTGACAAAAAAAGAAGACAACAGCCTGTCGCCGGGCCTCTTTTCATGGGGGATGATGTTATCGATCACCGAGACCACCCTGCTGTGCCTGTTCTTCCTTATAAGCCGGCAAACAGTACCGAAGCATGGCGCCATGAAAGGCATCCAGTATTTAACAATGACCAGGTCGGGCCTGGCCTTTTTAATTTCATTTCCCACCGAAAGCCAGTTCAGTGGATTGACCGAGTTCAGTTTAACCTGGATTGGTATTCCCAGTGGAGCGGGGTCTGTTGAATACTGGGTTTTACCTGGAAACAGCAGAGAAGGGTATTGCAGGCTGAATGTAACGATGGAAGCTGAGGAACCCAGGCGGATATACTCCCTTATAAGCCGTTCGTTATATGTTGCCAACCCTCCCCTCAACGGGTAAGCCGAACCTATTAAGACGACTGTCGTTGGTTGTGGCATAGACTGCTTAAGCCGGTTTAGGAATAGTGAAGTTGAACACCGAACCGAAACCTTTCTGGCTTTCAACTTTTATCGTGCCTTTGTTAAGCTCCACAAATTCTTTGCAAAGGTGCAAACCCAATCCTGTCCCTTTCTCTCCTGCAGTACCTGCCATTGACTGGGTCTTATCAAGCTTGAACAAACCTTCAAACACCTGGGGCGACATACCGAGCCCGTTATCCTGGACGATCACTTCCGCCCAGTCAACTTTATTGATCATAATAATATGGATCTCACCCCCTGGCTGGGTAAATTTAATCGCATTTGAGATCAGGTTCCTCAGTACGACCCTGATCATATTCATATCGGCATAGACTATAACAGGAGAGATATTCCTTTCAACCAGCCTGATCTGTTTATCCAGGGCATAAGGCCGGTAAAAAGAAATGACTTCGTGGATCACTTCAGAAATGTCAAAACCAGCAGGTTCAGGGATCATCCTCCCCGACTGCACCCGGGCCCATTGAAGGAGGTTGTCGAGGAGCTTCAGATAATTCCTTGAAAGATCATGAAGGCTTTCAAGAATATCCTTCTGCTGCTGAGGCTCCAGCAAATCCATGTCGGTGTGCAATACTTCGGAGAGCGAGATCAGCGTGGAGATTGGGCTGCGAAGGTCATGGGCGATTATAGAGAAGAACTTATCCTTTGTCGCATTCAGCTCAGTCAGTTCCAGTTTTTGTTTTTCAAGCGTATTTTTTTGCTGAAGGATCTCGGTGTTCTGGGCCGCTAACTGTTCTTCGATTACATTCATATCCCTCAGGCGGCGTACCAGGGTCTTGAGTATTCCTTTAAAAATTGTATTTTCATGTTGGGTGATCCTGTGAAATTCATCCTGGTTGAATCGCAGCAGGAAGGTATGTGAAAGTGCAGTGACAGTAGCCGAGCGTTCCTGCTGGTCAATAAGGTAATATTTCCCGAAAACATCACCGGTTTTAAGAACCGAGAAAATATAATCACCATCGTGAACTTTCACCCTTCCGTCGAGGATGATGTACATCGAATCGCCCAATTCCCCTTTCAGAACAATGTTCTGACCTTCGGAAACCTCCATTTCGGTAAGGCTCTCGGCAATACGTGCCAGCAATTTATCGGATGATTCCTGGAAGATGGAAACCTTCCGCATGAACCTGACTTTACGTTCAATATCTTTTGGATCCGTCATTTGCTTTCAGGTAATAAAAATAATACAGGACAGGCCCTGTCATAACCCTGTCTTTTTTTCAACAAGGTATTGGTTCCTGTCGGAGGAATTCCGGCTGACCAGTTCCCCAAGAAACCCTGCAACAAAAAGCTGTGTCCCCATGATCATGGCCAGCAGCCCGAAAAAGAAAAGGGGGCGCTCGGTCATCTTGAAAGCCTGGTGGAAGAATTTTTCATAAGCCAGGTAAATTGCAATGAAGAACCCTGCGGTGAATAGCAGGCTTCCCCACAAGCCGAAGAAATGCATAGGGCGTTTTACGAAACGCGACATGAATGAAATGGTAAGCAGGTCAAGGTACCCTTTATAAAACCGGTCCAGGCCGAACTTGGTCTTTCCATACTTCCGTTTCTGATGGCGGACGACTTTTTCCCCGATTTTCCTGAACCCTGCCCATTTGGCAAGGAAGGGGATATACCGGTGCATATCGCCGTAAACCTCGATACTTTTTATGACTGCATTACGATAAGCTTTGAGGCCGCAGTTGAAGTCATGCAGTTTGATCCCCGACATCCTGCGGGCCGACCAGTTATAGAAACGGGTAGGTATGGTTTTGGAAATGGGATCATGACGCTTTTTCTTCCAGCCAGAAACCAGGTCAAAACCTTCCTGCTTGATCATCCTGTATAATTCGGGGATCTCGTCGGGACTGTCCTGGAGATCGGCATCCATGGTAATAACGACATCGCCTGAAGCTTCCTGGAAGGCCACATTCAAAGCAGCTGCTTTCCCGTAATTACGCCTGAATTTAATACCACGGAAATTTTGTTTTTGAGAAGAAAGCTGTTCGATGATCTGCCAGGAAGTGTCGGAACTGCCGTCATCAACAAAAATAACCTCCCATGAGAAGTTATTTTCAGTCATGACTTTTTCCAGCCATGCAGCAAGTTCAGGCAAAGACCCTTCTTCATTCAGAAGAGGGATTACAACAGAGATATCCATTTATACAGTTTACAGTGAGGATGCAGTAGCGTTAGGATCTTCTTTTTTAAGAAAAATTGCAGCAAGCAGTCCAAGTACGACCGAAACCAGTGCATATCCAACAAGACCCCAGATCATCATCATCACCGGGCTTGTAAATTTACGGGTATAGCTGAGGGCTGTTTCGATCTGGTCATCCGTCAGGTTTTTTGCCTGCATCTGAATCCTTGCCTGTTCAATTATCTCATTGACGAAGCCCGGGTTGATAAACTGGGCGAAGATGAACATATAAATTGCCCCCAGTATCCCGGCAAACAAACCGATAAGGAAACAGGAACTGAATGCCTGTCCGTAAGTCAGGAATCCGTTTGTGACTTTTTTCCTGTATTCGAGCGTACCCCATACCATACCACCCAGTAAAAAAACATATCCTACATAACCAAGTGATTTATTGAGATAAAGATTCGCAATGTACAATAGCAGACTGTACACGATTAATACGGCCCCGGTAATTAATCCGTAATTAAGGGCATTTCCTGAAGGAGAAGGTTTTTTTTCTTCCATTGCTGTGATTTTTTTTGGTGTTGGAGACAAACATACGAAAAAAACAGATTTCTCCTTGCCTGTGGCAGGATTTTTTGTAACTTTGCAGCGGGTAAGTCTTATACGACCAGCTCCCTTCAAACTCCCCCAGGTCCGGAAGGAAGCAAGGGTAAGTTGGTTGAGCGGTGCGATATAAGGGGCTTACCCATTTTTTTTCTTATATCGAACATCACGTTTTCGTAAAACAATGCTTCTCAAGGTCCATCCCGACAACCCCGGCGAACGTCATTTAAAGATCATAACCGATTGTTTAAAAAGCGGAGGTGTTATCATTTATCCGACAGATACGGTTTACGGACTGGGTTGCGACATTACAAAGATCAAGGCAGTTGACAGGGTCGCATTGATCAAGGGCATAAAGAGAGAAAAGGCTAATTTCTCATTTATATGTCACAGCCTCAGCCAGCTTGCAGATTACACCAGGCCGATCAACAATGATATTTTCCGGTTAATGCGCAGGACCCTGCCCGGACCATATACTTATATATTAAAAGCCAACAACAATGTGCCCCATTTTTTCCAGAGCAGGAAAAAAAGCGTAGGCATAAGGATCCCAAACCATAACGTACCCCTGCAGATCGTTGAGAAGCTTGGCAATCCCATCATGACTACTTCTATTCATTCCGATGATACATTTATCGAATACCCCCTTGATCCGGAAGAAATTTACGAAAGATTCAGGAAACTGGTCGACATTGTAATTGATTCGGGTCATTCAGGGGATGTCCCATCCACGGTGATTGACTGCCGGAATGATGAAGCAATCGTACTGAGGATAGGCAAAGGCGAGATCCCTTAAGGTTTTTTTATCAACTACTGCTTGTTTGTTCTGATATTTTTTCTACATTTGCACCCTCAAATTTAAAAGCGAGATTCGCTAGCTCAGCAGGTAGAGCATCGCCCTTTTAAGGCGGGGGTCCTGGGTTCGAATCCCAGGCGGATCACAAAACGGCTCCGAAGTGAATAAAAAACGCGTCAATCATTCGATTGACGCGTTTTTATTTCATAAAACTACTGGACCGTAAAGGAAAAAGCAAAATATTCGGGGAATCAATTGCACGCCATTATGGTTATGCAGTGTATTCAAGTGGCTGAGGTTTTTCGGGATTCCGTATATTTGCGGGCAAATCACAACCTCCTGCTAAAGATAATAAGCAAACTGCGGGCAGAAACTAATTGAACCAGGCCTTTCTCCTGAATTCAGCCAGTCATGAAACTGAAGGAGCTATGACCATATAAGAACAATATCACGTGAACGAGAAACAACTGCACATCTACCCTACCGAATCACTTAAGCTTGACAGAGAAAGTAAGGAAAGACAGTTAAACCAGCATTCCAAAGTAATATGGATGACCGGGCTTTCAGGAGCAGGCAAGACCACTCTGTCCTATGCCCTCGAAGCTTCTTTGCATAAGATGGGATACTTCGTTCAGACCCTTGATGGAGATAATGTAAGGACCGGGATCAATAAAAACCTGGGATTCTCCGAAGCCGACAGGTATGAGAACATTCGCAGGATTGCTGAAGTCTCAAAGTTGTTTGTAAGCTGCGGTGTCATTACGATCGCCAGCTTCATAAGCCCGACAAACGAAATCCGTGAAATGGCAAAAAGCATTATAGGCTCCGAGGATTTTATAGAGATCTTTGTCAACGCCCCTCTTGAAGTTTGTGAGTCACGCGACACAAAAGGCTTGTATCAGAAAGCGAGAAACGGTGAACTGAAGGAGTTCACGGGTATCGATGCCCCGTATGATACTCCTCTCCATCCGGCGCTGGAAATCCGTACAGACCTGCTCTCAATTGAAGCTTCAACAAATAAAATGATTGAGTTCCTCCTCCCCCTGATCAGAAGGGATTAACCGGTTTGACTCCAGAAAAGAGCCCCATACCCGTAAACGGCTCCAGAAGAGGAGAATTTACAGGGATGTATTAAAACCAGGATCAGGCTTTATCGTCGGATTTCCTCACAATAGGAACAACACCCGACATCTCTCCCATTACATTCACAAGATCCGAACCATTTGGAACAATAACCTTGCTGTTGTCCTTGAGTGAAGTTTCCATCGCCTGTATCCTCCTGAGCATCTGGGCATTTCCGACAAAATATTTTTGCGCAGACTCATTTACAAGCTGAATGGCCTGGGCTTCGCCTTCGGCACGCAGGATCGCTCCCTGTTTAATACCTTCAGCCCTGCGGATCTCAGCACGTTTTTCCCCGTCGGCCTTGGTCTCGGTTGCAGTTGCATAATCCACAGCGGCAATCTTTTCATTTTCGGCTTTAACGATCTTGTTCATGGTTTCCTGGACATCCTTGGGAGGATCAATTTCCTTCAACTCGGTACGAATAATCTCAATACCCCAGCTCAGGGTTTCTTCATGCAGTGTCCCGTGCAGTTCCTTATTTATTTTCCCGCGTTCGCTGTTAGCCGATTTCAATGTCATCGTCCCGATAATATTACGCAGGGTCGTACGAGCAAGATTGACAATCTGGTATTCAATACTATTAACATTGTATTGGGAATTCTTAACATGATCCTCGTCTGATTTGATCTTAAAATAAACCTGGGCGTCAACCCTTGCATTCAGGTTATCGTTGGTAATAATTTCCTGGGGTTCGGCATTGATCATCTTTTCAGTGACATTCACCCGGTACATCTGCTCGATTCCCGGAATGATCCAGTGAAAACCAGGCATTGCGAACCTGCTGTACTTTCCTAAACGCTCTACCAAACCGCGATGGGTCGGTCGTACAATACGGATACCTGCGAAAAAAAGAAGCAGAATTAATCCGACAACTAATAAAACGGGTATTTCCATGTTTTTTGGTTTTTGAAGGTTACTGATTTTGCACTTCAAACCTACACCGAAAAAGGCAATTAAACAAGAAAATGTATAAATTTGTATAAAATAAAACAACGTTATGGCTCACACTTACATCAGATTATCAGGCGCGCTGATCCTGATATCAATCTTGTTCTCCGGATGCAATATAAAGAACAACAAATCGGCAGTGAATTCACAGGATTCACTTATGCAGGCCAGGATAGGCGGATTTGCCGTAGTGAAACTAACCACAGATCCCGGCACCCTTACGGCCAAAGAAAAGGAAATGATCCCGCTCCTGGTTGAAGCCGCTGAACTTGTTGATGGTATATACTGGAAACAGACTATTGGCGATAAAAAGGCTTTTATGGACACTATCAAGGACAGCCTGGTAAGAAAGTTTGCAGAAATCAATTACGGCCCATGGGAAAGGCTCAACGGCAACAAACCGTTTATTGCGGGGTTTGGGGAGAGGCCTGCGGGGGTGAATTTTTATCCTAAGGACATGACTAAGGAAGAATTTGAAAAGTGGAACGATAAAAACAAGGCAAGCCAGTATACTGTTATTGTGAGGGGTGCCGACAAGGTCCTGAAATCGGTATGGTATCATGAAGCATACAAGGATGAAATTCAAAAGGCCGCTTCTTTACTTGAGAAAGCTGCAGGACTTGCTGAAGACGCAGGCCTGAAAAAATACCTTGAACTGCGCTCCAAAGCACTTCTGTCGGATGATTATTTTGCCAGTGATATGGCCTGGATGGATATGAAAACAAATACCATCGATATTGTGATGGGTCCCATCGAGAATTACGAAGATGAGCTTTTCGGTTATAAAACCGCGTTTGAAGGGGCTATTTTAATAAAAGACAAGAGCTGGAGCAAAAAACTTGAAAAGTTCGCAGCTTTTCTTCCTGAGCTTCAATCAAAATTGCCGGTGGATGCAAAATACAAGAAAGAAAAACCAGGTACAGATTCTGATCTTAATGCATATGATCTTTTATATGTGTCAGGTTCTTCCAATGCCGGAAGCAAAACCATCGCGATCAACCTGCCTAACGATGAAAACGTTCAGCTGAAAAAAGGATCGAGAAGGCTTCAGTTAAAAAATGCCATGAAAGCGAAATTCGATAATATCCTGATGCCGATCGCAAATATGCTGATTGACCCGGCACAAAGGTCCAACGTGAAGTTTGATGCGTTCTTCTCGAATGTAATGTTCCACGAAGTGGCTCATGGACTTGGCTTGAAAAACACCATTAACGGCAAAGGGAATGTACGTGAAGCGCTGAAAGAACAGTATTCGGCTTTTGAAGAAGCAAAAGCTGATATCCTGGGCTTGTTCCTGGCCACCCAGTTGATAGCAAAGGGAGAGATAAAGGGGATAAGTGAAGAAGACTGCTATGTGACCTATATGGCCAGTCTGATACGCTCTGTGCGTTTCGGGGCAGCAAGCGCTCACGGAAAAGCCAATATGATGTGCCTGAATTTCTTTGAAGAGAACGGGGCTTTTCAGCGTGACGGGAATGGCAGTTATAAAGTTGATTTTCCTAAAATCAAAACCGCAATTGATGTCTGGGCTGCCAAGGTCCTGATGTTCGAAGGGGACGGCAACTATGAAGGAGCAAAAGCTTACCTGGCCAAAAACGGGAAAATCAATGAGAAACTTGCGACTGATCTGAGCCGGCTTAGCAGTGCCAATATTCCGGTTGATATTATATATGAACAGGGACTTACAACCATGGGGCTGAAATGATGAAGATAGAAACCCCAGACATGCTTATGGAGCTTGTGAATGGATTCAGGCTCAGCAGAATTATCCTGACGGCTTATGAATTAAAGGTGTTCGACCATCTGGATGGGAAATCATGTTCATCGGCCGATCTCGCTTCACTCATCAATACCGATAAAAGAGCCACTGACAGGCTTATGAACGTTTTGACGGGCCTTGGCCTGCTGGATAAAAAGCACGGTCTCTTTACGAACTCAGCTTTTTCCGAGAAATATATGGTATCATCTTCACCGGCTTTTCTCGGAGGGCTGGGTCATACTTCCGATCTCTGGAGAAGGTGGAACACACTTACCGAGGCAGTCTGCAAGGGCACTGCAGTCGAATTCGAGATGGACATCAACAAGAGAGGCGATACCTGGCTTGAGGCCTTCATTGCCGCCATGCATGCCCGCGCCGTTTCCCAGGCTGAAGAACTGGCCACCCTGCTTGATCTTGAGGGAGTGAACAGTATACTTGATGTTGGAGGAGGTTCAGGAGCCTTTTCCTTTGCCTTGTTAAAGAAAAACCCACAGGCGACCGCCGTGATTTTCGATCTTCCCAATGTTGAGCCCATCACCCGGAAATACATCAGCAGGTATAAACTTGATGAAAAGGCAGGAACTGCCCGGGGGAATTATCTCGCCGACAGCCTGGGATCGGGTTTCGACATGGTTCTGATGTTCGCAATCATTCACATTAATGATCCAGGGGAGAATGAGCTTCTGATCCAAAAGGGTGCAGATGCCCTGAACCCAGGCGGACAGCTTGTGATTATGGATCACCTGATGAGTGACGACCGCACACAACCCTTCCAGGGAGCGGTATTTGCCATTAATATGCTCGTTGGCACTCCGCGCGGTGACACTTATACCGTTGCAGAGATCAGCAGCTGGATGAAGTCGGCAGGTCTGGAAGATATCAGGACCATTGAAGCTCCTTCAGGTTCCCAGTATATCATCGGGACAAAGCCCTGAACCGGGAACCGGGAACTGGGAGTCAGGAACCCGGAACCGGAGTTTAGGCTTTCAGCTCCTCGGGTCTTTCTTAAGCGGCATCTTTGCCATTTTTTCGACTTCGAGGCTGGGAAAGCCAAATTCCTCAACAATCTTACCCATTACCAGGTATACCCCTTCACCCCTGAAAGGATATTTTTCAACTGCCTTGGGGAAATGAACCGTATCGAAGAACTGTCCTTCGAAATCGATGAAAGTGCCAAAGTGCATCCATTCCTTCCGCACCGTCCGTACATATTTGATCGTGACCAGCAGCCCGAGCATACGCACTTTTTTACCGGATTTCCCCATCATTTCCCGGGCCATGATCTCTCCCCTGAACGGGGTTTCAAGCAGTTCGAAATACGAATTTGAAACAGGCCAGCCAAGGAGTTCTATCTCGTCATAGACTTCTTCCAGGGTGCTTTGAGCCAGGGCAGGAAGTTCAAATTTTTTCGGCCGCGTATTGAAGAGGCTTTGGTCGGCAACCATCGGGATATCCGCGGCAGGATGAAGGGAACGGGAAAAATATGCTCCCGGATGGTCGGTAACCAGCGAATGTTCCTTGTTTACATGGCGCCGGCCCAGGGAGGACACGGAAAACGGGAAACGGGAATCGGGAATCGGGAACCGGGAATCGGGAAACGGGAAACGGGAATCGGGAATCGGGACCCGGGAATCAGGAACCGGGACCAACAATCCGGTTTCCTGTTTCCTGTTTCCTGCTCCCTGTTTCCGGCTCCCTGCTCCCTGTTTCCGGCTCCCCACTCCCTGTTTCCGGCAGCCGAGCAGCATATGCGCCTCCCACAGAAGCAGGGCCTTTGGCTTGCCCGTGAACCTGAAGGCCCCGGCACGGATCAGGATGATGAGCTGTTCGAGGCTGGCCGGCACACGTTCAATGAAATCCTCAAGGTCCCTGTATTCACCGCAGGATGCAGGATGCAGGATGCGGGATGATTCATTTTCGCTTCCTGCTTTCCGATCGGTGATCCGCGACTCGTGACTCGTGATCCGGTTTCCGGTTCCCGGCTCCCGGTTTCCTGCAATAGCCTTCCCTACCGCCGCCTCCAGCCCGTTGATATGGACAAAGCCAACGTACACATCTCTGTCGTGGATACAGGTCTTGAACTCCCCTTTGTTCACGCAGGGAGGATGGATCTTCGCACCCCAGTTCCTTGCCTCGTTGAAATATACCCAGGAAGGATAAAATCCCCCGAAATTGTTGATCACCCCTACCATGAACTCAAGCGGGTAATGCGCTTTTAAAAACAGGCTCTGGTAGCTCTCCACCGCATAGGAGGCCGAATGCGCCTTCGAGAAGGAATAGCCTGCAAAAGACTCGATCTGCCTCCATACTTCCTTCGTCACCTCTTCGGGGTAGCCGAACCTGCGGCAGTTCTCGAAGAACTTGTCGACTATCCTCTGCAGCTCCTTTTTTGACCTGTATTTCCCGCTCATCGCCCTTCTCAGCACATCGGCATCGGCCAGGTCGAGGCCCGCGAAATGATGGCAGATCTTCAGCACATCCTCCTGGTACACCATCACCCCGTAAGTCTCCTTCAGCTGTTCCTCCATGATGGGATGCATATATTTGAATTTCCCCGGGTTATGGAACCTGAAGATATACTCCTTCATCATCCCCGAACGTGCCACCCCCGGCCTGATAATTGAACTTGCCGCCACCAGGCTGCGGTAACTGTCGCAATGCAGCTTCTTAAGGAGCCCCCTCATGGCCGGGCTTTCCACGTAAAAACAGCCGATGGTCTTCCCGATACGAAGGAGTTTCTTCACTTCCTCATCCGCCTTAAACTCATTGATCCTGTGAACATCTACACTTACCCCCTTGTTCCTGCGCACTATTCCCGCCGTCTCGTAAATATGTCCTATCCCTCTCTGGCTCAGGATATCCAGCTTCTCGAAGCCGATATCCTCGGCCACGTACATATCGAACTGGGTGGTTGGAAAGCCCTTGGGCGGCATGTCGAGGGATGTATAGCAGGTGATGGGATGTTCGGAGATGAGCACCCCCCCGGCATGTATGGTCCTCATATTCGGGAAATCCGCCATCATCTCACCCAGTTCATTGATCTTCTTTATTATATGGTTGTTGTGGATGGCATCCTCAGGGTGCTTGATGAAGAGGTCCATCTCCTGCTTGGGGAGGCCGTGAACCTTTCCCAGTTCACGGATAATGGAGCGGTCGCGGAAGGTCGACATGGCCCCCAGCAAGGCTGTATGTTCATGGCCATACCGTTTGAATATATAGTCGAGTACCTCGTCCCTTTCCTTCCAGGAATAATCTATGTCAAAGTCGGGGGGAGATGTTCGTTTGGGATTGATAAAACGCTCAAAGTAAAGGTCGAGGTCAATGGGGTCAACATCTGTGATTTTCAAGCAATAAGCTACTATACTATTCGCTCCGCTTCCACGCCCTACATGGTAAAATCCCCTCGACATCGAATAACGTATAATATCCCAGGCGATGAGAAAATAAGCTGCGAAACCCATGCGGCTGATGATCTCCAGTTCGTGTTTTATCCGGTTGACGGCTTCCGTATTTCCTGAGCCATAACGGTACTGCAAGCCGTCGAGTGCCAGTTTCTCCAGCAGCACATGGTCGTCGTACACATTACCGGTAAAACTCCTCTTGTTCTTGCACTCCCTGAAGTCGAAGCCTATGCTGCAGTCTTCCATCAGCTTCTCCGTATTGCGGATGATCCCCGGGAATTCACGGTAAGGCTCCAGCAGATCATCAATAGGCAGCATCACTTCCGAAGGCGAGGCCAGTTGCCCCGGCTCCAGCCGGCTCAGCAAAACATTCTTATCCACCGCCCTGAAGTTCCTGTGAAGCTCATACGATTTTTCATCCAGCACGGTCACGGGATGCCAGATCACCATGCGGTCCATGAGGTGGCGATGGCGCGAAAGTATTAAACGATTCGCAGAGGCAGGTGGAAGACCTATATAATTAGAAGACAGCGAGGTAGCGGGGTAGCGAGGTAGTGAAAGATCAGTTCTTTTTTCGCTTCTCGTTTCCCGCTTCTCGCTACCTTGCAGAGAAACTACCCAGTAAACATTCTCCAACTGCTCCGGCCTGTCGGGCAGGGGCTGGTTGCGCAGGTTGTGGCGGGTAAGGTACTCGTTCAGCTCCCTGAACCCCTCGTTATTGCGCGCCAGGCCCACATATAACAGTTCGTCATTGCGACGGAACTCTATCCCTGCAATGGGCTTCACCCCCTTATCGGTACATACCTGGATGAACTCCATGATACCCGTGGAATTGTTTATGTCGGTAAGCGCCAGGGCCTGCACCCCGCAGCGTACCGCTTCGTCAACCAGCTTTTCAACCGAAAGGGTGCCGTAGCGCAGGGAGTAATATGAGTGGCAGTTCAGGTACACGCCACCCCCCTCCTCACGATCTTCTGCCCGTACTTGTTGCGGACCTTGTCGAGGGCCTGGTACAGGCTGATCATCTCACTGCTGTCCTCGAACATGTTCAACTGCGGATTGCCTGCTACCAGCCCGCTGAAGCGGACACCGATAAGGCGGATCAGCATGCGGCGCTGGTAGAGCCGGTCGAACAGATCCTTTACCAGGGGGATCAGGATATGGTCAAACGCCGTGTAAGGCACGTGTTTCTGCAGGGTGTGGGTGTCGAAGTTGGAATAGCGGATCTTCACCGTGACGCAGGAGGTGAGCTTCTGCTGGTCCCTGAGCTCGAAAGCGATCTTTTCGACCATCTTAACCAGCTTCTCCTTCATCTTCACCACATCTATGGAATCCTGCTCAAAGGTGGTCTCTGTGCTGATCGATTTGCTCTCAGAATACGGGACCACAGGCGCAGAATCCTGCCCGTTGGCCTTCTCCCATATCATGATCCCGTTCTTGCCCATCACCCTTTCCATCATCTCCGCAGGAACCCTGCTGAGAGTGTCGATGGTAACTATGCCCATGGACCTCAGCAGCCGGTAGGTCTTCTCCCCTATCATAGGTATCTTCCTGATCGAAAGGGGCGCAAGGAAAGGCTTCACAGCCTCGCGCTGCACCTGCAGCTCCCCGTTGGGCTTGGCCTCGCCCGTAGCGATCTTCGAAACCGTCTTGTTCACCGAAAGCCCGAAAGAGATAGGCAGCCCGGTATTCCTGATGATGCTCTGCCTGAGCTCATGAGTCCATGTAAGTGTGCCGAAAAAGCGGTCCATCCCCGTCACATCAATATAATGTTCATCGATGGATGCCTTCTCATACATGGGAGCCTTTTCCGCAATGATGTCCGTCACATCATGCGAGTATTTTGAATACAACTCCATATCCCCCCGAACGATCACGGCATCGCGGCACAGAGTCCTCGCCATTTTCATCGGCATGGCCGAATGCACCCCGAATTTCCTCGCCTCGTAGCTGCAACTCGCCACCACCCCGCGGTCGGAAGTCCCCCCTATGATCACCGGTTTCCCCAGCAATGCGGGATTGACAAGCCTTTCCACCGAAACGAAGAAGGTGTCGAGGTCAAAGTGGACAATGTTGCGGTTAAAAATAATCATGATTATTTTTTAATCATTTTTGCGATTACAATATAATCATTATATTTGCAATACCAAAATTTTATGCCATGTTCTTTAGTTCAAACATTAAATTTTTACGCCGTCGCCGCGGACTGACCCAGGACGACGTAGCCGACACACTGGAAATGAAGCGATCAACCTTAAGTGGTTACGAAAATGCCGTGGCCCAGCCGGGTTTCGAAGCACTCATCATCCTTTCGAAATATTTCAACGTAGCCATCGACACACTGATCAAGGTCGACCTCTGCAGCCTTCCCGAAAGCCAGGTGAGGCAGCTTGAAAGGGGATACGATGTCTTTATCAAAGGTTCTAACCTCAGGATACTGACTACCACAGTTGGCAATGATAACGAGGAAAACATCGAGCTGGTCGCCGAAAAAGCCAAAGCAGGCTATGCTACCGGTTTCGCTGACCCCGAATACATCAGCATTTTGCCAACATTCAGGATGCCATTTCTCTCAAAACAAAAAAAATACCGCACTTTCCAGGTCAGCGGCGACTCCATGCTCCCCATCCCGCATGGCGCATTTGTGACCGGCATGTTCCTTCAGGACTGGAATTCCATTAAAGACAAGGATGCCTATATTATTTTGACTGCGGATGAGGGAATAGTGTTTAAAGTTCTGGAAAACAAGCTGAAAGAGTACGGTGCGCTGAGGCTCCATTCACTGAACCCCTTATATGAGCCCTATGACCTGCCTGCCAACAACATCAGGGAAATCTGGCAGTTCGTTCATTATATCAGTCCTAAACTTCCTGAAAATCAGGAGAATGAAAATAAAGTTCTGCTGGAAACCGTCAAACAGCTTAAAAAAGACGTACAGCAGATCCAGACCCGTTTGCAGCTATAATTTTTTTATTTTGACTTTTACAGGGTTTTTGTTTTATATTTACATTTGCTATGATAAAACCACAATCCTAACTTAAAAACCATAAGTCTATGAAAGTCGCTATCGTTGGGTCAGGCTATGTTGGCCTTGTTACCGGGACATGTTTTGCCGAAGTCGGTATTGAAGTCACATGCGTTGACATCGATAAAAAGAAAATCGATAACCTGAATCAGGGTATCATCCCAATTTATGAACCAGGTCTGGAAGAAATGGTTCACAGAAATGTTAAAAAAGGCAGGCTTTCCTTCACTACCAGCCTGAAAGATGCCCTGGTCGACTGTGAAGTGGTATTCAGTGCAGTAGGAACCCCTCCGGATGAGGATGGAAGCGCCGATCTCCAGTATGTGATCTCTGTTGCCAGGGATTGCGGAAAGTACATGGACAACTATCTCCTGATAGTTACTAAAAGCACCGTTCCGGTCGGCACAGCCGAAAAAGTCAGGAAAGCCCTCAGGGAAGAACTGGATAAAAGAGGAGTCAAGATCGAATTTGACGTCGCTTCAAACCCTGAATTCCTGAAAGAAGGAGCAGCAGTGGACGACTTCCTGAAGCCCGACCGTATCGTGGTGGGTTGCGACTCTGCCAGGGCCGAAGAACTGATGAAAGCCCTTTACAAGCCGTTCACACTTAACGGGCACCCTGTTATTTTCATGGATATTGTTTCGGCCGAAATGACAAAATATGCGGCAAATTCCATGCTTGCTACCAAGATCAGCTTCATGAACGATATTGCAAACCTTTGCGAGATCGTTGGAGCCGATATCAATATGGTACGTAAAGGGATTGGTTCCGATTCCCGTATCGGGAACAAATTCATTTATCCAGGTGCAGGTTATGGCGGAAGCTGTTTCCCTAAAGACGTTAAGGCCCTTATTCATACTGCCGATGATAATAAATATTCACTCAGGGTCCTTAAAGCTGTTGAAGCTGTAAACGAGGATCAGAAGTCGGTCATGTTCAATAAGATCAATACTTATTTCAAGGGAAACCTGAAAGGTAAAACCGTAGGTCTCTGGGGGCTTTCGTTCAAACCCCAGACCGACGATATGCGTGAAGCTCCATCGCTGGTCATCATCAAAAAATTAATGGATGCAGGTGCAAAAGTAAAAGCCTATGACCCTGTTGCCATGCATGAGACCCAAAGGATTCTCGGCGACACTATCGAATATGCAGCCGACCAGTACGATGCACTCATCGATGCTGATTGCCTCCTGATGATTACCGAGTGGCCTGAATTCAAATTCCCGAACTTCAACGTTATGAGGAAATTGCTTAAAACAGCGGTCATTTTTGACGGTCGTAATATTTATGACGTCAATGAGATCAGGAAAAAAGATTTCGATTATTTCTGCATCGGAGTAAATACAACCAAGTAAGCAAAACATGAAATCGAAAAGGCCTAACAGTTAAATCACCGCTGTTAGGTCTTTTCATTTAAATCCTTAAGGTATGATAAAAAAGAAAATTCTAGTCACCGGCGGTGCAGGGTTCCTGGGTTCCCACTTGTGTGAAAAGCTTCTGAATCAGGGACATGAAGTGGTTTGTATGGACAATTACTTTACGGGCCAGAAACAGAATGTGGTCCACCTTCTTAAGAACCCGTATTTTGAATTGATCAGACATGATGTGACCATGCCTTTCTTCATCGAAGTGGACGAGATCTTTAACCTCGCATGCCCGGCCTCACCCGTGCACTACCAGTATAACCCGATCAAGACGGTAAAGACTTCTGTAATGGGTGCCATCAACATGCTGGGCCTGGCTAAGAGGATCAGGGCAAAAGTGCTCCAGGCCAGTACGAGCGAGGTTTATGGGGATCCGGAAATACATCCCCAGACCGAAAGTTACTGGGGCCATGTGAACACTATAGGCCCCCGCTCCTGCTATGATGAAGGGAAGAGAGTTGCAGAAACGCTCTTTGTGAATTATCACAAGCAGAATAAAGTGAGGATCAAGATCATCAGGATTTTTAATACTTACGGACCAAGGATGCACCCAAACGACGGGCGGGTGGTATCAAACTTCATCGTTCAGGCCCTTAAAGGCGAAGACATTACAATATACGGGGAAGGCACGCAAACAAGGTCGTTCTGCTATGTTGACGACCTGCTGGAAGGAATGGTACGCCTGATGAATTCCCGTGAAGATTTCACAGGCCCGGTAAACATCGGGAATCCCGGGGAATTCACGATGATCGAACTGGCCGAAAAAGTATTGAAGCTGACCGGTTCAAAATCGAAACTCGTTCATATGCCTCTTCCGACCGACGATCCCCTTCAAAGGAAACCAGATATCACCCTTGCCAAGAAGGAACTTGGATGGGAGCCGACGATTCCCCTGGAAGAGGGCCTGAAACGGACGATTGAATACTTTAAAACGATAGTATGAAACTACTGATCACCGGGGCCAGGGGCCAGCTTGGAAACGAACTTAAAATACTTGGGGAGAAATTTGCCGACTACCAGATCACATATACCGATGTGGATGAGCTGGACATTTCAGATATGCAGGCGGTTTCTGCTTATTTTGACATCCTTCATCCCGATGTCGTTGTGAATTGTGCAGCCTATACTGCTGTTGACAAAGCGGAACAGGAACTTGAGCTGGCTTTGAAGATAAATGCTCTGGCTGTCAGGAACCTGTCGAATGCCTGCGGGGAATTCAACGCCCTCCTCATCCATATCTCCACCGACTATATCTTCAGCGGGAAAGGATACAGGCCTTATGTGGAAACCGATACCCCTGCACCGGCATCCAGCTATGCCAAATCAAAATATGCCGGGGAGACACAAATGCTGAGCAGTTGCAAAAACGGCATCATTCTCCGTACATCTTGGCTGTATTCGGCATTTGGCAATAATTTTGTAAAGACCATTATGAAATATGGCAAGGAAAGAGGTAACCTCAACGTAGTATTCGACCAGATCGGTTGCCCTACCTATGCTAAAGACCTGGCTTGGGCTATCCTGGAAATAATACCCCAGGTGTTGGACCATGAAGGAATTGAAATATTTCATTTTGCAAATGAAGGTGTGGCATCCTGGTATGATTTTGCAAAGACCATCATTGAATTCTCTGGTATCAAATGCACAATCAATCCTATTGAGACCAAAGACTATCCTTTGCCGGCCGAACGGCCCTTTTATTCAGTTCTTAACAAGACGAAGTTTAAAGAACGTTTCGGACTTGCCATACCTTACTGGAAAGACAGTGTGGGGGATTGTATAAAAAGGCTAACATGAACAGTGACTAGTCACCAGTCACCGGTCACCAGTCACAAATAAAGAATCTACCTTAAATTATGGACGAACACATATTAGAAAAAGCAAAAGTCTGGACTACAGGGAATTTCGATGAAGAAACGAAGTCCAGGGTGAAGGAATTGATTGAAAAGAACCCTGCCGAAACAGCCGACTCCTTTTACCGTATCCTCGAGTTTGGTACCGGGGGGCTAAGGGGAGTTATGGGTGACGGCACCAACCGCATGAATAAATATACTGTGGGTATGGCGACCCAGGGCCTTGCTAATTATGTGATGAAGATGTTTCCGGGAATTCGGCACAAAATGGCGATCGCCCACGACAGCCGCAACAACAGCAGGTATTTTGCCACCATCACAGCTGAAGTCCTGGCAGCAAACGGGTTCATCGTTTACCTGTTTGATGACCTCCGCCCCACTCCTGAGCTTTCTTTTGCGGTCAGGCAGCTGGGCTGCCAGAGCGGAGTCATGATCACCGCCTCTCACAATCCAAAAGAGTACAACGGGTACAAGGCATATTGGGACGATGGCGCACAGTTCATAGCCCCTCATGATGAGAATGTGATCAAAGAGGTGGAAAGCATTTCCTCCATCGACCAGGTCAGGTGGCAGGGGAATCCCGAAAATATTATCAGTATCGGCCGGGAAATTGATGAGGCTTACCTTGCCAAACTCAAGACCTTGTCGCTCTCCCCGGATATCATCCGCCAGCAGAAAGACCTTAAAATAGTCTATACTCCATTGCACGGGACCGGGCGCACCCTGGTTCCCGAGATCCTTAAACGCTTCGGATTTGAGAACATCCACCCCGTTCCGGAGCAGATGATTGCCGACGGCAATTTCCCTACAATAAAAAGTCCGAACCCCGAAGAACATTCCGCTCTCGATATGGCGATACAGCTGGCCGGGAAACTGAATGCCGACCTGGTCATGGCTACTGATCCTGATGCCGACCGTGTTGGGATTGCAGTTCGTGACAATAAGAACCAGATGATCCTTCTGAACGGGAATCAAACAGCCGCACTGCTGTTTTATTATGTGATCACCAGATGGAAGGAAAACGGCAGGCTTAACGGTAAGCAGTTCATCGTAAAAACCATTGTCACTACTGAATTACTCAAGGATATTGCCGTCTCATTCAACCTCAAATATTACGACGTGCTCACCGGTTTCAAATATATTGCCGACATCATCAGGCAAACTGAAGGCCGGGAAGAATTCATCATTGGAGGAGAAGAAAGCTATGGTTACCTTGCAGGTGATTTTGTTCGCGACAAGGATGCAGTGGGCGCCTGTGCGCTGATTGCCGAGACCCTGGCCTGGACCGTCTCCCAGGGAAAGTCCCTGTATGAGCTCCTCCTTGAAATCTATGTAAAATACGGCTTTTATAAGGAATCCCTGCTTTCGGTGACCCGCAAAGGGCAGAGCGGGGCTATGGAAATCAAAGAGATGATGATTGGTTACCGCGCCAATCCACCGAAGGTGATCAACGGAAGCCGGGTTGTTAAGATCAAAGACTATGACAGCAGTTTGGAAAAGGATCTCCTGAGCGGAAAGGAAAACAGGATCCACCTTCCCAAATCGAATGTCCTTCAGTTTTTTACTGAGGACGGAAGTGTGATCAGTGTGAGGCCTTCGGGAACCGAGCCCAAGATAAAATTCTACTTCGGGATACGCGAGAAGCTAAGCAGCATTTCGGCTTTTGAAGAGACCGATAAATTGCTTAACGAGAAGCTCCAGGGTATCATCACATCCCTCAGTTTAATGTAAAGCCGGCATACCGCCATGAGACGCAAGGGCAGGCAAGTACCAGGCTGTTTTTCTCTGTCCGTTCTCCTGCTATGCTTTCTTTTCCCTCTTACGCTTTTGGCACAGATCCCCGAAAAAGAAAAATCCATCCTGGCTCCAAAAGAAGACAGTCTCTTTAACGGGAAGAAATCGAAGATCCGGACAAAAGCCTTTTACGATTCAGTTTTCCAGAGGTTTAACCGCCATAAGTTCACAAAACTTTTATACAGCCTTGCATTTGTCTCTCCCCAGATAAGCACTCTTCCCGACACGGTACAGGCCCTTGCCAGTGAAAATATTTATAAAAAATACGAAGGGAAAATAATCCGCAGGATACATGTCCTTTCATTAGATCCCTTCGGCCCTACCGTTATCGACACCACCAGGGAACCTACAACCGGCTTTGGCAAATTCCTGAATGTGGTTCATATCCAGAGCGCCCCTTTTGTTATCAGGAAGATGATCCTGATCAGGGAAGGCCAGCCCCTTGACCCCTTTGTAATGGCCGACCAGGAACGCATTCTGAAAGAACTGAATTACATCGACGACGCAAGGGTGGTAGTAGTTCCTGCCGAAGAAACGGATTCGGTGGATGTAGTCGTGGTAACCAAGGACGTGTGGTCCCTTGGTGTTGTGGTACCCGTCATTACTACGACAAAAATGAGTATTCGCCTGTTCGACGCCAACTTTGCAGGCCTGGGGGACCGCCTCGCACTGAACTTCTCTTTTGCATCACAGCGTGCCCCCTTTATGAGGTTCGACGGGGTTTCTTATACCTATACCAACATACTGGGGAGCTTCACTGATCTCACTCTTAATTATTATAAGGACGACCTTCAACAGGCTAATGTCGGTTTTTGGCTGGATCGCCCGTTTATCACGAACCGGACGAAATTAGCGGGGGGTATATCATACCAGTATAACAAACTCGCCTACGGGCTTGTTGAAACAAATCCCAGTTACAGTAAAGCAAATTCAGGTTATATCTGGCTGGGACGCTCCTACCAGATCGCCGAGTACAAGGTGCCGACCCGCTTTGTCGCATTATCCTCATTCCAGGCTACATCCTACAGCCAGAGACCGCAGATAAGCATTGATTCGAACAGGAGTTATTACGATGTGAGCAATTTCCTGGCCAGCGTAGCTTTTTCGAGGAACAACTACTACCTGGTTGATTACTTCCTGAACTTCGGTAAGACCGAGAATATCCCCTATGGAAGGCTGATGCAGCTGACTTTTGGCCCCCAGTTCACCAATTTCTACACCCGCTTGTATGCAGGGTTTTCATATGCCCAGGGAAATTTTATCAAAAATTTCGGTTACCTGCAGGGCCGCCTTGACCTTGGTATGTTTTATAATCACCGTACTTTGGAAGACGGGGTGCTTAACCTGAGGCTGAATTATATGAGTTACCTGTATTTTACACCTGACAAACGGTATAAATTCAGGACATATATATTCACGACCTACCGGCAGGGATTCCTGAGGCGTCCAAACAATAATGACTTTACATACATAAACCAGGATATGCGCATCAGCAATTACAGTTCCGACACGGTATTCAAAGGGGTTAACTCAATAAGCTGGTACTTTTCCACGGTAGCCTTCACTCCCTGGTATTTTTATGGTTTCAGGTTTGCGTTTACCGGGATGTTTGCAGGCGGGTTTAAAAGCGATGGGGTCTCGAAACTCTTTGAGACCAGGTTTTATACAGGTATTGGAGTTGGCCTTCTGATCAAAAACGACAACCTGATCTTTCCGACCTTTCTTATCAGTGCGATTTTCTATCCCACCCCTGAAGTTGGCGTACCCTGGTTGCAGATGAACTTTTCAGAGACTCCCGATCTTCACATGAAGGATTATAACCCCCTTGCTCCAAATGTTATTTCATTAACACAATAGTTGCTTTCAAAAAAATTTATTACTTATATTTGCATGAAACGATAAGGTATGATTGACCGCCAGAAATTAAACCAGAACTTCCAGTATTTCGACAAGGAGACCATTATCGAGATCATCGATATCTTCTTCAGCGAATATCCTGATCGTGTTGAGAAGATTACCAGGAATATCCAGGAAGGAGATTTCACTCAACTTAAATTTAATGCTCACAGCCTGAAAGGAGTTGTGGCAAACTTCCAGGATCCGCTTACAATAGAATTGTCGCGCAAACTTGACGAGATGGCTAAGAACCAGCAATCGGCAGGGTTGAACCAGGTATTTGAAGACCTGAAAGCCGCTTCTGAGAAGCTGTTACAGGAGCTTAACGCATTAAAAACCGAAATGGGCGCAAAATAGCATAACTCATCTCATCCGGCCTTTCCTATCATGATTTTCCAGGGGTCCGGACCAGGGTAGCCGCTTACTTTTTCAATAGTTTATCCAACCTGTTCAATCCCTCGACCGCTTTATCGTAATTGACCTTGATTTTAAGGGTTTGCTGGTAATCATCATAGGCTTTCCTGTATTCCTTCAGCTGTTCATAACTCAGTCCCCTGTTATACCAGGCTTCGGCAAATGCAGGATCTCTTGCGATAGCCTTTGAGAAATACTCAGCAGCTGTTTTAAAATCCTGGAGGTACACGAGGTTTATATAGCCGATATTGTAAGGTGCATCCTTAAATGTCGTATCCACCTTGCTTAGCACCTCGTAAGTACCTATCGCCTTGGGGTATTGACCGGTCTCCTGGTAGAACATGCCCAGGTTGTACAAAGCTTCCCTGCTGTTTGGACGGATCCTGAGTGCATTGGTGAAATAACCCGCAGCCAGGGGATCTTTGTGAGTGGCATACAATTCGCCCAGCATCATATAGGCATCAAAAAACTGCTGGTTCAGTCTTACCGCTTCCATCAGGTCACCAATGGCATGGGCAGTGTCTCCGGTTTCTACCAAAGCCATTGCCCTGGTAAACCGGGCCGATGAATTCGCCTTGTCAAGAGTGAGCACCTCCTTCACATACTGATCCACTTTCTTATAATCCTTGACTATAAGATAAAGATTCGCAAGCTTCAGGTTGGCATTGAGATTTTTCGGGTCAACAGAAACGGCCTTTAACAGGGACTCCTCGCAGTTCTGTGGTTGGCCCATCATCAGATAAATATCTGAGAGGGTAAGATAATAATCGGCCTTCTTCGGGTCCAGCTGAAGGGCTTTGTTGATATCGTTAAGGGCCTGGTTGATCTCCCTCAGCGAGATGTAAAGTTTTGCCCTGCTGTGCAACAACCCTGCATCTTTATCATGCCCGGAGATCTGTTTATTCAGGTTCTCAAGTTCCACCCTC
>CAILVF010000036.1 GCA_903837605.1 uncultured Bacteroidales bacterium | reverse complement strand
CTTCCTCAGGAGAAAGGCCCATGGCGCTGTCTACGCCAAAGGCCTTTTCTATTTCAACTATATCCAGTTCCAGGAGTATTTTGACTTTACTGATCAGCAGTTTGGGATGAACAGGCTTGAAAATATAATCTATGATACCGGTTTCGTATATTTTTTCAAGCTCGAAATCGTTACAGGGATAAGCCGTGATAAAAATGATAGGGATCAGGTTTCTGCCCCTGTCCCTAAGGATATGTGAAGCGAGTTCAATCCCGCTCATTTCCGGCATATGCACATCGATAAGTGCAAGGGCAAGTTCTTTGCCTTTTATCTTCATCAGAGCTTCCTGTCCGGAATATGCCCTTATGATATTTGCCTTCAAATGCCTCAGTGTCGTTTCCAGCAGAATGACATTAGGTTCAATGTCATCGACAATCAGGATATTGGATTTTTCTTCAGGCTTCATGCCCTAAATGTAATTATTTTTTATGAGAATTAAACTTTAAGCATCAGTTTATTACAGTTTTTGAGTTATAAGATTCAGGCTGGTGAGAGGGTACCGATTATATTTTTACCTTAGCACATAAATTCAGAAAAACCATGCAACGAACCGTTTACTACAGGAATTCTTTATCCCTGGCAATGCTTCTGCTGATATGCAGCTTTGGAATGGCCCAGTCGGTTTCACAATGGAGGGGAGCCGACCGTAAAGGGATCTACCATGAGAACAATATAATAAATTTCTGGCCTCCCGAAGGACCGGTGATGGCATGGGCCAACGAAGATATCGGTAACGGCTTCGGTTCTCCGGTTATTCATGAAAACCAGATTTTCGTTGCCGGCGAGATTGATTCCACTGCCTGGCTTTTTGCGCTTGACATGAAAGGGAAATTACTCTGGAAGACTGCATTTGATAAAGAATGGACCAGGACCTTCCCGGGTTCGCGCATGACACCCACAATTTATGAAGGGTTAATTTATGTTAGTTCAGGCATGGGGAACCTGGCTTGTATAGAAATGAAAACAGGAATATTGAAATGGCTAGTTAAACGCAGTGATCTTCACGGGGTGCTGCCTATGCACGGGCATTCTGAATCTCCTTTGATTGAAGGCAATATGGTATTTTTCATGCCGGGCGGAAAAGACACGAATGTGGTTGCCCTCAACAGGCTCACAGGAAAGATCATATGGGTGTGTAAAGGAAGGGGTGAAAGGACTGCCTATAACTCCCCTCTCCTTGTAAAATTTGCAGAACGTTCTATCCTTGTTGTATTTTCAGCTTATTCCCTTCTCGGAATTGACTCCAAAACAGGGGAGCTTCTCTGGGTTGATGAACAGGTCAACACTCCACCGGCAGAAAGGAAATTCGGCAACGGCGATACTCACAGCAATACCGTTTGGTACGAGGGAGGATCAATCTATTATATAGCCGGCGACGGGAACGGGGCCGTGAAGCTTGCACTGGGAGATAAGGGGAAATCGGTAAGGCAGGTATGGAGAAATCCAACGATTGATAATTATATGGGAGGGTTCATTGTCGATGGTGAGAATATTTATACCTGTTCCGACAGCAAAAAGTCACTGCTTTGCCTGGATTCCAAAACGGGAAATATTGTAGACTCCCTTAAATGCGGCAGCGGGAATATCATTTCCGACGGGAAATACCTGTATTATTATAACCAAAAGGGAATCATCAACCTGATCAAGCCCGATAAAGGGAAGATGGAAATTGTAAGTTATTTCAGAATTCCAAAGGGGACCAAAGAACATTTCTCGCACCCTGTAATTGACAATGGGGTTCTCTATATCAGGCACGGTAAAGCCCTTATGGCTTACCAGGTTATGAAAAAAGCAGAGTGATGAAAGGCCTTACAACATAGATAGGGCCCCTTATAATCCCAACACTGCATCGAGAAGTTTCAAGAGTAATTAAAATCCTTACGGTAATGCCGGGAATTAAATAATCCCGGCATTACCGTAAGCAGTTTCAATTAAAACTTCTGATTAACTTTTCCTGATTGCCCAAAAAACAGACCCTGCAGCTCCCGCGACTATCCCCGGCAGGCAGATAAGGCCGGTAAAACCCATGACAATGCCTTCGCTGAGATATTCGGTTTTGTGCAAGGCCGAAAGCACCATGATTGCCAGAAAAGTGAGCGCGATCAGACCAAGGCATACCCCTGCCATTATTGCATAGTTTGTTGCATTTCTCCATGGATTAGTAAAAGCAAAAAACAAACTGACCATTCCGCCGAGAAGCGCTGCAATTCCAGGGGGATTATCTGTCGTGCCAATAACTTGTGAGGCAATGACCAGGATTATGGATAGAAGTAAAAATATCAGGGTAAACCAGCGGCGTGCCGGATCAAGCAGGGATAAAAAATGCTTTTTTATGCTTGAAGTTTTCATGATTTTCATCTCATTATGAATGGAACAACAGATGCGATCAGGCCCGTGCATACCACTACCATGAGGAACAGGTTATACCTCACATTATAGTTTCCAAGCAGGGTTTCATCGTAATACTTGGAAACATTCTGGTCACGGTACATCTGAATAAGCCCGTTGGTAAGCTTTACCCTGGTCTGCCGGCCTTTTAAGAGCCCGATAATTACAACAAGGTTCACAACAATAATGAGAACAACGAAAATGAACATCACCATAAGCGCTGATTGTTCCGTACGTGATTTTTCTATCATTCCCGAATTCACGGCGAGGGTGATCAGGTTAAGAACTATGGAGGTCAGAATAAAGATCGTATCGGTTTTGGTATTCTGCTCCAGTTCCTTTGTTATATGATTATGCAATTGTTCTAACATGGTTTTTGGTTTTAAGGTTGAAACAAATATAATAAATAGTGAATAGTGAATAGTGAACAGTGAATAGTGATGAGTTATGAGTTTTATTCCTTCATTTTTACTTTTTACCAAACATTTTGCAATAGCCGTCAAGCATCTCGGTTTCTATCCCCATTTCTTCAATAGGAATTGGCGCCTGGCCTGCTATTTCCCCGGCCATTTTATCAATATTCTCTTTGGGTTGAAAAAGCGCCGCCACCTGTTTTGTAAGGTCAACAATCTCAAACGAGGGATCATTGTAATTGAGTTCATATTTGCTCACAATAATACTGACTCCTTCTTTTTTTGCCAGTTCCGGAAGCTTGACTTTAATAACCGTCATAACCGATGCAACAGATCCTGTACTGAAAACCATCTGGTGGAGCAGATGCTGGTACGACATCCCCTCAACGCCGAGCTCCTTAATTCTTGCCGAATCATGAGCTTTCGTTGCAGAATCAGTCTTCTGTCCTATTTTCATCATGTACTGTTTCAGGGCATCGGTTCTTGACCAGGCGAAGACTATAACCCTCGAATCGTAAGTTCCGATCTTAATGGTTGTGGATTTTTTCTGGGCCAAAGCCGGTGTTGAAATCATTGTGAATATCAACAGGGCAACTGCAATTACTGCAGAAAAGATGGTTTTGTTTTTTGTTCTCATGCTTTGTTTCTCCTTTTTATTGATTGTTAAATTTGATTCCATTTGTTCTTTTTCATATTTTTGGTTTGACAATACCCTGGGGTATTTTGATGCTGCGAAATTAGGCCCGGTTTCCCGGGATCGCTGGAAATACTCCTGTAAAACTCCTGTAAAATGTTTTACAAGAGTTTTACATACAATAACTTATAAAAGAGAGGAACTTTGTCCCGGAGCGATCGAAGATATTTCGAGGAACTGAAAAAAAAGATTGTAGCCATGATGCAGCAATCATATCCGGGCATTAATCCCGACATTTCGGAATGGAAGGGACAGGAGATCACCGATTTCCAGGAAGAGCTGCTTAAATGCGTAAATGCCCACATCAGCGAGAAGTGGTTCTACACGCATATGAAATCGGTAAGCAAATCCCTGCCGAGAATAGATGTATTAAATCTCCTGAGCAAGTATGCAGGGTATGCCAACTGGGATGACTTTGTTTTTAAGAACAAGGATCTTATCGAAGCCTCTCAGGCGGAACAACCTGCCATGCCTGAGGCAGCGAAGCCATCCGCTTTAGCGGCAAACAGGTATTTTATCGCTATTCCCGCGGCAGCAATTATTATTGTATTACTCTTTTTCGGAGTGTTCAAACTGTTCAATACCAGGGAATATAAATTCAGTTTTTACGATGCCGACACCAGGGAGCCTATTACCAATACAAGAATAGAAGTTAAGGTTTTAACCGAAGGTGAGTCGCCGGTCGTCGGGTTCAGTAATGCTGAGGGATATTTTTTCCTTAAAACCGATAAGAGCAAGGTAAAGCTGGTTGTTTCAGGGCCCTATTACCAGAGCGACACCATTACCCGCATTGTTAAAAAAATGAATGCGAACGAGGCAGTAAGTCTTCATGCGAATGATTATGCATTGATGATACATTATTTTTCGCAGATGAAGGTCGATGACTGGGGTAAACGAAGAAAAAACCTGGAGGGCATGATTGCCGACGAAGCGATGATATACCAGCTTTACGGAATGAACAAAGCAGCTTCCGGCATGGAACTCCTGAACAAGCAGGAATTCATTGATAAGCTGACCATGCCATCGGGAAGCCTGAAGAATATAGAAGTGCTTGACACGAAGATGAGAGACGGGAAGATCATAGTATTAAGGTTCAGGGTTAAATTACCGTCATGAGAAGGTTTTTCAGAATATTGCCCCTGGTCATCATTTACTTCCTTTGTAGTGCAAAGGGTTGTAACGACAATGAGCAGGATTCGAGTTTGCATGAGGAATCTGATGCTGCCAGGTCCAGGGACAGTATAACTTCGGTTTTCGGGAGCGGGAATCTTGACCAGGCGTCTCTCAGGGCCTTCGAAGTCACTGCAAAATCAAAGCTGAACGACCTGGCCGATTATCTGAAGATCATGAATGACAGTTCGGCCGGCAAGTCATTCAGGGACAAGGCAGGCGAGATGGCCCATTCACTTTTCCTCAACGGGAACCATATGCCTGCATCACTGAAGGAGGTTGAATTCGATTCGATAAGGGTTAAAGAACCGCTTCAGCGTGAATCTGACACTGTATATTCGGGGCAGCTGGATTTTACTTTAAGGTTCACAGGAGCCGGCAACAGGGAGAAAAAAAACACTTTGGTCCAAACTAAAACTATCGATATCTTTACCGTTAAGCGGGAGAAAATTTTCGGCAGGGACACAGTTAAAGTGTGGAATGTTTTTCTTGGAGATATCCGATAATCTTACCCGGTGAATTTCCTTAATCTATGAATGTTCTGTCGCGGATCATTGCCGTTTCATTTTTATGTTTATGCTTCCTGATGTCCTTTTCCCAGGTCCCCACTCAGGTTGTACGCGGCAAAGTAATTGACCTTGAGGCAAAGGCAGGTCTGGAAGGGGCGCATGTGGTCGTTTTGCACAGTGATCCCCTTCTGGGGGCCGTGACCAATGCCGACGGGAGTTTCAGGATTGAGAATGTCCCTGTTGGAAGGCATAATCTGCAGGCCAGTTTCCTCGGCTATAAAACAGCGATCATTCCCGAGATCCTGATTTCTTCGGGCAAGCAAACCGTACTCACAATAGAACTGGAAGAAATGGCGATCACCGAAAAAGAAGTCGAGGTAAAAGCCGGTGTTGATAAGGACAGGGCTCTTAATGCCATGGCTATGGTGAGCGCCCGTTCTTTCAACGTGGAAGAGAGCAGGCGGTATGCCGGCTCGGTTGATGACCCCATGAGGGCCGCCTCCAATTTTGCGGGTGTTGCATCCAATGCAGGGGTCAATTCGAACCAGATCATGATCAGGGGCAACTCTCCAAAAGGCCTGTTATGGAGGGTTGAAGGGGCCGACATTCCCAATCCCAACCATTTTGCTTTTGTAGGAACTTCCGGAGGGGGATTTACGATTTTCAGCAGCCAGGTACTCAGCAATTCCGATTTTTACACCTCGGCCTTCCCGGCCCAGTTCGGTAATGCCCTGTCGGGGGTTTTCGACATGAGGTTCAGGAACGGCAACAATGCCCGCCACGAATATGCCATCCAGCTTGGTGTGCAGGGGCTTGATATAGCAGCAGAAGGCCCGTTCTCGAAGCAGCACAGCGGCTCGTATCTATTCAACTACCGGTATTCGATATTGTATTTCCTGGGTTATATAGATCCCGGCATGAAGAACGTGATCCCTTCATTCCAGGACCTTTCGTTCAAGCTCAATTTTCCAACTAAAAAAGCCGGGACATTTTCGGTTATCGGTATTGGAGGTGCTTCAAAGATAACCTCGGAGCCAAAGGCCGATTCGGCCGACTGGAATACCCTGGATGACCGTTCAGAATCCTCCCTGAACAACATCATGGGTGCTGTTTCGGTAAATCACCAGATTTATTTAAGCCGGGAATCATTCATCCGTTCTTATATCTCGGCTACTTATAATAAAATCGTATCGCAGGAAAGCCTTATGACTTCGGGTTACCAGCTGAAACCGGAGGCTGATGTCAACCATCAGAACCTGAGGATAAACGCTTCGGTAACGTATAATCAAAAATTCGGGACAAGGTACACTGTCAGGACAGGGTTTATTTTTTCCTCCCTGTTTTACAAACTCGACATGCAGTCGAGGAACCCGTTTACAGGCGTTTACGGGTATGTGAACCAGGGAAGCGGCCAAACAGGGATCTTGCAGGCTTTTATAGAGGCCAGGAATGATTTTACCAATAATTTTTCGCTTACAGGCGGGCTTAATTTTGAGTATTTTTCACTGAACGGCCATTCTTCCCTTGAGCCCCGCCTGGCTTTACGCTGGCAGTTTGCCCCCAAACACGCATTGAGTATTGGGTACGGGACCCATTCCCAGCTGGAGGATATCGGTGTTTACCTCACCGAGGTTTCCATGGCACAAAGTTTAACCGCCCAACCCAACAGGGGGCTTAACTTCAGCAGGGCGCAGCATTTCGTTCTGGGTTACGACTACCTCATCCGCCAGGACATGAGGCTTAAGATTGAAGCTTACTACCAGTATCTTTACGGGATTCCGGTCATCCCTGGCAGTTATTATTCCCAGCTTAACAGTACAGGGTATTATATCTCCGACACATTGGTTAACAAGGGCAGCGGCAGGAATGCGGGGATAGATATAACCTTTGAGAAATTTCTTACGAAACAGTATTACTACCTGGTAACGGTCTCCCTGTTTGATTCAAAATATAAAGGAGGGGACGGCATAGAGCGTAATACGAGGTTCAATGCAAATTATGTTGTCAACCTTTTGGGAGGCAAGGAATGGACCATACGGAGTAAAAATATTTTAGGGGTGAACCTGAAAGGCAGTTTCACCGGGGGTGAATATTATGTGCCTGTTAACTTAGGGCAGTCCGTTGCACAGCACAGGGAGATACTGGATGAACCGGCTGCGTATACGGTAAGGCTGCCTGCGGTATTTTACCTTGACCTTACGATTACATACCGCACAAACCACAAGAAATTTTCAGGTATCTGGGCTCTGCAGGTCAGGAACCTGTTAAATCAGAGCCCCATCGTGGGATATGTTTACGACGACTTCAACCATACCGTGGAAACGCAGAGATCACTTGGCATTATTCCGCTGTTAAGTTATAAGGTTGAATTTTAATTTGTCTTTTCAGGGATGTTCGACATGGCAAATTCGGCCTGGGCGGTGATTGTAAAGCTCGGGTTAACGCCTATATTACCCTGTATGGCAGACCCGTCAACGATATACATGCCCGGATAACCGAAGACCTGGAAATTACTGTCGATAAGGCCTTCGCCGGCATGGTCCCCCATAGGGCTTCCGCCAAGGATATGTGCTGTGGAGGGCACATTGAACAGAATCTCCATGGTTGAATTCTGGGGGATGGCATTAACTTTCCTGGCATACCGGTTCATGACCTCCTGCCCCATGGGGATGAAGGCATTTACTTTATGGTTCCCGTCATTTTTAAGGGTAAGCCTTTTACGGAAGATCCCTTTTTTCAGGGTCATGCGCATGGCATTGTCGGCAGTTTGCATGACAAGGAAAATGATGGTATTGGAAGACCAGCCAAAGTTGAACAGCATCCGCAGAAATTTGAAGGGATGGCTAAGAATATTAAACAAAAAGTAAAGCGGGCGCAGATAACGCGGGCTGGTATTGGGAGTAGCCAGGGTAAGAAGGCTTTTCATCACATTGGAGCCTTCGGGGTATTTCACGATCTCAATCCAGGTGTCGTCGGCCGGTTTAAAGATGGAACTTATTGCCAGGCCGTTATTAAGTTTTACATCGGCGTGGGAGGCAGTGCAGAGGGTCTCGGAATTGGTTCGGAGGCCTTCGCCCAGCCTGTCGCTGAGGCCAGGCATTGTTTTATATATATATTTCTGGTGCAGCAGCAGTTTCATAGTGCCCAGCACTCCGCCTGCTATCACCAGTCCCTTTGCACGAAACACCTGTTCACCGCGTACGTTCAGGCGATGAGTATATACCGAATATACCCCGTTATCATAACTGATCTTAAACGCCTGGGTTTCGGGGAGGATAACTGCTCCATGTTTTTCGGCGAACCATAAATAATTCTTATCAAGCGTATTTTTTGCATTCTCGCGGCAGCCTACCATGCAGCCTGCACATTCCTTGCAGGGGTTCCTGGGCGGGCCTTCACCGTGAAAGTAAGGATCGCAGGCTTTTTCTTCTTCATTATAATAAACACCCACGTAAACATGATCGAAGGAATCTTCTTTGCCCATATCCCGGGCAACGTCCCTGAGCGTTTCGTCTTCAACATAGAATTTCTGAAGCTTGACCCTTCCAAGCATGCGGTGGGCCTCTTCATAAAAAGGCTCAAGCACGTTCTTCCAGTCCCTGAAACGCTTCCATTGTTCATGTTTGAAGAACTGGTCAGGAGGTTTCATAAGGGTATTGGCATATACCAGGCTGCCGCCGCCCACACCGGTCCCGCTGAGTATGAAAGCATGTTTGAACAGATCAAGGCGCTGGAAACCATATAATCCGAAACGGGGCATCCAGAGGTATTTCCTGAGGTTCCAGTTGGTTTTGGGGAAATCTTCTGTCCTGTACCGTTTGCCTTTCTCAAGTACCAATACCGAGTAGCCTTTCATGGCAAGCCTCATGGCAGAAACGCTTCCGCCGAAGCCAGAACCGATCACGATATAATCCTGGAGCTCATTCATCCGGAGTCAATACTATTAATTTTACAACATTAAGGTAGCCAAAGATATAGAAAAAATCTCCAGATGAGAAGACAGAATTATTTATACATTTCCTATCTTTGACATCACAATCAAGATTTTTTTTTGTATATTTATTTTTCTAAAACAAACCATATGAAACACAAATTACTCTTTCTTACTGCCTGTCTGATCATTCCCTTATTGATGCAGGCTCAAAGGACTGTTGAAATCACTCCATACGGCGGTTATGTTTTCGCTTCCAGGATGAGTGGGGCCGACGGGTATGTACGCTTTCTCGGAAACGCTCAATACGGCGGTATGATTTCGATCGGTGTGAGCCGTGTTTTTGACGTGGACCTCATTTATAACCGCATCGACACAAAGGACCAGGTGAACCTCTACAATTATCCTTACACAGAAAATTCTCTCAGCATCAATTACATGAATGTTGGTTTTACAAAGAATTTCCGTGTTAATCAAACGTTTTCGCCTTTTGTCGGTTTCAGCATGGGCGCTTGCCTTATGGCCCCAAAAAGCGGCAATTCGTACGATTACTGGTTCTTTGATTTAGGTTTAAGCGGAGGCGCCAAAATTTATTTCGGTAAACATTTCGGTTTGCGTTTGCAGGCCCAGATGTATGTTCCTTTGCAGGCGGCCGGTTATACACTTTATTTCGGTTACGGAGGCGCCAGTTCAGGGGTTTCGGTTTACTCAACTATGGTGCAATTCGGCTTTACAGGCGGCCTGATCTTCAGGCTTGGCCATGTTCCTGATGCCAATGCTACCAGGATCACATATTAAACAGAAAAAATGATTAATTTAAAATAAAAATGATATGAAAATTCTAAGACTTACATTCATCGCACTGGGAATTCTTGCCATGGTATCATGCTCGAAATACCCAACATCCTCGAGTCGTTTGCTTGAGGACCTGGCCGTGCTGACCCAGTATGACGTCAACACCAATTTCGGCCTGTATAAAAAATACAGCATTGTCGATACTGTATATTACATCACAGACAAAGGCACTCAAAAGGTTATTTCGGCCAACTCGCAGATCCTGATCAACCAGATCATCGGGAACATGAATGCCAGGGGATACCAGAAGGTTGCAAAATCGGCAAATCCTGATCTCGGCATCAATGTTTCTGTTCTCAAAACCACTACTACAACCGTTTATTATCCGGGGTGGTATTGGGGTTACCCGGGTTATTATCCTTCTGACTGGTGGGGTTACGGCGGATATTATTATCCATATTACCCAACGTATTATTCATCATATTCGGCAGGAACGATGATCATCGAAATGGTGAATTTCAAAAAACTCGTTGACAACAAAGTACCTGTCGTATGGAATGCCTATATCCGCGGCCTGATCACCGATACCCATACCACTTCCGATATTACCGGTGCCATTGACCAGGCTTTCACCCAGACTCCTTCAATCAAGACAAGCTTATAATAACCATGAAAACTGAACATGCTATGAAAAAAATATTTATAATACTCATGATAGGCTTGCTTTTTGCAGGAACTGTCAATGCACAGGATGAAGGCACAAAATCAAGTTTCGGGTATAAACCCTCATCTTATTATTCCTTTGGATGGAACACCCTTTGGAGCTTAGGCGATTTCAATAAATGGATCAGCAACGGCAGCCCGGCCGGGTTCAACCTCGGCGGGCGTTATTTTATCGGAGGTTCGAACTTTGCCGCCGGGTTCAACATTCAGTGGCAGAGGGTCTGGCAGGATTATCCCCAGCAAACCTTTTACGGGGACAATGGCGTTGCCCTTACTGCGATGAATTACCGTTTTACCTGGATGGTGCCTTTCCAGGCAGCCATTGATTACTATTTCATGCCTTCGAAGATGGTTTCTCCTTATATCGGCCTTGGCATTGGCGGCGATTATATGGAACACCATCTCCTTATCCAGGAGTTGGATATTTACAAAACACGCTGGGATTTTTCGCTGACTCCCGAAATCGGCGCTCTCATCAAGTTTGGGGCTTTCAGTAATTTCGGGGCCCAGGTCGCCTTCAACTATAAATGGACCACAAACTATATTGATTTCTCAACCGGGACCAAATTATCGAACTTACAGATGATCCAGCTCAGGATCGGGCTTTGCTACTTTTTAAGGTAAGCCTAGCGATCTGTTGAAAAAACGCCTGCCGGTGATCATACCGGCAGGCGTTTTTTTTTATACCTTTAATCCCTAATTTACCAACTAATGAAAAGAGTAATCTCAATTCTGATCGTCATCGGATTTCTGGGTTTCAGCCCTGTTGAAGTTTCATTTGCCCTGATGGCTCCACCTGCAGCCGGGATACAGAGGCCAAAGCATCCCCCCAAGCCACATTATGTGCCTAAGCCGGAGAAGCCGCCTAAGCCCCAGGCCCCTGACAAACCCCAGCCTCCCCCTAAGCCTTCAAAACCCGAAAAGCCTAAGAAACCAAGCGCCAAGAAACCCAAATCACCACCCAGACCACCCTGGCCTTAATCTTGTTCTACCTTATGCGATTTTGCATATTTGTTTTCCTTTCCCTGGTTTTCTTTTCAGGAGATGCTTTCTCACAATCGCCTGACTGGGACCAGCGTGTTGCTTTCGCAGGAAATGTAAGGCTGATAAAATTCTGGGCGATCATCGAAGGTGATTCAACATATAACTGTTATGCCGATGCAATCTCGGCTATACAGGATATCCTGAATAAAAAAGGGTATGAGAGCGAGCGTTTGTATTTTTTTCCCAAAGGATCCCTGTCGCTGAAATCGTGGAAAACTAAGCAATTAACATCCCTTTCCCCTCATGAGGCTTTTCTCGAGATCAAGGTGAGTATCAGGACCGACAGCGGCAGCTGGGCAAATCCCAACATGGTCATGGTACAGGATGCCAGCGGAAGGGTATGGTCCCAGCAAAAACTGAAGCCTGGTGAAGTCATTACTGTTGACTATACTTCGACTGCAGAAGCAAACCTCTTCATTCGAAAGGCGGCCCCGGATTCAAATTCCATCTCTCTTTTCTATTCCAGAAAAACCAGTGTGCCCAATGCCGGCATAGGAAGTGCGACAACGATCTCCCTTAGGGGGATCCCATCCTCCCACGATCCTGTTGCCAGGAAAAAACAGGTTTACCTGAACAAAGGGGTCACTGTATTTGAGTTTGCTTTTTACGGCGGATATTGTGCAGGTGGAACCATTGATATTACAGGGGGCAAGGCGGTTTTCAGCCCCGGACCCGACTACGGCATTGAATTTTCCCTCAATGCCTATAAGGGCCTTAACGTTGCCATCGGGTATAAACGGGAAGATACTTTTGCCGACGTTACCGCTTCCAGATATCCAAGGGAAGGTGAACTGGGCCTGAGCAACAATTACATACTCATCAGCCTTGTATACAAGTTCTTTCATTTAAAGAAACTTCAGCCCTATGCCGGATTCGATTTCGGAAGTGTGAACATAGTGATGAAAGACAAGCTGTTCAGGGATGTCTGGTATTTCGCGGTCGGCGGCAGGGCCGGGTTGAACTTTTATGTCACGAAGATCCTGGGGTTCCGGTTTCAAACCCAGCTGCTATACCAGGTTCACCCGAATGATGCCCCATTCCTGTATAGCAATGATATCGCCACCATGAATTATTGTATCAATTCAAATTCCGTCCTTCCGCAATTTGACGCTACATTAGGGGTGCTTATCAGGCTTGGCAAATAACGCATAAACAGCTGTGAAAAATGGCGACTGAGGAAGTTTTAAGAGAGGCACTTGAACAGGAGAGAAAAGCCCGCCTTGATGCCGAAAAACGTCTCGAGGAAACCATTGCAGAAAGGACCAGGGAGCTTTCCAGGACTGCAACAAGGCTTTCAAACCTCATTTCAAACATGCAGGAAGGAGTCCTGGTTGAAGATGAGAACCGGTTTATAGTGTTTGTAAATGAACAATTCTGTTCCATGTTCTCCATTCCGGCAGGCCCTGAGATCCTCACAGGCACCGACTGTTCGGGTTCTGCCGAACAGTCAAAGCATTTATTTACCGATCCCGAAGGATTTGTCGGCGGGATCAATACCCTGCTGGCAAACAGGCAAAAAGTCACATCCGAAATATTAAAGCTTCAGGACGGACGCTCTTTCTCAAGAGATTATGTTCCAATTATAATTGAAGGAAAGTACAGCGGACATTTCTGGAAGTATGCCGATATTACCAGCCGCATCCGGTATGAAGATGCCCTTATCAGGAGTGAAGAGAAATACCGTCTCCTCATTGAGAACATGAACCTTGGCCTGCTCGAGGTGGACCTGAATGGCAAGATCATTTATGCGAACCAGAGTTTCTGCGAGATGTCGGGCTTCCCAAGGGAAGAGATCTATGGCAAGGTTGCAGAGGAGTTGTTTACAACGACTGAAAACAGGTCTGTGGTTTTAGAGAAAAACGAATCCCGGAAGAAGGGCATTTCCGATGCTTACGAGCTTGAGATCACAAACAGGCAGGGTTTAAAAAAATGGTGGCTGATCTCAGGGGCTCCACTGTTTAATAATGAGGGCGTGCAGATCGGATCAACCGGGATCCACCTTGATATCACCTTGCAGAAGCAGCTTGAATTCACCTTAAGGGAAGCCAAGCAGATGGCCGAGGATACTGCTAAAGCCAAGGAAGTCTTTCTGGCAAATATGAGCCATGAGATCCGTACACCCATGAATGCAATACTGGGTCTTGGCAAGCAGTTGCTGAAGTCACAGCTTACAACCCACCAGAGGTCCTTCCTGGAATCGATCAACACCGCTGCCGACAACCTTCTTGTCGTCATCAACGACATCCTCGATTTCTCAAAAATTGAGTCAGGGAAACTCGACCTGGAATCTATGGTATTCAGCTTGCCGAACCTCCTGACCCAGATCAGCAACATGCTAACATTAAAAGCCCAGGAAAAAGGGCTTACCTTCAACCTGCAGGTCGACGAAGCTATTGCACCGGCCCTTATAGGCGATCCGTACCGCATCAACCAGGTACTTCTCAACCTGCTCAGCAACTCAATTAAATTTACAGAGCAGGGGAGCATTTCACTTATTTGCAGGGTGGAAGAGAACTTCGAAGACCAGCAAGCGATTGAGCTGATCGTAGCCGACACGGGCATAGGTATTGATAAAAAATATCTGAACAAGATCTTCCAGAAATTTTCCCAGGAAAGCATCAATGTGGCCAGGAAATACGGAGGCACAGGTTTGGGAATGGCAATAACCAAGCAGCTGGTCGACCTGATGGACGGTAAGATCAATATCGAAAGCCGGAAAAACCAGGGAACAAAAACAACCATCAGCTTCTCCCTGCCCGTCGGCCTTCAACAGGAAAAACATGAAAAGCCCCAGGACCTCATCCGCCAGGAAAAACTTAAAGGGAAAAAGATCCTGCTGGTAGAAGACAACAAGCTCAACCGGCTTGTAGCCACAACCATTCTTTCACATTTCGGGATATTGGTTACGGAAGCCGTAAACGGCGAAATTGCCGTTGAGATACTCAGGAAAGAGCATTTTGACATTGTACTTATGGATATGCAAATGCCGGTGATGGATGGAATATCCGCCACTGTAATGATACGAAAAGAGATCAGTACGACCATTCCCATCATTGCGCTTACCGCTCATGCCCTGAAGTCGGAACGCTCGAGATGCCTCGAGGCCGGGATGAATGATTTTATATCCAAGCCTTTCGAGGAAGACAAGCTTTTAAGAACGATTTTGCACTACCTGCCATAAACACTTCATTATGTCTGTAATCTCCCAACCTGCTGCTTCCGGTGCCTTTGAATGGACCGATATCACAGGCCCCACTGAGGATGAGCTGAACCTGGTCAGCCTTAAATACGGCTTGTCACAGTATACCCTGCGTGACTGCCTGGAGCCGGACCATCTTCCCAAATCGGAAGACCTTGGCGATATACATTTTATCATCTCCCGTATCCTGGTGGGCGCTAGGAACAATGCCCTGACCACCGTGCAGGAGATCAGCACGAAAGTGGCGATATTCTATAACAGCAGTTTTATAATTACTGTTCACCGCCTCCCCCATCCGTTTCTCGACAAGTTAAGGAAGGAAAGTACCGGCAACACCCAGCCTTTCAATACTTCCGACCTTGTAACCCGGATACTCTGGCATGTTCTCCAGTCATATAATCAACCGGCAATTGATCTGTCGGACGAGGTGGATAATTACGAAGTCATGATGTTCCACCAGCCTCTGACCCCGACCATGATGCAGGACCTGCATTTCATTAAGCAAAGGGCTTCAATATGCCGCAAATTGCTTATGCTTACCGGTGAAATCCTGAGCAGTGTGCGATCGGCAGGAACCGAAACAGCGGCATTACAGGATGTAAGGGACCTGCATGTCAAACTCATTATGCTTTTTGAGCAGGTACATGAAGATGTAACCAACCTTCTCAACATTTACCTTTCCCTTTCGGCCCAGAAGACCAACCAGGTTATTAAGGTGCTGACTCTTTTTTCGGTTTTTTTCATGCCACTAACCTTTATCGTCGGGATCTATGGGATGAACTTCGAATTCATGCCGGAACTGAAGGCAAGATGGGGATACCCTGCTGTCATGCTGGGGATGGCAGCCATCACACTTGCAATCTATATCTGGTTTAAACGAAGGAAATGGATGTAGGAACCGGCTCAGTCGAGCAACGCAAGCCCGTCGGCAATAAGTTTTGAAAGGGATTGTTCTGCCGATGCTTTTGAGTCAAGAAAAGCTTTAAGCCCGGCCGTGAATCCGTCTTCAATCTTTTTCATTTTAAGCAATTCCAGCATCTCGAGAGCGCAAAGCCAGTCTCCATCATGTTCCTTTTTAAGTTCCTCCCATAATGCGGGAAGAAGGGCAAACGAACAATTATCTTCACGGATGTCGCGGACCTTTTGATAAATGGCATGAAGCCTGAGGGTCTTCTCATCATGCTGAATTTTATGGGATTTTTCGGCAGGTGCGGGGTAGCTGAAGCCGAATGCTTCTTCATCGGCAGGACCTGAATAGACCGAAACAATGCTCTTTCCCGCAGCCATATCATATGTTCCCCATGAAGGTTCGAACAGTGTTTTCCCTTCATAGCTTACCATGCAGTTATCGAGGCTGATCAGGATAAGCCGGCCATCGCGCAGGGTCAGTTCTTTTACAATCCCGCTTACATTCACCCCCGATTCGAAATCAAGGTTTATATGTTCGTCAGGGGCAATTCCTATTTGCCCAAGTTCTTCTTCAGAAAAGTCTTCAAGTGCAACCGACAGATAGCGTATCATGCCTACAGGCGAACCGAATCCCTGGCTGTGGTATGTCTTGCTGTGGCCGGGAAGTTCTTTCCCGGCATAGTTCAGTGTTGAAGGGCCTGCAGTTTTAATATACACCGGGATCCCGTTTTTCTCCAATACATCTGTAAAAGTTCCGGAGACTTCAAGTCCGGAACTAAAAACACAAGTCCCTGTGTTTTCTGAACGAATGGCTTGTTTCAGGCCATACAGGCCACCCCGGCGAACAGCCATGGTTTGGGCAAATTCCTCCAGCACCCTGTTGAGAGTTTCAAAATCGGGCGTCACAAAAAGCTGGGGCTGAGGTTCGGTAATATCGAAACTGTAATTGGCCGCGTCAACGGTCAGGGGCAGTTTTTTCACATGAGGTTTCAGGCATTCTTCACTTTCGGAAATGGATGAAAGAAGTCCGGCCCCGTATATTTTCGGATTGTCAACATCCCCGATGAGCCCGTATTCAACGGTCCACCAGTGCAGGCTCCTGATCTTCGCCAGTTCCGAAGGTTCTCCCATGTTGTCGGAGCAATCAAACAGATGTTGCTCAGCCTGCCGAAGAGATTCTTCAGTTGAATACGGATCAGCTTTAGTTATTGAAAGATGGCGGATGGCTTCGTACAGTTCATAATCCCGGGGAGATAAAAAAGCCCTTGACCCAATTTCACCGAACCGTTTTAGAAAACCTGCATACAGCGGATCAGCGATGATAGGGGCATGTCCTGCCGCTTCATGAATGATGTCGGGTGCCGGTGTATAGCCGACCTGGCCTGCGGATCTTATATCGGCTGCGATCACAAGGATGTTATATGCCTGGAAAGCCATGAATGCCGAAGGGGGTATAAAGCCGTCGACTGCAACAGCCGCCCATCCGATTTCCTGAAGAATACGGTTCATCCCGTACATGCTTGGGATCTTGTCAAGGCTGATTCCGCATTTCTTCAGGCCCTCCAGGTAGGAACCGTGGGCTACCTTGCCCAGGTACTGAACATTCCGGCGCATCACGTATCTCCATACTGCATGGTCCTGTGCGCTGTACTCCGCGTAAGGCTGGTCGATGACCAGGTTCATGAGATGCTTTGGCAGTTTCTCCAGTATTTCGTTCATTTCCATTGGTTCAGATTTAAACACCCTGTATATTTGCAGGCTTAGGTACTTCGAAGAGGGCGGGCCCCGAAGCCCTTACATAAAAATCGCCTCCCATCCTGCCTGCAAGATCAGCTTTTTGCGGATCTATGTTTCCATTCTCATCCAGTATGCCCTGATCAACATGCATCCTCAGGATTTCGCAAATCACCAGGTTCCCGGCCGATCCCCGGGTCCCGGTCTCGATTACCTGGAGCACCCGGCATTCAAACTGCACAGGTGATTCCATAACACGAAATGGTTTTACGAGCTCCGAGGGGACCATCCCGAAGCCGGCTTTTTCAAATTCATTAACTCCCTTTGGGAAATTTGTACTGGCCTCGTTAACCTTCTGCACCATGCTGTATGAAACCACGTTGATAACCACCTCGGGAACTTCTTTCACATTCAGGTAAGTGTCTTTCAAAGTGTTGTCACGACCGCTCCTGGAAGGTGAAAAGATCATCAGGGGAGGGTTCATGCCGAAGACATTGAAAAAGCTGAAAGGCGAAAGGTTGGGCCGGCCCAGGAGATCGATTGTACTTGCAAAGGCAATTGGTCTTGGGGCAACAGCAGCCTGGACAAGTCCCTGCAGCTTAGGGATGCTGAGTTCCTTTGGGTCAAAGCGGAGGTATTCTTTGTTGTTTTCCATATCTGTGTAGGGGTGAACAGTGACTGGTGACTGGTGAACGATGACCAGGATTTCGATTCAAGAGTCATTGTTCCTTTCTTTGTTTACAATGCCGGAAGTATCTTCGTTGCCACTTCCCCGAAGCCAATCCTTAGTCCGGGCTTTTCGCAATATCCTTTCATGATGACCGAATCATTATCATTGATAAAGCTGCGTTCGCTGCCATCGGGCATTTTTATTGGTTTTGTTCCTTTCCAGGCAAGCTCCAGCATCGATCCGTAAGAACCGGGGGTTGGGCCACTGACCGTTCCTGATGCATACATATCGCCAACCCTGATATTGCAGCCGTTCACCGTTTGGTGAGCCAGCTGCTGGGCAAGGTTCCAATACATGTATTTATAGTTTGAACTGCAAACCCTGAATTCAGTTTGTCCTTCAGCCTGGATGAACACCTCCATCTGAATATCGAAATTATGAGAACCGCTGAACCGAAGGTAGGGCAATACTTCGGGATCCTGCGCAGGGCCGGGAACACGAAACGGTTCAAGGGCATCGAGGGTCACGATCCAGGGAGAGACCACCGACCCGAAATTCTTTGACAGGAAAGGTCCCAGGGGAACATACTCCCATCGCTGAATGTCCCTTGCCGAAAGGTCGTTGAACAGCAGCATCCCGAAGATATGGTCTTCGGCATCGGCCGTGCTTACTGAAGTTCCAAGCGCGGTTTTCTTCCCGGTAATAAAAGCCAATTCCAGTTCAAAATCCAGCTCCTTTGAAGGGCCGAAAACAGGAGTATCTGAATCGGGAGGTTTTGTTTGCCCTTTTGGACGGTGGATAGCAGTTCCCGAAACAACAATGGATGAGCTCCGCCCGTGGTATCCTACCGGGAGATGTTTCCAGTTCGGGAGCAAGGCATTAGCCGGATCGCGGAACATGCACCCCACATTGGTAGCGTGTTCAAGGCTGGAATAAAAGTCGGTATAATCACCAACCTTCACGGGCATCAACATTTGAACCGCTGCTGCATTGTAAAGTATATCATTCGTGCTGCCGATCCTGCCGCAGGCTTCTGTATTGTCTGAACCGAAAAGCAGGGCCAGTTGCTTGCGTAATGAACGCCAATAGGGTTTTCCAAGCTCAATAAAGGGATTCAGGGAAGAATAGTTGAACACCCCCGGGTCGATTCCCAGTCCGTCAAGAAACCCGTGTTCAGCCAGGGCAAACAGGTCGATCACCGTATTTCCAAGGCGCGTGGCCGCATGAGGGGAGCTCACACCTTTCCTGAATATCCCGAAGGGAAGATTCTGTATCGGGAAATCGCTGCCAGCTTCCGACGGGAGCCAGGATTTCAAATGCTGATCGTTTAGGTTATCCATGCTTTATCGCAGTTTCGTTTGCATCTTTATAAGGTTCCGCGCCTGCCCTGCTCCAGCTCAATCGATTCGAACAATGCCTTGAAATTGCCTTTGCCGAAGGACTTTGCACCTTTTCTCTGGATGATCTCGTAAAATACGGTAGGCCTGTCTTCAACCGGCTTGCTGAAGATCTGCAGCAGGTAGCCCTCTTCATCGCGGTCGACCAGGATCCCGTGCTCCTTTATCGGTGCCATGGCCTCATCGATCTTGCCGACCCGGTCAGGCAGTGTGTCGTAATAGGAGTCAGGGACCCTGAGAAACTCAACTCCCCGGCTTTTCAGGGCGATAACGGTTTCAATGATATTGTCGGTAGCCATAGCCACATGCTGGGCGCCGGGACCGTGATAGAAATCAAGGTATTCCTCTATCTGGGATTTCTTCAGGCCTTTAGCCGGCTCGTTGATCGGGAATTTAATGTACATATTGCTGCTGGCCATTACCTTGCTCATCAAGGCCGTGTATTCGGTTGAAATATCGTTGTCGTCGAAAGAGATCAGCTGGTTGAATCCCATCACCTCATGATAAAAATCAACCCAGGTGTCCATTTCACCCCAACCGACATTGCCTACAATGTGATCAGCATACCTTAATCCAACTGAAGAAGGTTTATATACAGGATCCCACCCGGTAAAACCGGGAAGAAAAGCGCCTTTGTAGTTCTTCCTCTCAACAAAAATATGCACGGTGTCGCCATAGGTATGTATGCCTGAAAGCACTACCTCGCCCTGTTCATCACTGGAAGCATAAGGTTCAAAATATGATTTCGCTCCCCGCTTCACGGTTTCCTCATAAGATTTCCGTGCGTCGTCAACCCACAGTGCAATCACTTTAATGCCGTCGCCATGCAGTTTGCAGTGTTCCGAGATCATGGATCCTGGGACCATTGAACTGGTGAGGACGAAAGTTATTTTATCCTGCCTCAGCACATAGGAAGTACGGTCTTTGAGCCCGGTTTCAAGCCCGGCATAAGCCAGAGGCTGAAAGCCGAAGGCCGACTGGTAATAATGAGCGGCCTGCCTGGCGTTGCCCACATAAAATTCGACGTAATCGGTTCCGTTTATCGGTAGAAAATCATTTTGCATATTTTAATTGTTATTGGTTAATGATTATCAGATGCGGGATACAGGATTTGACTCATCCTGCATCCTGTATCCTGCATCACTTTTCCAGCCACGACCGGTAATAATCAGGATCTTCGATCGTAAAAGCCTGCTGTGTGATCATAAGCGGTTTGAAAGTATCGACCATGATCGCCAGTTCTTTAGTTTCTTTTGCTCCTATGCTTCGTTCCACTGCTCCCGGGTGTGGCCCATGCACAATGCCTTTGGGATGAAGAGTGAGATTTCCCTGCTGAATATTGTTCCGGCTCATGAAATCGCCTTCCACGTAATACAGAACCTCATCGGAATCCACGTTGCTGTGGTTGTATGGAGCAGGTATGGACTGGGGATGGTAATCATACAGCCGGGGCACGAAAGCGCAAACCACGAAGCCCTGGTTTTCAAATGTCTGGTGTACCGGCGGGGGTTGGTGGAGGCGGCCGGTGATCGGCTCGAAATCGTGGATCGACAGGGCATAAGGATAATGACATCCGTCCCAGCCAATCAAATCAAAGGGGTGGGTCGCATGATGGTATGGCCAGATTTTCCCTCCGCGTTTGATCTTAACGAGGAAGTCCCCTTTTTCTTCATGGGTTTCAAGTTCCGACGGTTTGCGGATATCGCGTTCATAAAAAGGAGCATGCTCCAGCAGTTGCCCTTCCTTGTTCATATACCTTTTAGGGAACCTGAGCGGCTGAGGGGATTCAACAATAAAAAGCCTGTTGTCGGCGGATGAGAACCTGAACTGGTAAATGACTCCTCGTGGGATTACAAGGTGGTCGCCGGGTTTGAAGGTTATATTGCCGTACATTGTCCTGAGGACTCCTCCGCCCATGTGAACAAACACCATCTCATCCGCCCCCGAATTTTTATAGAAATATTCATTCATGGAAAGGCGGGGAGCTGCAAGGCTGATCTGGCAGTCGGCATTCACCAGAACAGGGATGCGCGATTCGAGATAGTCATCGGCCCGGGCCAGGTCAAAACCTTTAAAAAGCCTGTGCTGCATATTGTCCTGGTCGGCAATCAAAGGGGCTGCAGGATAAGCAGGGTCGATCTTAAGAACCTGGGTGGGCTGGCTGCAATGGTAAGCCAGGGAATACAAATCTGAGAACCCTTCGGTTGAGACCAGCTGTTCAGCATATAACCCCCCGTCGGGCCTGCGAAAGACGGTATGCCGTTTAGGTAGGATTTGTCCGAGGGTGTAATAGTGGGGCATATTGCAATTGTGAGATGGTGAGTTTAAACGATAATTTCGGGAATGTCGCCTTCGATGATAAGGCGGCCTTCGGTGGCAGCTTTGATCTGTTCGATACTCACGCCCGGCGCCCGTTCGAGGAGCCTGAACCCATCGGGGGTAACATCCAGCACTGCGAGGTCGGTGACTATACGTTTCACCACTCCTAATCCGGTAAGCGGCAGTGTACATTTCTTCAGCAGTTTCGATTCGCCCTGGGGGTTGGTATGCATCATAGCCACGATGATATTGCGGGCCGATGCAACGAGGTCCATTGCGCCACCCATTCCCTTGACCAGTTTTCCCGGGATTTTCCAGCTGGCAATATCCCCGGTTTCAGAAACTTCAAAAGCCCCGAGCACGGTAAGGTCGACATGCCCGCCCCGTATCATTGCAAAACTCATGGAGGAGTCGAAAAATGCAGCCCCAGGCAAGGCCGTTATGGTTTGTTTACCTGCATTGATAAGGTCCGGATCAACTTCATCTTTGGAGGGGAAAGGGCCTATACCAAGCAGCCCGTTTTCAGATTGAAGGATGATCTGCATGCCTTTGGGGACATAATTCGCTACCAGGGTGGGGATCCCGATTCCCAGGTTCACATAATACCCGTCGCGCAGCTCCCTTGCAATGCGTTTTGCTATTCCGGTTTTATCTAAAGCCATAATAATGATTATCGTTGACTATTGTTAATTAAGTTGAGCCATGTGCCATGAGGCATGAGCCATGAGTGACGTTAGTCCCTGGTCGTCATAAACTCTATTCTCTTCTCGTAATTTACTCCCTGGAAGATCCTTTGAACAAACACACCCGGGGTATGGATATGGTTGGGATCCAGGCTCCCTACCGGGACAAGTTCCTCAACTTCGGCAATAGTGATCCTGCCGGCCATGGCCATAGACTGGTTGAAATTGTTGGCAACGTTCCTGTATACAAGGTTCCCGCTGGTATCGCCTTTCCAGGCTTTGACGATCGCGAAGTCGGCCCTGAGCCATTGCTCTTCGAGATACATCTTGCCTTCGAATTTCCTCACCGGTTTACCCTCAGCCACTTCAGTTCCGTAACCTGCAGGGACGTAAAAGGCAGGGATCCCGGCCCCCCCGGCCCGGCAACGTTCAGCAAGGGTTCCCTGGGGGATCAGCTCGACTTCCAGTTCGCCGCTTAGCAGTTGCCGTTCAAATTCCTTGTTCTCTCCTACATATGAGGATATCATTTTCCTGATCTGGTGTTTGCGCAGGAGCATGCCAAGGCCAAATCCGTCGACCCCGGCATTGTTTGATATACAGGTAAGTCCTGTAATGTCAGAGGCAGCAAGGGCCGAGATACAGTTTTCGGGTATGCCGCAGAGGCCGAAACCACCCAGCATCAGGGTCATGTTGCTTTCAATTCCGAGTATCGCTTCCCGGGCGTTTTGTACTACTTTGTTCATGTGATAAAGAATCTTTCACAAATTTATAATAATTCTAAATAAAACCAAAAGAAGGAGGAAAAATATCCTGCTTACATGTTTGAGGATATACTCATTATTTGAACACTTTATTCCGGAAGAACCTGAAAAAATTGAACAGGAGGCTGTTGATATCCCAAGAGTTAAAAAATGTTAAAACCCCTTGACAAACGGTTCCGGCAGGATTACATTTGTACCAGAATTAATCTGACAAAAAGAAAAAAAGAAACAGGTTACAAAATGTAAGTTTTGTGCACATCGGGGGAGACCCTGATGCGGTTCAGAGAGCCCACGGCTCAATAAAAAGATCCGTTTAACGGATAAAAGCAAGAATGCTTGAACGCCCCCCTGCGGGGCGTTCGTATTTTCCTTACATCCTTACCTGAATGATCTGCTGGGTAGCGCGGCTTTTCTCAGCTGCAAATCCCATGACATGGCTTTCGATGGACTGGTCGATAGTGGAAGTGAGGTATTTGGGATCCTGGTTTGAAACGGCAAGAATAAAATCGCGCATCAGGTTCCAGTCGCCTCCCCCATGCCCGCTGGTTTTGAGTTTGTCAACATCCTCGGCGGCGGGAACGAGTTTCACCGATTTTTTTGTCCTGAAATCGGTAAGCGTCAGTTCCTCCATATCGCCAACCATGTCGCCCATGGAGCCCATAACCCGGGTGCGGCGGCCGCCATAAGAAGTAAAGGCTTCCATGGAGAAATTCGCAGTGATGCTGTCTTCGAACTGGATCGAAGTGATATAATGGTCGGGCTGGTCGTTATCCATGCGGTACACGCAGCGGCCGTAATTGGTTGTGCGCAGGTATTCCATCACTGCATCCTGCTGCTTGTCCTTATCATCAGGAAGATCGAATACATAGGTCCAATCCCTTGAAGCAGCATATACCTTTAAGGCTGAATACGGGCAATTGGCTTCCACGGCGCAGCCGTTCATGCAGCGGTCGGTGCTTCCGGCAGGGGCATTTTCCTTCCTGAACCATTTCAGGTCGCCCATTGCTGCAATGCTTTTACATGGTTTTCCAATCATCCACCTGAGAATATCCAGGTCATGGCAGGACTTGGCCAGGATTATGGGGGTTGTTTCTTTTGAATTATGCCAGTTGCCGCGCACATAGGAATGGGACATATGGATATGATAAATCGGTTCCATATGCTGAAAACTTACAAGTTCACCTATCGCACCATCGGCAATAAGTTTTTTCATCTTCACAAAATAAGGTGAATAGCGGAGCACATGGCAGATCGCAACTATCCTCCCGGTCTTTTTCACCATGGCAAGGATATCCCTGCATTCCTGCTCGCTCTGTGCCATAGGTTTTTCGAGCAGCACATCATAGCCCATTTCAAGGGCCTTCATGCAGGGCACATAATGCAGGTTGTCGGGCATGGTGATGATGATGACATCGGCGAATTTCGGCCTGCTGAAGACATCCTCCCAGGTCCTGAACCTGTTTCCCTCGGGGATCTGATGAATTTTTGCATATCTCTCATTCCTTATGGGGATAGGTTCTGCAACACCTATGATCTTGATCTGCTCCGGGAAATTTGCAGCATACCCTCCGTACACATTACCCCTGTTGCCCGCCCCGCAAGTGATGGCGGTAATCGGCCTTCCAAGCTTATTGTCGATAGGTTTGAAAACCTCGTCAAGCCCCAGTGAATATTCCAATGTATTGTCGGCGGTCCGGGAAAACCCCTGTATGCCGATGGCAGCCCCCCCTATCGTCAGCCCGAGGGTTTTGAGCGCTTCACGCCGTGTCAGATTCTTTTTCATAGATTTGTATTTTGCGGTATACAAATATAACAGGATTTAAAATTTAGATACATTATGAGCACGCTTTTCAGCACAATAAAAATACGGGGCACCCAATTGAAAAACCGACTGGTTGTTTCACCCATGTGCCAGTATTCAGGTAAGGACGGATTTGCCAATGACTGGCACCTGGTACACCTTGGCAGCCGGGCCGTTGGAGGAGCTGCAGCTGTCATTTCCGAGGCCACCGCTGTTTCACCCGAAGGCCGTATTTCCACGGCCGATATAGGCATATGGAAAGACGAGCATATCCCTTTTCTTAAGAAAATAACCTCATTTATCAGTGAGCAGGGTTCTGTTCCCGGCATACAGCTGGCACATGCAGGGCGTAAGGCAAGTTATGATGCCCCATGGAAAGGGGAGCGTTTGCTGGCGCCTTCAGAGGGAGGATGGGAACCTGTTGCTCCCGGTTCAATTCCTTTTTCAGCCGACACTGCAGTTCCGGCAACCTTAAGCACAGAAGGCATTGCCAAAGTCCGCCGGGACTTTATAGCAGCAGCAAAACGGGCGGTTGAAGCGGGCTTCCGGATCATCGAAATCCATGCGGCACACGGCTACCTCCTGCATGAATTCCTCTCTCCTTTATGCAATAAGCGGAACGACGAATACGGGGGTTCATTTGAAAACCGCATCCGTCTCCTGCTTGAGATCGTCGACGGGATCAGGGCTGAGATCCCTCCTGAATATTTATTATTTGTGAGGATCTCTGCCACCGACTGGGCGGATGGCGGATGGACTGTCGCCGACTCGGTGGCCCTGGTGCGAATACTCAAAGAAGCCGGGGTCGACCTGATGGACTGTTCTTCGGGAGGCATTATCCCCGGTGTGAGTATTACGATCGAGCCCGGCTACCAGGTAAAACTGGCCGAAACCGTCAGGAAAGAAACCGGTATCCTTACCGGTGCCGTTGGGCTGATCACCACTGCGGTCCAGGCCGAAAGCATACTCGCACAAGGCCAGGCCGACATCATCCTGATGGCCCGTGAATTCCTTCGCGATCCGTATTTCCCGCTGCATGCTGCGGATGATCTGGGAGACATTACAGAATGGCCGAAACAATATCTGAGGGCAAAGAAAAAAAAGCGGTAAATGTTTTTACAGGATTGTTAAACAGGGTTTCAGCTATTGGTTCCGGTTTGAGAATTCAGTAACTTGCATTAAAATTCCCTGATATGAAAAAGTTGAACCTATTTTCAGCCACGCTTATCATTTCCATCCTTTTTGTTTCGGCCTGTAAAAAGACGGAATATACCCCTTACACCCCGGCCGGTACCGATACTGCAGCCCTGATGAAACGGTACAAGCTTGCTGTAATGGATGCGAAATATGCGGAACCATGGGAGATCTCGCGCAACCTTATCGCCGTGGTCTATTATGCCGACAGTTCAGCCGGGCAGGGCAACATGGTGTGGTCGAAAGATTCCCTTGGCAGGCCGAGGGTTCTCGTGGTCTCATGGATGAAACAGACTTCAACCCAGTTCTGGCCTGTTGGAAAAACAATCAAAACAAGCAACAACCCGGCTTACAATTCCTGGATAACCACTGCCCCTGAGATGCTGGATTTCATGAAAAAAAATTCGTTTACCGACAGCAATCAGCTGCATCTCAGGATAGCCCAGGTACTGGGGATGCAGCCCAACACCAAAAACAACTTCTTTGTTGAATACTGGGTATATCCCGGGAACCTGTTCCGCCCTACTCCTGATCCCGAGGTTACCGACCATGAGGCTGACCTTTATTTTCCATCCTGGGTAAGCCAGAAGCACAGGGACTGGTTCCAGAATGAGCTACTGAACAAGTATGACACCAGTAAAACGAATGCCTACCCATGGACGAGGCTGGGCTATACTTACGACTGGGCCACCCCCCTGCATCCGATCGGGCTTAGCGAGTTCGTGGTCGACACTTCATCCACGGTGACAATAAAAGCTATTTATTCCAGCTGGCAGTATTACCGGTTAAGCCTTACGAAGAAATAGCGAAGTAAGCTGCGAGCAATCTACGATCTTCCCAGGGCTTCCTCTTCGTCCTCACCCTGCACATCGTACCAGTGGTAAAGGCCTTCCATAAGGCGTTTCTGTTTTTCTTCCGGGCTCAGGCGGTCGTATGCTTCACGTGCCTCGCGGGCTTTGCGGCGCTTCTCTTCTTCAATAGCCCATATATTGGTGGTGTACTTATCCTCGACGCAATTCTGCAGGAAATCGCGGGCCACGGTCGGGAAAAGCTCGAGCAGCAGTTCATCCTTTTCGTTCTCCGCCAGTCGTAATCCGCCATAATCCTCAAAAACAGTATTCTCCTGTTTCCTGTAGTTTTTCGTATCGTAAGGAGTTTCCTCCCTGACGCCGGTAAGCAGTTCCCTGAAATCGGGGTCAACGGGAATGGGCGTTCTGCCGTACATGCCTTTGACCAGGTTTACGAATTGTATCGATTTCGTGGTGAAAAATGCCTGTCCTTTGTTTTCATCAATCACACAGTTGACCGCCTGAACGCCTACGATCTGGGATGTTGGGGTGACCAATGGGGGGCAGCCCGATTTGATGCGGACCAGGGGAACAAGTTCGAGAACCCGGGGAAGCAGGTGGTCCAGTTTAAGCTGTTTTAGCTGGGCCAGCATATTAGTGTACATACCGCCAGGGATCTCTGCCCTTTTCACTTCCTCATCAGGTTCGGGGAAGCCGAACGTTTTTTCAATTTCCTGGCAAACCTGGAGAAGTTCGGGTTCCTTATCATGTTTTGCAAGGTATATGGCCTGTATAAACAGGCGGTTGACCTCTTTGGAGAGCTTGTAGTTCGTAATGTCGAATTCCTTCGGGAAGGCAGTAGTGTCAAACTCCTTAAGTTCGGCCCTGATCTCTTTAAGTTCGTTGTCTATCTTTTTAACAGCCATCCTGTCAACGCCCGTATCAATCCCCAGCTTGTCGCAGAAGATCTGTATCAGTTCAAAAGCCGGTGCGGCCGGTCCGCCTGCAAAATGCCAGATGCTGGTATCAACCACATCCACCCCGTTGATGATGGCCATGAGAACCGAGGCGAGCCCGTAGCCGGGGGTGCAATGAGTATGGAAATCGATGGGGACGCGGAGTTCGGCTTTCATCCTTCGTATCATTTCGCCTGATTGTATGGGGGGGATCAGCCCGGCCATATCCTTGATGCTGATCATATCGGCGCCGAGGGCTTCCAGCTGCCGGGCTTTTTCCATAAAATAATCAGTGGTGAAAATATCATGCGGCAGCGCCTTGAGGTGGATCCAGGACCTTACTTTCTGCCTTGTGCTGAACTTGGGATCTACAGTAAAACTGATGGCACAGTCGGCCATACCACCGCTTTCCTTTACATATTTAATGGTCGATTTCATGTTATCGACATCATTCAGGGCATCGAAAATCCTCATGATTCCAATGCCTGATTTAACTGCATTGCGGTTGAAGCCTTCTATCACTTCATCGGGATAGGGATTGTAGCCGAAGAGGTTGCGGCCGCGCGAAAGGGCAGTGAGTTTGGAGACATCTCCTATGGATTCCTTAATTTTTTCAAGCCTGGTCCAGGGGTTTTCATGAAGATACCGCATAATGCTGTCGGGGACTGCGCCTCCCCATACTTCCATGGCATAAAAGCCGGCGTCCTTATAGAAAGGGAGCACCCTGTCGACCTGCTCCTGGGTCATTCGTGTTGCAAAGAGGGACTGCTGTCCGTCGCGGAGGGTGAGATCCCTTATCAGTAGTTTTCGGCGAGACATGGTTCAGAGGTTGTTAAAATTACTGTTAATAAAATAACAAATGCAAAGTTAAGCATTTAAATAATTGGTCTTTTTATGATTAGAAAACTTTTTCCGGAATATTTTTTTTGTTTTTAAACTCTGAACTATATAAAGAAACGAAATTTCCACTAACTTGCAGGCCTTTAGTGTTGTTAATTTTTTCACACTGTTATTTATGAAACAAAATCAAATTGAGGAGTTACTCAACAAGCGCGAAGAAGCCAGGAAAGGGGGCGGTGAAGACCGTATAAAATCCCAGCATAAAAAAGGTAAATTCACTGCCAGGGAAAGGATAGAGAAGGTTCTTGACGAAGGCAGTTTTGAGGAGTACGATATGTTCGTAACACATCGTTGCACCGATTTCGGGCTTGAGAACGAGCATTACATGGGCGATGGGGTTGTTACCGGCCGCGGGACAATCGACGGAAGGGTTGTTTTCGTCTTTGCCCAGGATTTCACTGTATTCGGGGGATCCTTATCGGAGACCTTTGCCCGCAAGATCTGCAAGATCATGGACCAGGCCATCAAGGTCGGTGCGCCGGTGATCGGGATCAACGACAGCGGTGGTGCCCGTATACAGGAAGGCGTGAACAGCCTGGCCGGTTATGCCGAGATATTCATGCGGAACATAGCCGCTTCAGGGGTGGTCCCCCAGATCTCGGCGATTTTTGGTCCGTGCGCCGGAGGGGCAGTCTACTCCCCCGCCCTTACCGATTTCGTGATCATGAGCGAAAAGACCAGCTATATGTTTGTGACCGGGCCAAAGGTGACCAAGACCGTGACAGGGGAAGATATCACTACCGAAGACCTCGGCGGAGCAACAGTACATTCGACCAAGTCGGGTGTGGCCCATTTCAGGGTCGTGAATGAAGACGAAGGACTGCTGATGATCCGCAAGCTTTTATCATACCTGCCCCAGAACAACCTTGAAGACCCTCCCCAGGCCGAATGCCTTGACCCCATCGACCGTATTGAAGACGCACTTAACGAGATCATCCCGGCCAATCCAAACCAGCCATATGATGTAAAGGACGTGATCTACCTTGTAGTCGACGATCATGAGTTCATGGAAGTCCACCAGCACTATGCCAAGAACATCGTGGTGGGTTTTGCCAGGTTCAACGGCATTTCCTGCGGTATTGTGGCCAACCAGCCCAATTACCTGGCAGGTGTGCTCGATATAGAAGCCTCCCGCAAAGCAGCAAGGTTCGTAAGGTTCTGTGATGCATTCAACATCCCCATCATTACCCTGGTCGATGTGCCCGGCTTCCTTCCCGGCAGCCTCCAGGAATACGGAGGTATCATCATCCACGGGGCCAAGCTGCTGTTTGCCTATGGCGAAGCAACCGTTCCCAAGATCACTATCACACTCAGGAAATCATACGGAGGGGCTCATGATGTGATGGGCTGCAAACAGCTGCGTGCCGACATCAATTATGCCTGGCCGAGCGCCGAGATCGCCGTGATGGGCCCCAAAGGCGCAATCGAGATCCTCGAGGGCAAGAAGATCAGCGAGATCACCGATCCCCGCGAAAAAGTAAAATACATGAACGAGAAGGAGCTGGAATATAAGAACAAGTTCGCGAATCCATACGATGCCGCACGTTACGGCTTCATCGACGATGTGATCGAACCAAGGAACACCAGGTTCAGGATCATAAGGGCCCTGCAAACCCTTCAGACAAAGAAAGACACCCTTCCTCCTAAGAAACACAGCAATATTCCTTTGTAATCATCACAAACCTTATGAGAACCCTGTTTATTGCATTCGATCCGACGCTTATTGGCAGCCAGACCCTCATCCTTACCATACTCGGGTATTGCATCGTACTTCTAACCCTTTCGGCCATGGCCTTCCTGATGGTGCGCTTTCATGCAATCCGCGACTACATGAGGACAAGGAGGCTGAAGAAGGAAACACCCCCTGCAGCGGCCGCTCCGTTAAAAGTGGTGATGACGGGAGAGGAAAATGCGGCTATTGCAGCAGCCCTTTATCTTTTCTTTTCAGAGCTGCACGACCAGGAAAAATATGTGATGACCATAAAGAAGGTGTCACGTACATATTCCCCCTGGAGTTCCAAGTTCTACAACATTTTTAATGTGATGAAACACTGGTAGAGAAATAGCGAAATTTGAAAATATAGAATTCACGATATGAAAAAGTTTTCATTCACGATCAACGGGAACAATTACGAGGTTGACATCCTCGGATTTGAAGAGAACACTGCCAAAGTGGAAGTGAACGGAACGCTATACAATGTGGAAGTACAGCGTGAACTCAAACTCACGAAAACGCCGACCCTGGTCCGCGCCGAGCCGCCCAAGCCATCCCCCAGGGAAGCAAGGATCCCGAAAACACAGTCGCAGACCAGCAATATGGCCATCAAAGCCCCCCTGCCGGGAACCATCATCACGGTCCTTGTCAAGCCGGGCGACAAAGTAGCCATGGGACAGAAACTGCTTACGATGGAAGCCATGAAGATGGAGAACAATGTCCTGTCGGAAAAAGACGGCACGATCAGGCTGGTCAATGTAAAACCCGGACAGACAGTTGCCCAGAACGACGTATTAGTGGAAATAGAATAAAGGCGAACAGCTATGAAACTCCTCCTTATAAATAATTTGTTCCAGGGCATCTGGGCCGATACCGGGTTCTCAAATTTATACTGGGACAACGGCATCATGATACTGGTGGGTATATCGCTGATCGTGCTTGCCATCAAATTCAACCTCAAACCCATATTGCTGATCCCACTGGCCGTAGGTATCGTGATCGGGAACATCCCTTTCATGCATTCAACCCCATATCCTCTCGGGATATATGCCGAAGGAAGCATCCTTCATTACTTATTTTTTGGCGTGCTGAAGGGCATATATCCGGCACTTATCTTTCTAGGGCTTGGCGCAATGGTCGACCTTTCCCCCATGATCGCCAATCCGAAGCTCATCATCCTCGGGGCTGCGGCACAGGTAGGCATACTGGTGACTTTTCTCGGAGCCATCATCCTCGGTTTCCCGATTGCACATTCTGCATCCATTGCCATCATCGGCGGGGCCGACGGGAACACGGCTATCTTTCTGACCTCACAGCTTGCTGCCGGATTAGGCAACCTGCCCGCGGCGGCAAAAGTTCAGGGGCTTATCGGCCCTGTAGCCATCGCTGCCTACCTTTATATGGCCCTGGTTCCAGTGATCCAGCCTCCCATCATGAAACTCCTCACAACAAAAAAGGAAAGGCTTATCAGGATGAAGCCACAGCGCACCGTGAGCCGCAATGAAAAGATCGCTTTCCCGCTTGTATTCCTCCTCCTCACTGCTTTTGTTGCCCCGGCTTCTCTGCCCCTTCTCGGCATGTTCTTCTTCGGGAACATCCTTAAAGAATCAGGCCTTACCAAACAACTGGCCGGTACGGTTTCAACAGTCATGATCGACATCCTTGTCATCCTTATCGGGATCACCGTTGGAGCTTCTACCCAGGCGGATGTCTTCCTGAAATGGGAATCCATACTTATTTTCGTGCTTGGCGCATTGTCATTCATGGTCGCAACTGCAGGCGGTATCATATTCGCCAAGGTCATGAACATTTTCCTTAAGAAAGAAAACCAGATCAATCCGCTGATAGGCGCCGCCGGCGTGGCTGCCGTGCCCGATTCGGCAAGGATTGCACATGAGATGGGACAAAAAGAGGATTCAACCAACCACCTCATCAGCCATGCAATGGCCCCGAATATTGCTGGGATCATAGGCAGCGCGGTGACCGCCGGACTTTTCCTGGCATTCATACTGTAACACCAGGTTTATTCAGGTCATTGACCTTGATTTAAGGGAAGGCTTCATCAGTAACCCACTATCAAACAGGGTGGATGAGCCATAAAATCCCAATACAGATCGCCAGGAAACCCCCTGTAAGAGTAAACCACTTTAAAAATCTCTGCCTGTTCTCTGCTGCAGCTTTATAAGCCACTGCTCCAAGGATCAGGGCGAACAACACCATGGTAAGGATGGTTCCTGCTGCAAATGCCGAAACATAGATCACTGAAGCAATGACTGTGGGGAGTGCGAGGGAAGGCAGCAGGGCGAACAAATGGCTGAAGCCCGCAAAACCATGGATGATACCGATAAAAAGAGCAGTAAAAGCATTTTGCCTGACAGTGCCCGTATGCTGATGGTCATGATCACCGTTGCGGCTTTCCTGGTGGCCTTCACCATGTGAATGGGTGTGTTTATGAATATGCGCATATAAAAAAGGCCTGGTATGGAAATGCGAATGAGGCCGGTTCCCATGGGAGTGGTGAAGGTAAGTCCTCAGGATGGCCCAGCTTCCAATTCCTATAAGCAAAACCCCGATCACGGTATCACTGTGTTTCGAGATCGCTTCCACTGGGAGGTATTGCTTAAAAAGGATAAATAACAAGCCTATCAGCAGCATCCCTATGGTATGCCCCAACCCCCAGGAAAATCCAATCATCCATGATTTTTTGCGGCTGTCGATGGCAAGAGGAGTGACAGCTGCAAGATGATCGGGGCCTGTAACAACATGGGCAATACTGGCAATAAAGCCTGTCAGGAATGTCAGCATATAAGAATTTTGTCAAAAAAAATATAAATATATATAATTTTACATTTCTGAATATGATTTATCCGGATGCCTGAACAAACACTTCTGATCACCGTCACCGGCCTGGTACAGGGAGTTGGATTCCGCCCTTTTATTTACCGTATCGCACTCAGGCATAACCTTGCAGGATGGGTCCTGAATACCAACCGGGATGTTCGTATTTGTATCAGCGGGGATCTTTTGAATATTGAGGGGTTCATGCATTCCCTGTCTCAGGAGGCTCCCCCGGCTGCCATCATTCAGAATATAATTACCGAAGAAACTAAAGCAGAAAAATTCAGGGGATTTCAGATCTTAAAAAGCAATGATGTTTCGGATGAAATCACCGAGATCAGCCCCGATATTGCGGTTTGCAGTGAATGCCTTGAAGATATTGAACGTGAAGGGAACCGACTGGATTATTCCTTTGTAAATTGTACCAACTGCGGACCACGTTTCACGATAATCAGAGATCTGCCCTACGACAGGGCGAAATCCACCATGGCTCCGTTCACAATGTGCCCCGCCTGCAGGAAGGAATATGAAGAGGTTACCGACCGCCGCTTCCATGCACAACCCGTGGCCTGTGCTGTTTGCGGACCCGTGTATGAGCTGTACAGGGGACTTGAGCGCACAGGAACAGGGATCAATGACATAATTAACACTGTGGCTGATTGTATTGACCGATCAGGTATCGTTGCAGTAAAAGGACTGGGCGGGATGCACCTGGCCTGCGATGCCTTTAGCGAAGCAGCCGTTTCGAAACTTAGGGTGTTGAAGAACCGGGAGGAAAAACCCTTTGCAGTTATGTTCCGCGACCTTGAGACGGCCCGTGAGTTTGCTAACATCAACCCCACCGAAGAAACTTCGCTTACTTCATGGAGGCGGCCCATAGTACTCCTGGATGTTAAAGAACCTGAGGGAGGCAAGCGTCTTGCCTCAAATATTAATTCGGGCCTGAACCTGCTTGGCATCATGCTTCCCTATCTGCCCTTTCATCACCAGCTGTTCAGAAAGCTCAAAACCCCCGCCATAGTATTAACCAGCGGCAACTTCAGCAGCGAGCCCATACTTATCGGCAATGAGGAAGCCCTGCAACAATTCGCTTCATGCACCGATGCGGTGCTGCTTCATAACCGGGATATTTTCAACCGCACCGATGATTCGGTGGTCAGGATCATAAGCGGAAAGGAGAGGGTCTTCAGGCGCTCACGCGGCTATGTGCCTTCACCTGTGCGCACAGCACTTGACACCGAAGGGATCCTGGCATTCGGGGCAGAACTTTCGAATTGTTTCTGCGTGGGAAAGGGGAACAAAGCCTTCCTCAGCCAGCATATCGGCGACCTCAGGGGGCTGGAAACAACCTTGTTCTACGAGCAGACACTGGACCGTTTCATTAAGCTCTTCCGCGTCAAACCTGCCCTGCTGGCTGTTGACCTGCATCCCGATTATATTTCCACCAGAACGGCAGCGGGTTTTGGGAACCTGCCCGTCATCAGCATACAACATCATCACGCCCATATCACCTCCTGCATGGCCGAGAACAAGCTCGACGAAAAGGTAATAGGCGTTGCATTCGACGGAACCGGTTTGGGTGATGACGGTAACATATGGGGATCTGAATTCCTGGTATGCAACCTTAATGAATACAACAGGGTATGCCATTTTGAATACCTTCCGCTTCCAGGGGGCGACAGTGCAAGCGAAGAACCCTGGAGGATGGCTGTTTCCTGGCTGTACAAGGTATATGGAAAAGAGTTCCTGAAGATGGACCTCCCCTTGCATCGCCAGACCAAGGCTGAAAATGCAACTATGCTGATCAGCATGATGGAGCGAAAGATCAACTGCCCCCTGACTTCAGGTGCAGGAAGGTTTTTTGATGCTGTTGCCTCCCTTCTCGGGATATGCCAGGTCGCCGCTTTCCCCTCACAGGGGCCCATGCTGCTTGAGTCACTTGTTGTGCCCGGATGCAAAGAAACATACAAATGGAAGGCAGGAGAAGTGATCGTCATGGATGAAGTTCTTCGCGGCATTGTTGACGATATCGTTCAGGGCTTCGGTAAATCAATTATCGCATCGAAGTTCCACAATACTATAACTTCCATTATCTTTGAAACTGTAAACGGGATCCGCCTGCGCGAAGGGATCAACAAGGTCGTGCTTTCGGGGGGAGTTTTCCAGAACAAATACCTGCTGGAAGGGGCTGTTGCCCTTTTGATGTATAATAATTTTGAGGTATTTTCACATGCTGCCGTACCGTCCAATGACGGTGGAATTGCCCTTGGGCAATTGGCGGTTGCGGCAAAAAGGAGGGAAATGAAATGTGTTTAGCCATACCTGCGAAAGTAATACGTGTTGAAGGGGCCACGGCCCTTGTGATGATTGAAGACACTGAATACCATGCAAGCCTTTTGCTTCTCGAAGATATAAAAGCAGGGGATTATGTGATGCTGCATGCCGGCTTTGCCATCCAGAAAGTGGATGAGGAAGAAGCGAAGGAAACGATGAGGTTATTAGTCGAAGAAGAAAGATCCAGACCCGGATAAGTTCATGAAGTACATTGACGAATACAGGAAAAAGGAGCTTATAACAGGGATCTCCGAAGAAATTAAAAGGATTTCCAAAAAGGAGATCTCTCTGATGGGGGTCTGCGGGGGCCACACCATGGCTATTCACAGGTTCGGCCTTCTTTCGCTTCTCCCGCCGAACATACACCTTTTGTCGGGACCGGGATGCCCGGTCTGCGTTTCGGGCCAGCATTTCATCGACACGGCTATTGCTTATGCCAGGATGCCTGGGGCGATCATCACGACCTATGGAGACCTGATACGGGTGCCCGGATCCGCCTCCTCCCTGGAGAAAGAAAAGGCTTCGGGATATGACATCCGCATTGTATACTCAGTACTTGAATCTCTTGAAATCGCATTGAAGCACCCCGGCAACAAGGTAATTTTTCTCGGTATAGGTTTTGAGACCACGGCCCCGCTTACGGCTGCTGCCATTGTTGAAGCGAAAAAAAGAAAGATCCGTAATTTCTCGGTATTGAGCGCCCATAAAGTGATGCCACCGGTCATGAAAGCGCTTGTAATTGAAGGGGTAAAAATCAACGGCTTCATAGCCCCGGGCCATGTCACCGCCATCACGGGAACCTCAATTTACAAGGACCTGCCTGTGTCATTCGGGCTCGGAGTGGTTGTAGCAGGCTTTGAGCCGGTCGATATGATGCAGGCTATACTGATGCTAATATCACAGGTTGAAGCCGGGAAGCCCAAAATCGAGATCCAGTACCAGAGAGTGGTGCAGGAGAAAGGGAACCCCATCGCTCAAAAGCTGCTGAAAAAGGTATTTGAGCTGAAGGATGACAGATGGAGGGGGCTTGGAATGATACCGCTAAGCGGATTAAAAATACGGCCGGGCTTTTCCGATTTTGATACGGAACGTTTGTATCCCCTTGATGTTCCTGTTGCCCCTGAACCAAAAGGGTGCATCTGCGGGATGATACTGAGGGGACTGAAAACACCCCATGACTGCAGGCTGTTTGGAAAGAAATGCACACCTGCCGACCCGGTCGGGGCCTGCATGGTCTCTGGGGAAGGAACCTGTTCAACCTATTATAAATACCGCTCATGAACCGGAAAGAAGAGAAAATACTGCTGAGCCATGGCAACGGGGGACTTAAAATGCATGAGCTGATCACCGGTTTGTTTGTTAAACATTTCGGAAATAAAATACTGAAGCAGCAAAGCGATTCGGCTATCCTGACTCCCGGCTCAGAGGAGATTGCGTTTACAACAGATTCATTCGTGATCGATCCCCTGTTCTTCCCGGGAGGTAATATAGGCAAACTTGCTGTTTGCGGGACCGTGAATGACCTCTCTGTTTCCGGTGCAAAGCCGATGTTTATAAGCGTTTCCTTCATCATAGAGGAAGGCTATCCCATGAAGGATCTCGAAACCATAGTGATTTCTCTTGCTGCCGAGGCAAAAAAAGCAGGAGTGCTTATTGTTACCGGTGATACCAAAGTCGTCAACAAAGGCAAATGCGATAAACTCTTTATCAATACGGCAGGTATCGGAAGGATAAACAAGGCAAAGCGGCTTGCAGGAAAATTCAGGAGCATTAAACCTGGCGACCTCATACTGATCAACGGGCCCATTGGAGAGCATGGCATGGCTGTAATGAATGCCAGGGAATCGTTCAACTTTAAAACTCCTGTTGTCTCTGATTGTGCCAGCCTCAACCACCTGATCGGGGAAGTGCTTGACCATACCACTTCGGTAAAATTCATGCGCGATCCAACCAGGGGCGGAGTTGCTACGGTACTGAACGAGCTTACTGCTTCAAAGAAATTCGGGATAAGCCTTGACGAAGCAGCATTACCTGTAGGGAAAGGCGTGAAGGCCATGTGTGAGCTTCTCGGGTTTGACCCACTGTACGTGGCCAACGAAGGCAAGGTTTTAATTGTTGCTGCCGAAAAAGAATGTGAACGAATCCTGAAGATCATGAGTAAACATGAACTTGGAATACACAGCGCCATTATCGGGAAGGTCGTAAGTGACCATCCGGGCAAGGTGGTGCTTGTTACTGAAACAGGGGGGAAGCGCATCATCGACTCTCTTTCAGGCGATCCTTTACCCCGCATTTGCTGAAAATCTTAAAGGATGCATGAACTGTCGCTTGCAACGGACGTAATCAACCTTGTCACTGAAGAGGCCAGGAAAAACGGCTTATCAGGGATACAGGAGGTTCTTATTGAAGTGGGTGACCTCAGCGGTGTTGAAGCGGATGCTTTTCAATGGGCCCTGGAACTCCTGACAAAAGAGACAATACTCGGCAAGGCTGAAATACGCCTGAACCGAAGCCCCGGAACAGGGATTTGTAAATCCTGTGAAAGGGAATTCGAAATGAGAAACAGGCTTGACAGCTGCCCCGGCTGCGGCTCCTTCCCCTCGGAGATCAGGGGCGGACAGGAGTTCAGGGTGATATCAATGGTTGGAGAATAAATTTAATTAAAAAGAGAGCTTATGTGCGAAACCTGCGGATGCGGAAAACCGGATGACTTCAAAATACATGATCCTCATCATAATCATCACGAACATTCCCACGAACACGAAGGCCCCGCTCACCCACACACCCATAAACATGATGCTCACGAACATTACCATGAGCATGAGCACGATGGCCACAAGCATTCCCACCCTCATGTCCACGGGCATCCCCATGATCACGATCATCACGGCCATCACGATCATCACGAAAAAAAAGAGATCCCTCTCAACATCGACATCCTGTCGGAAAACAACCGCCTGGCCGAGAGGAACCGTGGTTATTTTGAAGGGAAGGAAGTGCTTTGCCTGAACCTGGTAAGTTCCCCCGGATCCGGCAAGACCAGTATACTTGAAAAAACCATTCAGGCACTTGTCTCAAAAAGGAAGATCTTTGTAATCGAGGGTGATCAGCAAACGGCGAGGGATGCCGACAGGATTGAGAAATCGGGGGCTCCCGCGATCCAGATCAATACCGGAAACGGATGCCATCTCGATGCAAACATGATACAGCTGGCCCTAAAAAAACTTCCTGTCGAAAACCATTCCGTCCTGTTCATCGAGAATGTGGGGAACCTTGTATGTCCTGCGATGTTTGACCTGGGGGAAAAGAAAAGGGTGGTTGTGATCAGTGTGACCGAGGGGGATGACAAACCCATAAAGTACCCTTATATGTTCCAGTCGTCGGATCTATGCATCATCAATAAAACCGACCTCCTGCCCTATGTTGATTTCAGTGTGGAAACGGCAAAGAGATATGCACAGCAACTAAACCCGAAACTGGAGTTCATCCTGATGTCGGCAAAGACCGGGGAAGGGATGAAAGAATGGTACGACTGGCTGGAAAAGCAGTTATGAGACAATCTCCTCGACTATTTCTCTAACACATTTCATCACTTCAGGGATAGCCGCTTCCACATCCGCCGAGAGGTCCATGCCCATATCCTGGAAATCCTTTACCGAAACCGCAACCAGGTATAGTTTCGGCATATTCCCCAGGAGTATGGCCGAATCCAGCAGGTCCTTCAAACCTATCTCATGGGCGCTTAACTGCCTTGGAAAATCCTTAGCAAAACGCGGATGGAGCACCCTCACATGCCCGGCAGGAAAATGATCCAGGGAAGCGTCAATAAAAATGATGGTTTTGTAGGATTGAATATGGCCCAGAAGGTGAAAGCCTCCTGTTCCGCCATCCATAAGGTCGGCCCCGGGAATGCCTCCCTCCTTTTCAAGCCTGTTCACGGCATGGATGCCCACACCTTCATCGTTCATCAACAGGTTACCAATCCCGAGAACCAGGATGTCGTTTTGTATTTCAGGCAAATGAGATATACTTGAGTGTGTCAGTCCTTAGGACATTCCTCGGTCCGGTTATCATGACGCTCGATCACATCTTCTTCGATGAATTTCCATCCGCCGATCATGGAGGAAGTAACTCCCCTGCGTTCGATATAGTCATGATAGAATACCAGGTACATATGCACCATGGCAAAGAGGATGAACCCCCACATCAGCAGATGATGGATCTGGCGTACCTGCATATCACCTCCCAGGAATGGCACCACCCATGCAAACATCTTCGGCAGGAAGGCGCTGCTCATGGCAGCATACATCCCGAAGCCGGTAAGGCATTGCAGAAGGAAGATCAGGAAGGTAATGAAATAGATGAAGCTGGCCAGGGAGTTATGCCCTATCGAATCAATCTTTTTATTTGTAAGCTGAAGTACGTCAACCTTGATGACCTCGAGCATTTCCTTCCACTGGCAGCGTTTAAGGGGTATGAAATTATACCAGCGCGAGAATTCATTTCCCACAAAACCCCAGTAGATCCTGAACAGGAAGTTGAAGAAAAACAGGAAAGCCGTGACAAAATGGATAAAACGGACTATTCCTATCCAGTAATTGAAATAGGCTTCCGTACCCCTCATCAGGGCCGGCGGGTTACCTATGATGTAACCGGTGATGCAGAGTGATACGATACATAGTGCATTGATCCAATGGTAGAGGCGGACAGGCAACTCCCAAACATGCACTTCACGCAGAGGGACTGAACGGTTTCTCATGGCTTAATAGGATTTCATCTCATGAATAGTAGTTCCGTCTTCATCATACAGGTGCACTGCGCAGGCAAGGCAGGGGTCGAAAGAATGGATCGTCCTCAGCACTTCCAGCGGGTTTTTGGGATCGGCGATCGGTGTGCCGATCAGTGATTCCTCATATGCCGACCGTTGTCCTTTTGCGTCGCGTGGCGAAGCATTCCAGGTCGTAGGGACTACGAGCTGGTAGTTGGCTATCTTTTTATCTTCGATCACGATGAAATGCGATAAAGCTCCGCGGGGAGCTTCAACCATTCCAATGCCTTTTGCCTGTTTCGGCCAGGTTTCGGGATCCCATTTCACATTATTTTGTGTACGTGAATCGCCGTTCTTGATATTAGCGAGAAGCTGCTGGTAGAATTCCAGAGCCCATCCGCAGGTGAGCTTTGTTTCGAGTCCCCTTGCTGCGGTGCGGCCCAGGGTCGAGAATAAAGCGGCAACAGGGACATCCAGTGTTTTCAGGGCAAATTCAACCACCTCTTTATAATCGGCACGGCCTGAGGCGTATCCTACAAGTGTCCTGGCAAGCGGACCGACTTCCATAGGATGTCCTCTCCAGCGCGGGGTCTTCACCCAGCTGTACTGTTTTGAAAAATCAAGATGTTCGTAAGGGGGTTTGGGGCCTGTATAATTGAATTTGGTCTCACCATCCCAGGGATGCAGTCCGGCCGCATTCCCCTTCGAATATTCATACCATGAATTGTTGATGTATTCCTGGATCTGTTCCGGGTCTTCAGCCTTAACTTCATGGATCTTGCTCAGGTCGCGTCCGAGTATGGCTCCCCTTGGCATCTTGAAACTGTCGGGATTATTATACCCGTTGGACGGGAAATCGCCGAAAGCCAGGTAATTCGTGAGGCCTCCGCCAATGGCTCCCCAGTCTTTATAGAAAGAAGCAACAGCGAGAAGGTCGGGAATATAAACCTGGTCCACGAAGGTTTTGGCATCTTCAAAAAGTTTGCCTACAAAAGCAAGCCGTTCGGCATTTACGGCATTGGCTTCATCAATATTTATGGAGCAGGGAACGCCGCCGACGAGATAATTCGGGTGAGGATTTTTCCCGCCGAAAACCGTATGTACTTTCACCAGTTCCTTTTGCCATTCAAGGGCTTCAAGATAATGTGCCACGGCAATAAGGTTCACTTCCGGCGGAAGTTTGTATGCTTTATGCCCCCAGTAACCGTTGGCAAAAATGCCAAGCTGTCCGCTGGCTACGAAATTCTTAAAGCGTTTCTGAATATCTGAGAAATATCCGACCGAACTCTTCGGCCAGGGGGAAATGCTCTGGGCGATTTTTGAGGCTTCGGCAGGATTGGCTTTAAGCGCCGATACCACATCTACCCAGTCGAGGGCATGCAGCTGGTAAAAATGGACCACATGGTCCTGGATATACAGGGCATTGGCCATGAGGTTACGGATAAGCTCGGCATTTGGAGGTACCGCTATCCCAAGGGCGTTTTCAACCGTCCTCACCGAGGTGAGTGAATGCGTGGATGTACAAACACCGCATACACGGCCTACAAAGGCCCATGCATCACGCGGGTCGCGGCCCTTGAGTATGGTCTCGATGCCGCGCACCATGGTGCCGGCACTGTATGCGTCGGTTATCTTACCATCTTTTACTTCGATTTCAACCCGCAGGTGACCTTCAATACGGGTGATGGGATCTATTACGATTCTGTCTGCCATGGCTCTTATTCTTTCTTGGTTTCAACTGCTGAACCTTCCTCAGGTTCATTGATTATCTCTTTATGCTTGCGCACATTGGTGACAATGGCATGAGCGGCGATACCTACTGCCGTTCCAATGCCCAGCCCCAGTCCTACCTTGTCGGCTGTAGTTTCGATTCCAAAACCTGCAACACCCGGGAGGTGCTGGTAGAACGGACCGTTGTCCCAGAACCCTTCCTCGGCGCAACCTATGCAGGGATGCCCCGATTGGATAGGATAACTCACGCTGTCGTTCCATTTGATGATACCGCAGGAGTTGTAGGTAACCGGACCCTTGCAGCCCATTTTATAGAGGCAATACCCTCTCTTGGCGCCGTCATCGTCGAATGACTCGACAAACAAACCGGCATCAAAATTGGCCCTGCGGTAACAGGTGTCGTGCACCCTTCTTGAATAGAATGCTTTGGGCCTATTCATCCCGTCGAGCTGGGGGATACGGTCGAAAGTCAACAGGTGAACCACCACGCCAGCCATTACGTCGGCAATGGGAGGACAGCCCTGGACATTGATCACGGGCTTGCCGCTGATCACTTTATGCACAGGTTTGGCGCCTGTGGGATTCGGGCTTGCGGCCTGAACGCAGCCGGCTGAAGCACAGTTGCCCCAGGCTACAACGGCCTTGCAATTTTTAACAGCTTCCTGCAGGATCTGCAGCGCACTTCGTCCGCCTATGCAGCAGTACGCCTCATTCTCAGTCGGGATGGAGCCTTCCACCATTACAATGTATTCACCGGGAAATTTAGCCATCACTGCCTTGTAAGCTTCTTCGGCCGGAGCCCCGGAAGCTGCCATCAGCGTCTCCTGGTAATCAAGTGAAATTTTATCCAGTACGATATCGGCAACAATGGGATGTGATGCCCTTATAAAGGATTCGCTGCAACACGTACATTCCTGGAAATGAAACCAGATGACCGGCAGCCGTGGCTTGGTTTCAAAAGCTTTTGCAATCTGGGCAACACCGCTGGCTTCTAAGCCTAAAAAGGCCGCCATGGTAGTGCAGAATTTGAGGAAATCACGGCGGGAAACCCCTTTCCCTTTGAGTTCCTCATAAAATGTAAGGCGCTGATTCTCCATAAATGACTGGCTTTAAAGATTTATTGATGTTAAAAATATAAAACATTTAGTATATGTCAATACCTGAATGCTAATTTGTATAAAGTCTATATAAAAATAATTAAGTGGTAAAATACCTGAATGTTTCAGGCGCCCATAGTTCTTGAGAGAAACCGGAACAGGGAGAATTAAAAGAAACCGGTATATTATCCCCGGAAAATAATTATATTTAAGCCATTAAAATTCAAGAACAGACATATGAATATTTCCAGGGTCAATCGTCAATTCCGGTTTTTGATTTTATCACTGGCAATCCTGCCTGCCTGCAATAATTCGGGTGACAATCCTTCAGGGGCGGATGAATCAGGTTCCGACATTATTAAACAGGAGATCATCCTGTCGCCCGAGACCCAGGATATTTTAAACCGTTTCCCGACCCCGTTTGAAGTTTCCATGCTGCTCCAGGAAGCAAAGGCCCCTTATCTTTTCAGCCTTACCAATAACCCGGCTAATGTCAACAGGTATTTCACCGCTAAAACCAAAGCCCTGAACCTGGGGATTTACAACGCCGACCTGGCCTATTCTTCGACTTATAAGAGGGCCGATGAAACCGATAAATTCCTGTTCTGTACCGGCAAGCTGGCCGGTGATCTCGGTATCGCGGGTGTTTATGACAAATCCCTGCCCGCGAGGGTGGAGCTGGTTAAAAACAACCGTGACAGCCTTGTTGCCCTGGTTAAAAGGTTTTTCGGGGAAACCGGCGATTTCCTGAGGAGGAACAACCGCAACCAGGTGGCCGTGCTGGTGGCAGCCGGGGCATTTGTGGAGGGATTGTATATTGCCTCATCCTTATGCCAGGCTGCACAGGATAACAGCGGGATCGCTTCGATCATATACAGGCAAAAAGAGAGCTTCAACAAACTCACGCGCATCCTGGCTGAATACAGCAATGACTCGAACATCAAGCCTGTAGCTGATGAACTGGCCAGGCTGAAACCGATATTCACCGATTACGGGCTTGGATCAGGCAAAGCGATACCTCAAAGCAAAGCGGCAGGAATAGTCGCAATTGCGGAGCAGGTAAGGGCTCCGATGATAAAGTGATCCGCCGTCAAAATTGAAGAATTTGCCTGTTTGCCAGATCATTGTTAATTCCTGATCCGCCTTCAAATTACTTTAACAATTTACCGCTGATCAGGAGCAGTGCCGTCTCGGTCAGTTTAGTTCTGAACTCCGCATCCACAAGGCGTGTATTGGCGTCGAGCAGGTTCTTCTGGATCTCCCGCAGCTGTAGGGAGGAGATGGCCCCCACTTCAAAACTTTCCTTTGCAATATCCATATTTTTATCGGCCAGGGTAACATTTTCCTTTTCAAATGTTAAAAGTTCCAGCTGGTTCAGGTATTCATTATAGATCCTTAGCAGGTGGGCCTCGAGCTGGTTTTCCAATTGTTTCACTTCCAGTTCTGAAGAAGCATAGGAAATTTTTGCATTCCTGTAATCCCTCTGGAGGTTCAGCCCGTCGAAAATGTTCATATAAGCCGTAACTCCCACCACAGCCCCGAAATTCCGGTTGTAGTTGACGATGTTCGCTTCAGTCTGGTTGTTCAGGTAATTTATGCCAGTCGTAAGGCCGATAGTGGGCCATTGCACAGCCCTGGCCGATTTCATATCCAGAGCGCTTACATCTATGTTCCTGTTGTACAGGAGCAGGTTCCTGTTAGCTTCGCGCATCCCGGCCCTTAAGGAATCATAGTTCAGCTTGTAATTGATAAGGATGGTGTCCTTTACCGTGAATTTAGAGGTGACATCCCTTGCCATCAGTTCGTTGAGGGTAGCCAGGGAGTTCATGTAAACGGTCTTCTGGCTCGAAAGGTTTGCTATATCGGCATTCAGTTCCACCCTTGCTTTAAGGTATTCAAGCTCTGAACCGCTGCCTGTCTCATATTTAAGCCTGGCCAGTTCAAGCCTGAACTCCGAGATCCCGACCTGGTCCTTCATGATCTCCGTTTCCTTTTCCTGGCGTATTATTTCATAGTAGGCAGCCATGATCCTTGCCAGGGTGCGTTCAACAGATATCTTCACATTAAGATCTCCAATCTCTTCGAGCTTTTTCAGCTTGTCATAAGTAATGAACATCTTAAGCCCGTCGAAGACCGTCCAGTTCAGGTTGATGCCTGCAGTGAAAAGATCGGAGTTCGCTTTTGAGTTTTCAAGCTCGTAGCCCGCCAGGTTCGAGACTTTTGCGTTGCTCAGCCCATGAGCATACCCGGCATTCAGATCGATCTTCGGCAGCATCCCTGCATTTCCAGGCGTAGCGTTGTTAACGGAGATCTGCTGTGAATTTTTGGCAATATTGATCCCGTAATTATTTGACAACCCTATCTCAATCGCCCGGTCGATAGTCAGGAGGTCCTGGGCCTGCATTGTGCATGCCCCGAAAATCAGAATAATCCCGATGATGAATGTATTTCTCCTCATTTTTTTATATCCCGGGATAAGAACGTATAGAATGCAGGAATGATAAATAGCGTAAGGAAAGTGGAGAAGATCAGTCCGCCTACCACCGCAATCCCCAGAGACTGCCGGCTTTCCGAAGAAGCCCCAATATTCAGGGCGATGGGGAGTATTCCAAGCACCATGGCCGATGAGGTCATGAGTATAGGCCTGAACCTCGATGCCGCCGCAGCCTGCACCGCCCCGAGTTTAGCCAGCCCGGCCTGTTTTCGCTGGTTTGCAAATTCGACGATGAGGATCCCGTTCTTTGTGACCAGTCCTATCAGCATGACGATCCCGATCTCACTGAAAATATTAAGGGTTTGTTTAAAATACCATAGTGAGAACAAGGCGCCTGCAATAGCAAGGGGGACTGTAAGCAGGATGATGAAAGGGTCAACGAAACTTTCGAACTGGGCGGCAAGGATAAGGAAGATCAGGATGATCCCGAGAATGAATACGAAGATCAGGCTTGATGAACTTTCCCTGTAATCGCGGCTTTGCCCTGCGAGGTTGGTTTTTATATTCGGCGGAAGGATCTCCTTTGCTATCCTGTCGAGCTCCCTGATGCCGTCGCCAAGGGTCGCCCCCTGGGTAAGGCCTGCCGAAATGGTTGCCGAGATATAGCGGTTATAAGAATAGATTGCGGCCGGATTGATATTTTCCTCAACCCTGATGAGGTTATCCAGGGGAACAAGGTCTCCTTTCATGCTTCTTACATAGAGGGCTTTTAATGCATCCGGGTCGTTGCGGAACCTGGGCATAAGCTGGCCTATGATCTCGTACTGCTTGCCCTCGAAAATGAAATATTCATACCGTTGCCCGCTCAGGCTGAGCTGCAGCGTACGGGCTATTTCCTCTGTAGAGACGTTCAGAAGCGAGGCTTTGTCGCGGTTCACCGTGATCCTCAGTTCAGGCTTGTTGATCTTGAAATCGGCATCTACAAACTGCAGTATCGGCAGTTTCCTTGCCTCCTCGAGAAAGTGGGGCAATACATCTTTGAGCATCACCAGGTTGGGCGCCTGCAGCACATACTGCAGCGGCTGGCCCGAGAACCTGTCGCCTATTGTAGGCGGCTCGAAGGGGAAACAGCGGATCCCCGTGATCTGCTGAAGTTCCCTGGCTGCTTTAACGAAAATTTCATGCTGGCCGCGTTTTCGTTTTTCCGCATCCTGAAGGTAAACTATTTCCATGCCCTTGTTCGGATTATCCCTTGCCCCCATACTGGGCGAGATCATATAAAAATAGGTTGACACCTCAGGTACCGAATCCCTGAAATATTTATCCACCCTGGCCATGTATTTATCCATGAACTCATACGTGGAACCTTCAGGTGCAAGAGTAGGGATACGTATGTTATTGCGGTCCTCGAAAGGAGCCAGTTCCGAATGAAGGGACTTGTAAAACACATAGATCAGCGCGGTAATGGCCAGGAAGAGGGGCAATGCCATCCACCTGCGTTTCAGGAAATTTTCCAGGGAACTTACGTAAGCCTTGTTGAGGTATTCAAAGAAGGGATCTGTAGTGCGGATGAGCCAGTTTGGTTTTCTGTCGTCCCGGGGTTTCAAAATACGGGAACACATCATTGGCGAAAGGGTCAGGGCAACGAAAGCTGATATCATCACAGAACCTGCAACCACGATCGCAAATTCCCTGAAAAGCCTGCCTACCAGGCCCTGCAGGAACATCACCGGTATGAAAACAGCCGCCAGCACTATGGTCGTTGAGATAACCGCAAAGAAAATCTCGTTCATCCCTTCGTTGGCGGCTGTAAGCGGGTGCATGCCTTTACTGACTTTTGCGTGGATATTTTCAAGCACAATGATGGCATCATCGCATACCAGTCCTATCGCCAGGACCACCGCCAGCAGGGTAAGCACATTGATGGAAAGCCCGAACAGGGCCATCAGGATAAAAGCCCCTATAAGCGAGACCGGGATCGCAACGACAGGTATAATGGTAGACCTCCAGTCTCGCAGGAAGAAGAAGATGATCAGGATCACCAGTATGAGCGAAAGAAGGATGGTCTGGCGGACTTCCTTTACGGCTTTTCTCTCGAATTTGGTAAAATCATAACCGATGCTGATAGAATATTCGGCCGGGATCTCATCTTTCATTTTCGCCATCCTGCGGTAAAACTCATCGGCAATAGCCACATTGTTCGCGTTGTTCTGGGGCACCACACCAATGATCAGGACAGGCAGCAGGTCCATCATCACGGTAGAGCGGTCGTTTTGGGGATACAGCTCTGCGGTGCCGATGTCGCTCAGGCGGATGATGTTCCCGCCTTCCTGACGTATGATCATATTGTTATACTGTTCGGGGCTTTGCATGAGGCCCAGGGTTCGGATAGTAAGCTCGGTCATATTCCCCTCAACACGTCCTGAAGGAAGCTCGATATTTTCCCTCGCTATTGCTTTCTGGATGTCAAGGGTGGTGATGCCGCAGGATGCCATTTTATATGGATCCAGCCAGAGCCTCATCGAATATTTTTTTCGCCGAAGATCTTGATGTCGCCCACCCCCGGGATAGTCTGAAGCCTTTCCTTGATCACGTTTTCCATCAGGGCATTCACCTCCATGATATTATGCTGGTATGAGCGGATGACCATGAAAATGATCGCGTTGGTGTTGGCGCTCAGCTTCTCAACGATGGGCGGGTCAACATCCTTGGGGAGCTGGCTGATGGTTTTGGATACCCTGTCGCGCACATCATTGGCTGCGGCTTCCATATCGTTGCCCAGGTTGAATTCAACCGTGATGAGGGAGGTCTGGTCATTGGAAATTGAAGACAGCACCCTGATCCCTTCAATACCGTTGATGGCATCTTCAAGAGGTTCGGTGATCTGGGCCTGTATGATCTCGGCATTCGCCCCCGAATAATTGGTGGTAACCGTAACAATGGGTGGATCCATTGCAGGGTATTCCCTTATACCCAGGTATGAATAGCTGACCAGTCCGAAAATAACGATCAGCAGGGAGAATACAATTGCCAGGACCGGCCTTTTAATACTGACGGATGAGAGACTCATATTAATTCAGTTTCACCAGCTTCAGGGGGGAATCGGGTTTTATTCTGAGAAGATTTGTCACAACGATGGTATCACCCAGTGCCAGGCCTTCAACTATCTGGACCGAAAGCTTGTTCCGGATCCCTGTTGTTACAGGCTGGAGGACCGCTTTGCCTGATTTCATCAGGTAAACGTCATATCCTTTCACTGTAGGGATAAGGGCTGCAGTAGGAATGAAAAGTTTTTTATCCAGGGCCAGCAGGTTGAGTTCAACCCTCACCGAAGCTCCCGGGACCAGGCTGCCATCCCTGTTTTCACATACAGCACGCAATAAGATCGTCCTGGTCTTTTTTTCCACATCGGGTTCCACGGCTTCAATTACCGCTTTATAGGCTTTGGTTGAATAATCGGTTGTAAATGAAATCCCCGAACCCTGGTGAAGGTCCCCGGCATAACGCTCGGGAATTGAGAAATCAATTTTTATTTTACTCACATCCTGGAGACTGGCCAAAACCATGTTCGGGTTGACAAGCGCTCCTTCGCTGACGTTCCTTACCCCTATCTTGCCTGCAAACGGGGCCCTGATCTCAGTTTTCGAGAGATCAACCTTCAGAATCTCTATTTCAGCCCTGATGGTGTTCAGGTGGTTCTGGGTTTCATCGTATTGCTCCTGGCTGATCCCGCCCTTGGCTAACTGTGCTTTTTGCCTGGTTTCATTTGTTGATGCAAGCTTTTCCTCTATAGTCAGCTTGTTTATCCTTGCAACGATTTCCGCATCATCAAGCTTGAAAAGCAGTTGCCCCCGGCTCACCGATGAGCCTTCTTTCAGGTGGACCGTAATGACTTTTTTGCTGATCTCGCTTACGATTTCCACGCTTTCATTGGCCCTTAAAGAGCCGATGGTGGAGAGCTGGTATACCATGGAAGTATCGCGGGCGATAAACACTTCGACAGGGACGACCGGTTTTAAGGCCGCAGCCGCTTCGGTCTTTTTACTGCCTGAACCTGAAAATATCCTGATCAGCAGCAGTATGATGATCACCCCGATTATGCCAAAAAATACCAGCTTTCGTTTCATGACCCTTGCTCATTGATTATCAAAGATAATAATAATGAATTAGTTTTAATCCCCGGAGTACAGCTTTTTTTGCCTGGTTTCAGGAAAGGTCCATATCCATGCACCTGTCAGCAGTGCAAACAAAGCCGCCAGCGAGATCCCTCCTCCAAGCCCGTATTTCACGGCAATAATGGAAATGATGACAGGGGTGAAGAACTGTATCCCCCTTGCAAGATTGAACGCAGATCCCATTGCCGTACTGCGCACTGAAGTGGGAAAAAGCTCTGAAAACAGTGAACCAAATCCGCCGAACATCCCGGTTCCGAATCCTACCATGAACATGAAAGCAAGTATAATCAGCGGGTAGATCACGATGACATCCCAGAATATCGTTACCATGACCAGTCCGAGGGCCATGATCACCGAATACATGCTGTATGCCGGCCGCCTGCCCAGGCGGTCAGCAACAAACCCGAAGATGAGGTAGCCCAGGAATCCCCCCGTTTGGGTTACAAGAATCCAGAATGCCGATTTGGTGAGTGTAAAATGCCTTTCAGCATGAAGGTAGCCGGGCATCCATGAGTAGGTAAGCCAGTATGCCGACATATCGAAGACTGCCAGCACCAGGCCAAGAATAAAATATTTCCTGTTTTCCACCGACAGGAGCTCCTGAAACTGCTGAACAGTTTTATTTCTTTTATAACTGCCTTTTGCAGGGTCCTTTTTGGTTGCTTTTTTCCTGAGAAGCCATAAGTCAGATTCAGGCAGATGCCTCCTGATAAACAGGACCATAACAGCCGGGAGAAGTGAAATGAAGAAACAGGCCCTCCAGCCAATATGCGGAGAGATGAGTCCTCCCACTATGGAAGCAAGTGCAATACCAAGCGGGGCGCCGGTTTGCATCATGGCGCAATAACGTCCGCGGACCTTTGCAGGGAATGTTTCACCTATATATGTCTGCCCTGTACCCCATTCCCCGCCTACACCCAGGCCTGTAAGCACCCTGAAAACCATCAGCAGCCAGAAACTCCCTGCAAAGCCCGAGAGAAACGTACCTATGGAATAAGTCAGGATAGTCCATTGTAATACCGGTTTGCGGCCGAAACGGTCAGACAGTACTCCGAAGATAACCCCTCCTATTGCTGTTGCTGCAAGGCTGGCGCCAAGCACATACGACATCTGCAGATTCGAAAAATTATACTCTTTTGAGATAGGGATCAGCAGAAAGGTGAACAGTATAAGATCGTAAAAATCAAATACCCAGCCGGCCCAGCTCATGCCCAGGATCTTGTAATGGACCCTGGTTATGGTTAAGGATTCGTTAAGCAGTTTCGGCCGCAAGCCCTGAATATCAGAAACAGGAATGCCTGTCATAAGTATCCCTTATTTTGTTTGATCATAATGTCATATACAAACATACTGAATAAACCTGTTTTTGACACATTCCGGCCGGAGGTTTGTTTATTTTAATTTGATCTAAACAAACAATTGGCAGTTATATGTCGTACCTTTGTGTTTTATTTTATTTATCATGAGTTCTTTGAATCTCCAAAATGCGATACCCGAAATGTCCTGGGTGCAGATAGTCAAAAGGTACAACCACCCGAACCGTCTGAGGAGCTGGGTGCAATTGACCTCCAACCTCCTGCTTTACTTTCTTGCCTTATTTTTAATGTATTTAAGCCTTTCCGTTTCCTACTGGATCACTCTCGGGCTTTCAATTCCTGCGGCCGGAATGCTTGTACGCTTATTTATAATCTTTCATGACTGTGGACATGGTTCCTTTTTCAAATCGGGAAAGCTGAACAACATTACAGGGATCTTATTGGGGATCCTCACATTTACGCCATATTACAGCTGGTCAAAAAACCATTATATCCATCATGAAACCGTTGGGAATCTTGATAAAAGGGGAACCGGTGATGTATGGACCATGACCGTGGATGAGTATAAAGAAAGTTCGCGCTGGAGAAAGGTTGTTTACAGGTTTTACAGGAATCCCCTTACCATGTTCGGTATCGGTCCTCTTTACGTATTCCTTATAGGCAACAGGTTCACAAAAAAACATATGGATCAGAAAGGGCGGATGGGCGTTTATATAACCAATGCAGGCCTGCTGCTGATTGCTGTTTCAATGAGCCTGCTGATTGGCGTGAAAGCGTTCATCCTGGTACAGTTTCCTGTTATTTACATAGCCGGCATCCTTGGTTTCTGGCTGTTTTATGTTCAGCACCAGTTCAACCCTACTCTCTGGGCCAGGAACGAGAACTGGAATTATAAACAAGTGGCGCTGGAAGGAAGTTCTTATTACGAGCTCCCAGCTGTCCTTCAATATTTCACAGGCAATATCGGGTTCCACCATATTCATCATCTCAGTCCCCTCATTCCCAATTATAACCTCTCGAAATGCCACCAGGAGAACGCCATGTTCAACGGCATCAAACCCCTGAGGTTCTGGCCCGGTTTCAAGACTCTTACTTTCCGTTTATGGAATGAAAAAACCCAGGAGATGGTGAGTTTCAGGAAATTAAAATTCAGCTGAATCCCGGAATTATAAAATTTGACTTTCTTGAAATAAATTAATACTTTTACTGAAAGCCCTATGATTCATTGAAGCTCTATATCAAAAATATGGTTTGCATCCGTTGTAAAATGGTTGTAAAAGCCGAGTTGAAAAAGCTGGGCGTTCATTATGTTGCTGTAGACCTGGGTGAGGCTGATATTAAGGATGATATATCAGAACAGCAACTGGCAGAGCTGGATATTGCCTTGAGAAAGTCGGGGCTTGAATTGATGGATGATAAAAAGAGCCTCCTTGTAGAAAGGATCAAAATGGTCATCATCGAACTGGTCCATTACACCGAAGACCAGATTAAAATAAATCTTTCAGATTACCTGGCCGAAAAACTTAATCATAATTACACCTATCTTTCCAATCTTTTTACTGAGGTTAAAGGGACGACTATTGAGAAGTTTTACCTGGCCCATAAAATTGAAAAGGTAAAAGAATTACTCGTTTACGACGAGCTTAGTCTCACCGAAATTGCCTATAAACTTCATTACAGCAGTGTAGCCCATCTGTCAAACCAGTTCAAAAAAATTACAGGGCTCACTCCTTCCCACTTCAAACAGCTTAAAAAGAAAAGGCGTGAGGCATTGGGCAATGTGTGAATAATGTAACTTATTCCCATAATTGTGTAATGTTTCCGGGGATAAAGGTCCTGACCTTTGTCGGGTAATTCAATTTACCCATGAAACCTGTTTTATCCAACGAAATTCAGAAGTCGAAGGCCTTTATTATTGTTGAGATCATTGAATATGTTCCCAATGCAGTGGTCATCAAGACAATAATAAAAAAGACAACGGGAAACGTCACGGCTGTTTCATGTGACAGTGGTGAAGCCATGGCTGAAAAAACTATTCCCTTCGACACCTTTGTCCAGATCATCGACGGGAGTGCTGAAATAGTGATTGACGGGGCTTCTAATTTATTAGAAACCGGCCAATCAATTATAATCCCTGCACATACATCAAACAGTGTAAAAGCAAATAAAAGATTCAAAATGATTTCTACCATTATAAAAAGCGGGTACGAATAATTTCCAGACCAATTTGAGAGCGGGAAAATCTATTTATAATTCCGGGGCCGGGAACAGCTGGTGAGCTAAGTTTTCAACAGGAACATTAAATTAACAAAAAGGCGATATGAACACGTACAAAATATTCTCTCCAATAGAAATTGGATCAGTTGAATTAATAAATCATATAGTAATGGCGCCTATGACAAGGTGCAGGGCTAATGGGAATATTCCAACTGAGCTAATGGCAGAATATTATAAACAAAGGGCAAGTGCTGGGTTAATTATAACAGAGGGAACTTCTCCATCGCCCAATGGTTTGGGTTATGCCCGGATACCCGGGATCTATAGCACAAAGCAGGTGGAGGGATGGAAAAAGACCACTGCGGCAGTGCATGACGCCGGGGGAAAGATTTTTGTTCAGTTTATGCATACGGGTAGAATAAGCCATCGCCTTAACATGCCTGCAGGGGCTCAAATAATTGCACCTTCGGCTGTAAAAGCTTCCGGACAGATGTGGACTGACTTGCAAAAGATGCAGGATTTTCCTGTTCCTAAGGAGATGTCAGCAGAAGACCTTGTACAAACAACAGCACAATTTGTAGCTGCATCAAAGAATGCAGTAGAGGCGGGATTCGATGGTGTTGAACTGCATGCAGCCAATGGGTACTTGCTGGAGCAGTTTTTGTCGCCTGTCAGCAATATCCGTAAAGATAAGTATGGGGGCAGCATTGAAAACCGCAGCCGTTTTGTCCTTGAAATAGTGGCTGCTGTTGCCGATGAAATCGGAAGCAGAAAAACCGGGATCCGCTTATCCCCTTACGGAGTTGCAAGCGACATGCCTCTTTATCCCGAAATCGACGCTACTTATAATTATCTTTCCTATCATCTCAACAAGCTTGGAATTGTATATATCCATATTGTTGATCATTCTGCAATGGGAGCCCCGGAAGTTCCCCTAAAGATCAAGAACCTCATCCGGAACAATTTTAAAAATGATATCATTCTGTCAGGAGCATATGACAAGGAAAGAGCCGAGAAAGATATTCAAAGCGGGTTGGGTGACCTGATTGCATTTGGTCGCCCGTTTATCAATAATCCTGACCTAGTGGAAAGGCTGAAAAACAACTGGCCTTTATCACAGGATCTACATATGGACTTGTTTTATACTGCTGATGCAAAGGGCTATACCGATTACCCGGTTTATAAAGCCTGATCTGAAAGGAAATATGAATGTATTGCTGATATATCCCGATTATCCTGATTCATTCTGGAGTTTCAGGCATGCACTGCGGTTTATTTCCAAGAAAGCAGGTGTTCCTCCCCTTGGTTTGATCACCGTATCGGCAATGCTCCCGTCAATCTGGAAGAAGAAACTGGTTGATATGAATGTTTCACCGCTTCATACCGCCGACATCCTTTGGGCCGACTACGTTTTTATCAGCGCCATGTATATACAGAAGGAATCGGTCAGCGGGATCATCGAAGAATGCCTGAAACATAAAGTTAAAATTGTTGCCGGCGGCCCGCTGTTCACCCAGGAATTCGACAACTATCCGCAGATCGACCATTTCATTTTAAATGAGGCTGAGATCACACTGCCCTTGTTCCTGGCAGATCTTGAAGCAGGTAAGACTCCGGAAAGAATATACAGTACCGGTGAATATGCTGAAATCACCTCGAGCCCGGTGCCCGATTACCATTTACTCTCGATGGGAGTCTATGCTTCCATGAGCATCCAGGTTTCACGCGGCTGCCCTTTTTCATGTGATTTCTGCGAGATCACCTCACTTCTCGGGCATAAGGTGAGGATGAAAAATACCAGCCAGGTGCTCAGGGAGCTTGACATACTATACAGCCTCAACTGGAGGGGGCCTGTGTCAATTGTTGACGATAATTTCATCGGTAATAAGAAGGAAGTAAAAACCGAACTGTTGCCGGCCATGATATCATGGATGAGACACCATAAATATCCTTTCTCATTTACGATACAGTCTTCAATAAACCTTTCCGACGACCCTGAGCTGATGTCACTGATGGTTGATTCAGGATTTAACTCAGCTTTTATCGGTATTGAAACTCCCGAGGAAAAATCCCTGTCTGACTGCAACAAGTTTCAGAACAAGAACAGGGATATGTTAATGAGCGTAAAAAAGATACAGTATGCCGGGTTACAGGTTTCAGGCGGATTTATTGTTGGCTTCGACAGTGACACACCCGGGGTTTTTCAGAAACAGATAGATTTCATCCAGCAAAGCGGGATTGTTTCTGCCATGGTAGGATTATTGAATGCACCAAAAAACACAAAACTGTATAAACGGCTCGAGGCCGAGAACAGGCTCACGGTGGAGGCCAGCGGTAACAATACCGATTCCTCCATGAATTTTATTCCGAGGATGAATTCCCACGAACTTTTAAAAGGGTATAATGATATTATTTATAATATTTATACGACAAAACCCTATTATAAACGCATAAGACGGTTATTTTTGAATTACAGGCCAAGAAAATATAATGCATCAAAAATTGATTCCACTGCACTGATGGGATTCCTCAAATCCCTTATAATTATAGGGATGCTAAATAAAGGAAGAAGGGATTACTGGACTTTCATGGCCTGGACCATTTTCAGGCGCCCTAATCTTGTTGTTGATGCCGTAACATTTTCGATTTACGGATATCATTTCAGGAAAATATTCGGAATAAGCAGGTAAGCCTCTGCAATAATGCTTAATCTTTCCACTGTTTGAGGCAGGACTGAATGTATTGAATTACTTTCTGATGGTCTTCCTTTCCTGACCCCTTTACCCTGAATGGTTCGCCGAATGCAATATGTATTGTTTTTTCACGGTTGACAGGGCCCAGGTACCCGGTGAACCTGCCGTTTCCCCAGAAATCGGTTTTTATCGCAACCGGGATTACAGGCACGGCGGCACGGGCGGCAAGTTTTATCCCCATGGTATTGAACTCTTCAGGACTGAATTGGGTTCTTCGTGTATGTTGCGGAAAAACAATCACCGAGATCCCATTGGAGATTCTCTTCAATCCCTCTTCCATCACGATACTGAAATCTTCCCTTGGTTTGCTCCGGCTTAATACGATAGGATTGCGGGAACGCATAACAGCGCCGAAAACCCAATGTCTCACGAGGGCGTCTTTTACAATGAACGTCACATCTTTTAAGGGCTGAATGATCCCCGGGAAGATCATGGTCTCAAGCGTACTCATGTGATTGCTGATGAAAACCACCGGCCCTTCACAGTTCCTGATATTTTCCTGGCCTGTAATCCGGAAGCGGCCCCCGCAACCCTCAATCAGCCTGAAAATATCATGGGAAGACGACACCCAGTAGCCGGTATCATAAAGTCCTTTGATGGCGGCGCTCCGGGTCGAAAAACAAATACCCACATACCGGCTCATGAAATAGATCCTTGTATTCAGGGCAAGCCTGTCAAACAGGAAACGATGGGTATCCGCCGGGGTAGTATACTCGTTTGATTCCAGTAAAAACCTGGTAATATGGTCTTTCTCTTTATTCATTTCAGAATGCAAAATTACCACTTTTTCCGAAAAGAAATTTCCAGATAATATACATCATGATAATCCCGCAATTGAATTCTATAAGGGCGTTCACCAGCATCATGCTTAAACTCCATTGACCCTGTTCAAGCCTGATCCCCGACGCCAGCAGGGAAAATTCCAGGGCAAATTCAACCAGTGTTCCCACGAGGAAAAGATACAGAAGGTCCTTCCATTTTAATGTGCGCCTCACCACCATGATGATCCCTATGAGAAGATTCAGTAGCGCCATCCCTCCCATGATCCATCTCTGGTTGCCTTTTCCCATATCGCGGGACACCCTGATCAGTGTATCATCCAAAGGGATCCATTGCGACAGAAAACCCACGGCAGTCCATCCGCAGTAAAATAACAAAGTCCAGAACACTGCTTCACGAATGCTTCTTTTTTCAAACATCACAATCACATATGAAAACTGGACAAAGCCGGGAGAAAAACAAAACCAGGCAAAGAATAGCCTGGAGTCAAGGGGGCCCGAATAATGCCGTGATCCAAGGATGCGATACCAAAGCAAATAATCGATGAAAATATAAATGATCCAGCCGGCTAATCCCCATCGTATTGCAGTAAAATACTTTTTCCAGACCAGGAAAGTAATCCAGCAAAGGAGAAAAAGAAGGTCGAAGAAGATAAAATCCACTCCGAATGTCCGGGTAACGATATTGTTCATATTCCCTTCAGAATTCTTAAAGCCCTAAACCGCCGTGCAAAAATAGCAGATTCACTGAATATTAGCGCGTATCTGGTTTATTATCGTACCTTTGCACATCAATTGAAATCCTAAACAAACATTAATGGCGAGTTCACAAGAAACATTCAGTAAAAGAGAAAAAGAGAAAAAACGCTTAAAGAAACGCGTTGACAAACAACAGAAACTTGCTGAACGTAAGGCAAACTCTCCCGGTGGAGGGCTTGACAACATGATCGCCTATGTTGATGAAAACGGACGCATCACCGATACTCCTCCCGATCCCGCCCATAGAAAGAAGATCAATCCCGAGAGCATACAGATAGGTGTTCCCAAAAGGGAAGTTGAAGAGGCCAATGCAATACGCAAAGGCAGGGTCGAATTTTTCAACGCTGCAAAAGGCTTCGGTTTTATAAAAGATTCTGAAAACCAGGAGAAATACTTCGTACACGTGAACAATGTGAGTGAAGAGATCAAGGAAGGCGATACCGTCATTTTTGAGACAGAGCGCAGCTTTAAAGGTATGAATGCCGTAAGGGTCAAGAAAGGATAAGATTCCCGGGCACGTTTCAAACACCCGGCCGGCAGCCTGTTATATATCAGCTCCTGAAATGTTTTTTTATTATCCCCATCAATTCGTCGGTGTCGATTGGCTTTGAAATATAGTCATTACATCCCGACTCCAATGCTCTTTCTTTGTCACCTACAAGACCATAAGCAGTCTGAGCAATTATCACCACATCCTTATTGAATTGACGTACCTGTCGTGTAGCCTCATATCCGTTCATTACAGGCAGCCTGATATCCATAAGGATAAGATCAATGTCAGGGTTGTTACGGCATATCTCAACTGCTTCCAGGCCCGACTTGGCCTTTAACAACTCCTTACTGAATAATTTAACAGATACTTTCAGGAATAAGGCCGATGCTTCATCATCTTCGACAATCAGTACTTTCAGATCATTAACCGGGCCTGTTTCTCCGTCAAATAAAACCTGGACAGCAGACTCTGCTGAGTCGGCAATCTCAACTTTGTATGGTATCGTGAAATAAAAGACCGATCCTTTTCCTTCCTGGCTTTCAACCCAGATATTCCCATTAAGCATCTCAACATAGGCCTTGGTGATTGAGAGGCCCAGGCCGGCTCCGTCAATCGCCTGTTTATTGGAAATATCTGCCTGGATAAACCGTTCAAAAATGGCATCGTGCCTGTGACTTTGAATTCCTATGCCGGTGTCTCTGACAAAAAATTCAAGGAATCCTTTTTTCTTCTTATAACCAAATACGATGGTACCCTCATTGGTATATTTAACCGCATTCTTAACCAGGTTGGTCAGGATCGCATAAATCTTTTCCTGATCGGTCCTGATCACGGCTTCTTCAGAAGGCAGGCCCAATTCAACAAGGAGGTGTATTCCTTTCTGTTCAGCCTCAGGTTTGAAGAAAGTATATACATATTCGATCTGATCATTGATGTTTGCATCAGAAATTGAAACCTCCATCTGGCCTGATTCAATTTTCGAAATATCAATAATATTATTGATGATATTAAGCATGCGGGCGCCGCTTTTTTCGATGATCTGTATATACTCCTGTTGTTCCTCTCCTGTTAGTTTTGGTTCTTTAAGAAGTTTGGAAAAACCGAGGATCCCATTCATCGGTGTCCTTATCTCATGGCTCATGTTTGCAAGAAATGCCGATTTCAAGCGGTCGCTTTCTTCTGCTTTTTCCTTTGATTTAAGGAGTTCCTGCTCCACAAGTTTCCTTTCTGTGATATCATGTGTAACCCCGACAATTCCGGTTATTTTACCATGCATGTCAAAAAAAGGCACCTTTGAAACCAGTATCCAGTGCATTTTCCCATCCCTGTCGGTCAGAAAACTCTCAGCATTGAGAACCGGTTTTCCCGTGGTAAGTACAGACTTATCTTCCTCCCAGAAAAGGGAAGCCTCATTAAAATTATAAAGGTCAAAGTCAGTCTTGCCAATTATCTCGGTTTCAGAATTCACCCCTGCAAACTGTATTTCCTTGGGGTTGGCAAGTATCTTTCTTCCTGTGAAGTCTTTAACATAAACCGCATCGGGGATGAGGTCAATGATCGTTCTGAAAAGCGTACGTTCGTTATTCAGCGTTTCCTCAGCCTGTTTGCGGTCGGTTATATCACGCACAACAAAAAGGATACTCACCGGGTTTCCCTGATGATCAAATAAGACTGTTGAATTAATATCAATATAACACCTGCTTTTGTCCTTTTTAACCGCAAGATATTCAGAGAGGCGTATATCGCTCTCCCCTGAGAGCAATTTGCGGATATTTTCAATTAACAGAGAGTGGTTTGAAGGATCAATAAACTCCATAAGGGAGCTGCCAATGTAATTATTCAGTTCTTCAACCGAATAGCCGTACAAGGTCGCGAGTTTTTCTGATATCAGCTGGATCTTACCATCCGGCGAAACCATTCCGATCCCATCAGGAGAAGCAGAGATGATGGCTTCCCATTTACGGTTGCTTTCCTGCAGGTCTTCTTCTGCCTGCTTACGCTCTTCTATTAATTTTATCAGTGATTTGAAAAGATGGGAGGGATCATCATTAGTGTCGGTGACCCCGTTTTGTCCGGGAGGATTAAGTGCATTGATAGCTTCTTTAATCCTGTTTAACGTTTCCTTCCTGGTCTCTGCATCATTTTTGTGTTTTAAAAATGCATCACGAAGCTCCTGTGAACTTATTTCAATGGAATTCTGAAGCAGCCCGGCATCTTCTTCATAATTATTGTATGTCTGGCTTATATCCTGAATAATTCCTTTAAGCTCATCAGGGATATTGTCTGATGATCCGAAGCGCCTTTTTAGCTGGCGTTGAAGCAGTTTATTTAAATTATTTTCCAAATCGGAGGAATTAATTTTCCTTGAAAGCAGTGATCGTCATGGTTTGATTATGCAGTTCACAATGGTTCACAAACGGTTTCGTGGGGCAAATTTCCCCGTAGGAGTAGAAGCCTGTTAATACCGTTGAATTTCCGGTTACTTCACGAACACGTTCCAGTTCTTCTTCCACTCTCAGTTTTAATACAAGTTTACGGCCTACGCAACTGATCAGTATAGCCAGGTCAGGAGTCAGGTTTCGGAGGCTTGTCTTCATCATTTCTGCTGCCCCGTTAGCCCCGTCAAGTAATCGTTCAAAATTCGCCTTCATTAGGCGAACATGTTCTCCCTGGGGAATATCTCCGGCAAAAACCATGCTCCCATCCTCTTCATTAACCGACAAGACGGTACGCACAAGAGCCGTTTCAGATCCCTGCATTCGGAGGCTGAGGGGAAACAGCAGGGCCGAAGCCGGGAGATCAGCGGCGTGGCTGCCAAGGTACCGTTTATAAAGTTCCAGGGCCGGCAGTCCATCCAGTTCATACAGGATATTTCCTTTTGACCGGGTAACCTCCCTGTCGACACCAAACGAATCCCATCCTCCCATTGATCCGTATCCTACGCTTAAGTCTTTCCCATAGAACCCTATTGCGAGGATAATGTTGCTCCGGCCGGTGCTGTTATGCACAATTAGGGTTTCGTTAAAGTTGGCCTGATCCCCTGCTAAACCTCCGGTAACAGGGATCCTTTCACCAAGCCGTTTGTTCAGCCCTTTGGTAAGTTCACTACCGTTGATATTCAGGCCGTCGGAAAGGATCATGATATGCACCAGCTGTTCCTTGTCGAGCCGGTCTGCCAGTTTTTCCCCGATCACGAAGCTGTCATCCATAGAACCGATATGTTCGGCTGCAATTTCGACAATGGTCTTTTCAAACCAAACTGCCGTGCAAACAATACTGTTGTTAAAGACCTCTTCCTGGCAGATCTCGCCGGAAGTAGAACAACCGATGACCTGGGCATTTGGGTATTCCTTTTTCACATGATCAATATGAAGTTGTTCTTTAAGGAGGTCTTTATTGCCATACAGGAAAACAAGGCCTGCCAATTTACCAAGTGCGCTCTCGCTTTTCCTCACCCATCCTTTTTCTACTGAAAATACGCTCTGCTCTGTTTTCATATTGAACAATTTTTCGGAAACCCCAAAAACCCATCTTCAAAGTTAAAGAGATGTTTGTCAAACAACAAGATATATTTCAGGATTAATCTGTTTGATTATTGAAATATTTGTGTATCAGCCTTATTAATGAATCTCCTTCTATCGGCTTTGAAATATAATCATCGCATCCGGCATCCAGGGCTTTCTCCCTGTCGCCTAAAAGACCAAATGCAGTTTGAGCGATAATGACCACTTCCTTGTTGAACTGACGTATTCTCATTGTAGCTTCATATCCGTTCATTTCGGGCATCCCGATATCCATTAATACGAGATCTGTATCAGGATGATTGCTGCAAAATTCCACAGCTTCCATACCTGTCTTTACAATAAGAATTTCTTTAACAAATCCCTTCAATGATTTGGTCAGGAACATTACCGATATTTCATCGTCTTCTGCAATTAAAACCTTCAGATTTTCAATTCGCCCTGTACTTTGCACGATATGCTCATTAGCAGGAGCGATGGTTGGTTTTTGCACCCCTGCATTATACGGAAGAGTGAAAAAGAAAGTTGAACCTTCCCCTTCTTTGCTTTCAACCCAGATTTTACCGCCAAGCATTTCCACATAAGCTTTTGTTATTGACAATCCCAGCCCGGCTCCCTGCAATGCATGCTTGTCGAAAATATCAGCCTGGATAAACCGCTCGAAAATGGCTTCCTGCCTGTCAAGCGGGATCCCGATGCCTGTATCTTTAACATAGAATTCAAGAAATGAATCTTTTTTATTGTACCCGAATTCTATTGAACCATGGTTGGTATATTTATTGGCATTTTTAACCAGGTTGGTAAGAATGGCATAGATCTTTTCGCGGTCTGTTTTGATGGTGGCTTCATTTGAAGGCAGACCGTTTTTTAATGAAAACTGTATTTTCTTCCTGTCAAATTCAGGTCTGAAGAAATTATAGATGTACTCCATCTGATGATTGATGTCAGAGTCTTTAATATCAACTTCCATCAAGCCCGATTCTATTTTTGAAATATCAACGATGTCATTGATAATATTAAGCATGCGGGCCCCGCTTTTCTCAATGATCCTTATATATTCCTGCTGATCTTCCCCGGTCAGGCCGGGTTCCTTCAACAAGCCGGCAAAGCCAAGGATCCCGTTCATGGGGGTGCGTATCTCGTGGCTCATATTGGCAAGAAACGCCGATTTAAGCCGATCGCTTTCTTCCGCACGTTCTTTAGCTTTGATCAGGTCAGCTTCCGCCTGTTTTCTTTCAGTGATATCCCTGATGGCTCCGTCGATATGGTGGGGATTACCCTGGGCATCATAAATTAATCTTGCGTTAATTGAAGCACTCCTGGTTACGCCTGATTTTGTCCTCAGGGTGAGTTCATAATCCCTGAGTTCGCCATTTTTCAAAATTTCATTGATCAGATTATCCCTGTCCTCCGGACTTTTATACAATTTGTCGACTGAGAATCCTAGAATTTCCTCCCTGTTAAACTGTGAAAAATATTTGATGGACGGGCTTATTTCCCGCACAATCCCTGAAAGATCGGTTTGGTAAAAAACATCCTGGACATTTTCGAAAATATTGCGGTATTTTTCTTCGCTGACCCTCAGTGCATCTTCTGCAAGTTTGCGTACATTATTGGAAAGTATCTGAGCAACGATAGATGCCACAGTGCTTGCAAAAGATTCCTCATCAGGATGCCAGATGCGCTTCTCCCCGGTATGTTCAAAACACACAACTCCCTTTAGCTTACCTTCAATGGTAATTCCTGCATCCAGCATTGAACTTATTCCGAGTGGTTTAAGATACCCCTCGGCAAATTCACTGGTTCGCAGGTCAGTTTGTGCTTCGTCGGCATTGATCCTGCTTTCCCTTTTAATAGCTTCAAAATACCTCGGATAATCAGCGCTCTTTAAAAGTATTCCCGAGCTGTGGCGATTTGCTTCGGCTTCATACAGGGAGCTGCATTGCAATGCAGCCTTATCTTCCGTATAGAGCCAGACACTTGCGCGCGAAACCCTGATCGCCGATGCAACTTCTTCGGTAAGCCGATTCAATGACTGGGTAAGCGAACCGAAAGCAATAACCTCGTCAAGGGCGATCCTTGCAATTGCATTACGCTGAAGACGGGTACGCCCCTGGCTTTGCAAAAGCGCCTCACCCGCCAGCTTCCGCTCTATAATATCATTTTTTAGTGATTTGTTCTTAGCCTGGATTATCAGCAAAAAGAAAAATGCAAGGAGAAGTAAAATCACTAAAACACAGGATTGAAATACTTCAAATAACAAAAATGAATTCCAGGATTTTGCATTATAATCCATTCCAAAAACCGCATACGGACTGCTGTTTGCACCATCTTTAATTGGAACCAGTACAGAAACCCATACCCCCCAGCGGTCTGAAACAGGACCGGCGATCAGTGCCTTTCCGTTTGTCAACGGCAAGAGATATTCCGGCATGGCTTCAGTATATTCCTGGCCGGGAGGAGAATAATCAGGGGAATTTTCGGCTTCAGAATCAGCATAGAAATATATTTTCCCTTTCTGTTCATTATACAGGTAGGCAAACCTGACATTGGGATCGATCCTGATTATTGCTTTCAGGATGTTTTTGATCAACGTATACTGGGGTTTAGCTATATCTCCGGGTTTGGCTTCAAGCATCTTCAGGTCAGCTTTTGGCAAGGTAGCTTCAATGGACTGTGCGATTTCCATTACCTTTTCCGCTCTGTCGTTTTCAAACCTTTTCCAGGTATAATGCACATATATTATTCCTAAGATCACTATAACAAGGAATAAAATTATTCCCGGAAGCGTCATACTATTACCTCTGATCTTCATCAACATAAAAATGAATATTAAACAGGATGCGAATATAAAAAACCCTTATCAATTACCTAACATTCTAAGTTAAATATTTATTAATTTTCAAATTTTGTTAAATAGAAAGCGGGAAAATCGCAATTTCAGGATACCCTGATCAGGCTTCCGGAGGCATTTATTCGCCTTTGATCCTGAGAAGGAGAATATTCCTCCCTCCTTCATAGAAATAATCAACGCTCCTGCATCTTCCCCTGATCAGTTTCAGCCCGATATCATCTTCGAGGGCATCTTCCTTAAGAGGATTAAAAGGAAGCCCGGCACTATCGCATTTCAATTCCACATCTCCTTCTTTTTCAGAATAAGAAAGGCTGAGGCTGACATCCGAGAGGTCCTTTTGAAGTACCAGCAACTCTTCAGCAATATGCAATACATATCCTGTGACCCTCCTGGTAAGCATATGTTTTTCGCAAAATACTTCCATTTCGCCCTGCAAGCCATACAAGTCATAATCGCTGCTTGTAATATGGCAATTCAGGCTGCGTATCCGGTTGATGAATGCTTTTGTTTTTTCTTTCTGCGGATTATCAAAGATCTGCTGAGGTGTTCCTTCTTCATAAATCAGTCCTTCGTCCATATAAAACACCCGGCTCGATGTGTTCCTGGCAAATTCCATTTCATGTGTTACGATGATCATGGTCATCCCTTCCCTTGACAGTCGGCGTATCACAGCCAGCACCTCGCTGACCATGGTCGGGTCAAGGGCCGAAGTAGGTTCATCAAAGAGCAGGATTTCAGGTTCCATGGCCATGCATCGGGCAATAGCCACTCTTTGTTTTTGTCCGCCTGAGAGTTCATCGGGAAAGCTGTATGCTTTTTCGGCAAGGCCCACTATCTTAAGAAGCTCATGAGCTTTTTCATCGGCTTCCACCTTTTTCATTCCCAAAAGTTTGACCGGGCCTATGGTCAGGTTTTCCAACACCGTCAGATGTGAATACAAATTAAACGACTGAAAAACCATACCCATTTTCTGCCTTAGTTTTGGCACGTCGGTATGTTTATCAAGCAGGGGAACATCATCAATAAAAATGCTTCCGCCGGTAGGGACCTCCAGCAGGTTGAGGCAGCGGAGGAAGGTGCTTTTTCCCGTTCCTGAGGGCCCTATCACAGAGATCACCTCTCCTTTACTGATATCCGTACTGATATCTTTCAGGACCACCAGTTCTCCAAAATGCTTTGAAAGGTTTCTTACTTTGATCATGGCTTTGCCTCCTCTGTTCTCCTTATGCGTCTTCTTTTAGGATCCACCGAAATCTCGATCAAACCAAGGGCCCAGGTAAACAACCATGCAATGCATAAATACAATACCGCAACCATGATCAATGGGAAAAAAGCGTCAAACGTTCGGCTGCGGATAATATCGCTCGCCTTGGTAAGATCCTGGACTGCTATATACCCTACAATGGAGGTCATTTTGAGGAGCGAAATAAATTCCCCTTTATAGACCGGAAGGATATGGCGCAAAGCCTGGGGGAGGATAATGTAAGTGAATGTCTGGATTTTAGAGAAGCCTCCTGCAATTGCAGCCTCCTTCTGCCCTTTATCTATGCTTTCTATAGAAGTCCTGAACATCTCCGATACATAAGCGCCGAAATTCAGGGAGAATGCAATTACGGCCACGACAACCGGATTGATATTCACCGAAGCAAAAACAACATAATATATGATCATCAGCAGAACCAATACAGGTGTCCCGCGCAATATGGAGATATACACACTTGCTGATCGTGAAAGGAACCTGCTTTTAGACATCCTCATGTAGCATACCAGCGAGCCGATCAGCGTTCCCAGTATTGCAGCAAGGATTGAAATGAGCATAGTGACTTTTAACCCGTCAAGGATACTCAAATACCTTTTTTCAAGGATGATGTTGTTGTAGAAACTGTTTGAAACGGCTTTGAAGAAAGAGACATTACCATTACCATTTTCATCTTCAGGATATTCATCAGGAGTTCCTGATCCCGAAAGGGTTTTACTATCAATGTTATTTTTCTTTGCAATGATGCTGACGCCTGATTCATAATACGGGTCGGAAAAATCAATCTGTTTTTTGCGTTCATCGGTTACCATCAAAGAACTCATGATGATATCAATCTTATTGGTCGAGACCGATGCAAGCAGGCTCCCGAACTGCAGGTCGACCGGGACGAATTCCTTGTGGATATATGCTGCAAACCGCTGGGCCAGTTCAATGTCAAAACCAATCAAACGGCCGTTTTTCATTATTGTGGAAGGCATTCCAAGGTCACTTACAACGCCGACTTTGAGCTGGCCATTGATGTTCGTTCCTTTAATCCCGGGCATTTCTTCCAGCCCTTTATCCATCCAGCGGTCGACCAGGTCCTTGTAAACACCGTTCGACCTGATCTCCTTAAGAAAAGCGTTGAACTGTTTTCTCAGCTGATCATTATCCTTGTCAAATCCTGCTGCGATGTTAACCGTAAATATGTTTTTGGACAGGATCCCAAGCCCGGGATTTTTACTGAAGATATCCTTAACCGATGTCTGGTCAGTGAATGCCACATCCACTTTATCAGAGTTCAGGCCAAACAGCAGATCGGAGAGATTCGGATACTGAAAGATCGTTGCATTGGGGAACTGTTTCGTTGCATAAGCGTCATGGATACTTCCAAGCAACACCCCTATCCGCCTGTTTTTTATATCGGCGAGGGTTTTCATTTTGGATTCGGTTGTTGCTTTTTTCTTTTCTCGGTTATCTTTCACTACCGCAGCAATACCGCTTGGATAGTAGCTTTGAGAAAAAAGGACTTTCTTTGCCCTTTCTTCCGTGATAGACAGTCCGGCGCCGATCATATCGACCTTGCCGGAAATCAGGGCAGGGATCATGGCCCCGAATTCCATGTTGACTATCTCCAGGACTTTCCCTGATTTCTTAGCAATGTAGGAGGCATATTCGATATCGAATCCGACAACCTGCTTGCTGCTGTCGACATAGGACATAGGTTCTGTTACAGCTGCAGTTCCAAATCTGAGCACGCCTTTTTCATTTGTGAATTTGATTTCAGGCATGGGGCCGGGGTTCCCCTTATCGGGGAACCAGCGTTTCTGCATCTCCCGGTATGTGCCGTCTGATTTTAACCGGGCAAGGACTTCGTCCATTGCAGATTTCAGGGCTTTGTCGTCGGGGCGGACCGCAAATCCGTACTGATCATCAAACAGCAGTTCATCTAAAACGATGAGGCCCCCATTTTTTGCAGCAATATTTTTCAGAACAGGAAGGTCATAGACTGCCGCATCGGCTTTCCCATCCTTCACAGCCATGGAACAATCAAGCACACTGTTGTAATATTCTATTTTTGCATCAGGAAATTTCTTCAGCACGAACTGGTCGGCGGCTGTTCCTGTGGGAACTGCAAAAGTCTTCCCTCCCTTCAGCATCAGAAGGTTTGTGATCTGTGCATCTTTTTTGTGGCCGCATCCGCAGGTAAAAATGATCACAGATAAAACCAGGAATTTCAGGTAGTTGTTCATGGAAACTATGACGGGATTTACTTTTTATCCTGTGTGCACTTTATACCGAGCTTTTGGCAAACCGTCTGTATAACATCCACTGCTATATCTGTTGTTTGCTTTTCTGCATTGTCGGCATGAGCTGAGGAAACCGTGATCTGCGACAAGGCAGAAGCAAGTGAATCAACCTGCATTGAAACCTTGCAAGTTCCCGCAGTGAATTCCACGAAACGTTTTGTATTATCCCTCTGGCTTATTTTAAATTTGGGATTGGTGGTCAGGGTGTCAATCACGGCCCAGTATACTTTAAAAGTTTTTGCATCAAGGATAACTGTTGCGACATCAGTCGACCCTGAATGCATCGATTTGATTTTTCGGGCGATCGTAATAAACTGTGCTGATGCAACTGAAGAAAAAATAACGGAACACAGGATGACCAGGACCAGTGAATAGTGTTTAGGCGTTTTCATGGCGAGGGTTAATTGAGTTCCCTGATCAGCGAAGCGATCTTTTCGAAAGCAGTCTCATCCTTTACTACATATTGCTCGGCGCCTTTCTGAATAGTTTGAAGCGCGATTGCATAATGCTCCTGGCTGGATAGCATGATGACATGCATACCCGGGTAATGTTTTTTTATCACCTGCAGTATCTCCATCCCGTTAGCAGCATCTTTCTGAACGCTGTTAAGGTAATAATCCAGGATGATGACATCAGGGTTTTCGGAGAGATGATTCAGGCATTCTTCGCCAGTATTGAAAATATAGATATCATTCAGGGTATTGCGTGTGAGATAATCCTTAAGCGCTTCAGTGAGCATTGTATCATCATCCACGATGAAAATTTTCTTTGGCATATCCAGGTCCATAGCTTATATTTTTTGTAAAAATAATGAATATCGGAAGATCGCCAGCTTTTATGTTAATTCAATAATCGCGCGTTCAACATCAGCAAGCAGGATTTTAATCTCTGCATGCGATGTGCCTGGTCTTGATTCACTTCTGTATTTCTGTTCCAGGAGGAGTGACAGCATGCCTGTGTTCTTCATACCCATCATGATAAATTTAGTCTTAAAACCATGCAGCTGATTCGCTACCTCCTCAAAATCAGAAGCAGCAATGGCCGTGTTTACTTTTTCTAAGAGAACCGGGGCTGATTGTAAAAACATGCCGATATACTTTTGCATTTTCTTCCCGTCACCTTCGCAGAATGTTTTGAGGTATGACATATCCGTTACCCTCCCCTGGTCAGATGAAGCTTTTTCCTTTGCTTCTGCGGGATTCTCCAATGTTCTTATTTTAATATCCAATACCTCGGCAATGCCGCGGATAAGTTGCGATGCATTAAACGGCTTGGGAATATACGAGTTCATACCAGCCTGCCTGCATTTGTCGAGGTCGGTTCTCAGTACACTTGCCGTTAAAGCAATGATCGGAACATCTTTTTTGGGTGAAGAAAAGTTCGCACGGATGAACCCGGTTGCTTCAAAACCATTCATTTCGGGCATCTGAACATCCATTAATATCACGTCAAAGTCTGTCTCTTTAAGTAACTCAATTGCTTCATTCCCGTTGGATGCGGTTTCTATTGCAACATTGGCTTTTGATCTCAGCGTATCTTCGGCAACTATCCTGTTATACTCGTTATCATCGGCAATCAGAATTTTCAATCCGTCCAGGATGTGCCCGTCAATAAGTGCAAGAGCATTCAGTTGTTTATGCAATCTTACTGCGGAACCTTCTTCAAAATTGAGTATAAATGAGAACGTTGTGCCTGCTCCTTCTTCACTCTCTATTTTTATATCCCCTCCATACAATTCCACCAGCTGCCTGCTGATGCTCAACCCCAGTACTGTACCGCCATACTTCCTGGTATCCGATGAATTGGCTTGTTTAAAACTTTCAAAGACCGTTTCAAGTTTATCTTCCGCGATCCCGATGCCGGTATCGATGACTGAAAACCTGAGATTAAGCAGTGAAGATGGGTCCCCGGAGGCTAATTCAACCTTGATCTCAACACTTCCTTTTTCAGTGAATTTAATGGCATTTCCCGCAAGGTTCAGAATGATCTGGTTCAAGCGTACAGGATCACCAATAAGCACATCGGGAATGCTGTCACTGATATCGCTCAGCAAATGCAATCCTTTTTCATCGGCTTTATGCCGCATGGTTTCTATTACCTGTTCAATAGTTTGATGCAGGGAAAAGTCTGTTTTTTCAAGTTCCATTTTTCCGGACTCAATTTTAGACAGATCCAGGATGTCGTTAATGATGTGCAGCAGGATATCGGAGGATTTTTTTATCCCTTCCAGGTAATGCTGCTGGTCGGCCCGGGGATTTTTATCGATTAACAGGTTCGTCATTCCCATGACGGCATTCATTGGAGTGCGGATCTCATGACTCATGTTGGCAAGGAACTGCTGCTTGAACCTTTCGCTTTGTTCGGCACGTTCTTTTTGTTCCAGGATCTCCTTTTGAGCGGCTTGCAACCGCAGATTGGATTTACGCTGGTTGTTGTAATTTTTAAATACGAAGAACAGTAAAAATGCGACCAGGGCCATGCCGATAAAACCTGCCCAGGTAAATGTTTTTTGCTTCTGCAGGCGGAGCTGGTTCAGGTTGTTTTCAACTGCATGCCTCAAACTGTCGGTTGCCTGCTTTTTATCGAATTCATACTTCATCGAGAGCTGAGTGAGCTTTTTCTCCCTGTCGGCATTTAAAATCGAATCACTGATGATGTTATATTGTTTCAGGTTTTCAAGAGCTCCCTTGTAATCGCCGAGCTGCTCCAGGGCACGGCTCATCGAAATATAGGTATCCTGCAGGTAATAAAGATCTCCCAGCTCCTTCTGGATTGCTATTGAACTGTCGGCATATGTCATGCATATTTTCACAGCGGCCTTTTTATTCCCGGAAAAAAGCTTATTCAATACGGTTGTATTGCTGTCGGTTGCGATCTTGAAATAAGTGTAAGCGATCACCCCGAAATTATAAGCAATACTTCTTCTTTCATTTAACTCTTTCTGAATTCTCAGCGCTTTAAAGAGATATTCCAGCGCCTTAAGGTACTCGGTTTGCTGCCGGTACATATCTCCTATGTCTTCCAACTCTGCAGCCAGTGATATTTGATCTCCTGCTGCTTCATACATTTTAATGGATTCTTCACAATACTGATGGGCTCTTTTAAAATCTTTCATTAACCGGTAAATAAAACCGATGGCATTTAAGGCCCTGCTGCATCCCGGTTTATTTCCAATAGACTGGTTTATTTTCAGTGCCTGGTTGAATATTTCCAATGCTTTAGGATAGTCTGATTGCTTTTGATAGATCTCGCCAATATTAAACATGATCTTTTGCATGCCATTCTTATTCCCTTCTTCCTTTGCGATGTTTAATGCCCTTTGGTAATAGTCCAAAGCTTTCTTATAATCCGACAACCTGGAGTAAAATAATCCAAGGCGGTTCAGGCTTTTTGCGATCCTGGTATTATCATGGATTTCTTCACTGATTTTCAATGATTTCAAATAACAGTCTATCGCACCTGTATAATTGGTTTTGCCATAAAAGTAACTCATGCCAAGAACAACATTTGCATCAGCAACACCTGGCTGCCAGTGAAGTTTTTGGGCAAGCGACAAAGCTTGTATTGCGTAACTGATCCCTTCGTCGGCATTGATTTCTCTGACTGTAAGGCTCAGTTCGTTCAGCAGCTTAACTTTATTCGTATCTTCCTTTGACCTGTTCAATTGTGTTAGAAGGGAGTCTATCCGGGCCTGTCCCTGTTTCTGGGAGAAGGCATTGAAAACGATCAATGCAATTGCTGTTATCAGTATGGCTTTTGTTCTCATTATCGGTGTCGGATTAATAATCTCCCTTTTTATAATGGTCAGGATTCTGAAAAACTGAAGACAGTTCAGTGCCCTCCCGGCACCGAGCCGTCAAAGAGCCTCCATTTCCAGGTATTCTTAACTTTCACTAAAATACCCGTAAAACGATAAGGAAATTTTACAGTTTTTCCTTTATCATTGGAAACGATCATATTTCCATCCATAAAAACCCAGGCCGTATTCCCGTTATGATGAATATCTACCCGGTTCATATCCCATGAAAAACTGCGGTGGGCAAATAACATTTTCATCCAGGTTTCTATCTGATTTCTGCCTTTGAAGACTTCCCCGCTGTCGGAACCCACGACGATAATATCTGCATTCTCATCAAATAAATCCATAAAATGATTCACATCTCTGTTCTTAGCCATTGTATTCCAAAGTTCCAGAGCAGATGTGATCTCCTTTTTAAAGGCTTCTTCTGCTTCCAGCTTTTTATCAGTCTTACCGGTCTGTGAATAAGCAGATACGGCCGTCAATAAACAAAACAGCAGAAATATTACTAATGCTGATTTTTGAAGATGTTTCATCTGATTGTTTTTAAAGTTTAAATATTGGTTTGTTTCCAAAGTCTCAGATTCAGGACACAGAGTGATTGGTTCTGCTCATCCCATATCATATACAAATATATAGATGTTATCGGAATATGGCAAATTCAGGAAAAACCATTCATGATTACAATTGTTTAATTTTTGAACTGATTAGCAAAATCTTTTTATAAAATCCGTTTTGCATGCAATGGTATTTTTATGTTGTATCTTTAACTTGTTCAAAAAATAAACTGTGACCATCTTCCCAACATCAAAAAAGACCTATGTAAGTCCCTCCTCCTGACATGTGCTAAGCCCGAAGTTTCTTTCAGGGGTTATTCCATGCCCGTAAAAAAGACATGATTTGAAAAACGTTATAGTTCTGCTGCTTCTTTAATCATCAAATTAAAAATCTAAAATGAAAATAAAAATCAGCACCTTAATTTACCCTTTAATCATAATGGGATTTGGAGTAATTATTATCAACGGTTGCAAGAAAAGTAGCAGTACAATCACTGTTTCAACCTCGGTTGATTATTCACAAGCTGCTCATTGGCTGTCATTGCCTGCGACTCTTTACAAAGCAGATGTCTTTTACTTATATCCAACAACGTCCTGGACAAAGAATAATTCAACTTCAATGATTTGCGCAATTGACGACTCCCTTATGATGGCAGGTGCAGCATCAGCCTTTGCACGGCAAGCCACTGCTTTTGACACCGCAGCTAATGTTTACTCACCCTATTACCGACAAGACAACTCATCGCCTGATAACCGATTAAATGTGATCGCTGGAATTCCCACAACGGATGCTACTGCGGCCTTCGACTACTACATAAAGCATTTCAATCAGGGACGCCCGTTTATATTAGCCGGACATTCACAAGGAGCAAATATTGTTTGTAATATTTTAGCCGGATACCTGAAAGCTAATCCGCAGGTTTATTCCAGAATGATTGCGGCATACGTAATCGGTGGTCCTGTTACAAAAGCATTTCTCCAGGCTAATCCTCACCTGAAATTTGCGACTGGACCTGATGATACAGGAGTGATTATTTCATATAACACCGAAGCAAATGGTTTTACCGGAGTGAATCCTGTAATATATGGTGATACTGGCCTTGTGATAAATCCTATCACCTGGACGAGAAGCGAAACTTTAGCAGACACTTCACAGGGCCTGGGATCGCTTTTTCCAAATAAGGCAGGAGTATGGGTGAAAATATCACAATATGCTGATGCCCGAGTAGATATCACAAAGGGGGTATTGGTTTGCTCAACTGCCGATGAATCCAGAATAGCCATATTAGATTCACTCAGTGGGTTTCCAAAAGGTGTTTACCATAGCTTTGATTATCCTTTTTACTATTACAATATCAGACAAAATGCTGCAAACAGAACTCAAAAATTCCTGAACAAATAATAACCATGGTATGTAACATTAACGAACCATGAAAAAAAGATTGTACTTTTTGTAACAGTTTAAATGGTAATGCTGAGTGTTTTCGCCCAATTCTCATTCATGAGCCGGGCCACACGACTAAATCAGATTATATGCAGTTTACATCCTCTCAAACAATAGTAGAAGATGGTCAATATCCGACTATTTGTTTGTCCTTTTGTTTGTATCAATAAAAAACCACTTACAATTTTACTCGTAAGTCGTTGATTATGCTGGTCTCCCCGCCAGGATTAGTTCGCAGAGCTCATGATCCATAAAAAAGGTCGTTGCTAAAGGAAAGCCCTGCCCGCTTCGCGGGCTTTGGTCTTCTCCCGTGTTCGGGCCGGAACTGGTTCCGGCCCGAACACGAAAAAAGCCCAAACACTGCGTGAATGGGCTTTTCTTTGTCTCCCCGCCAGGATTCGAACCTGGGACCCATTGATTAAGAGTCAATTGCTCTACCAACTGAGCTACGGAGAGGTTTGGGGGTGCAAAGATAGAAATTTTCCCCGGAATGTTAAAAGGATTGGGCGAAATATTTCAATTCACGGGTTTTCTGTACTTTTGGGCATCGGTCATCCGGATGGCTACTTTAGGACAAGACAAGATACCGGGTGCCGGATAATGGATAACGGATAACCGACGGCATAATGACGGCAGGAAGATGAACCCAAAAAAGGAATTTAAATCGGCCCTGAATGTGATGGATGGGATTGAACAACCCGGCCCTGTAAATGCTGATGCACTGAGGAAACTTAAAGCAAAACGTCCCCAGTCGCTGAGCACCGAAGAATTTGTTCATGGCATCAGGTCTGGCAACCGCACTGTCCTCAGCAAAGCGATCACCATGGTCGAGAGCTCGCTTCATTCCCATCAGCAAAAAGCCCAGGAAATCATCAATGCCTGCCTCCCCTTTTCAGGGAAATCAATTCGCATCGGCATCACGGGGGTTCCTGGAGTAGGTAAAAGCACCTTTATCGAAGCGCTTGGGATGTTTCTCACTTCTCAGGATCACCAGATCGCGGTTCTTGCCATCGACCCCAGCAGCACACGCTCCAAAGGCAGTATCCTCGGCGATAAAACAAGGATGGAAGAGCTGGCTGTCAACCCGAAAGCATATATCAGGCCATCCCCTTCGGCCGGTTCCCTGGGCGGTGTTGCCCGTAAAACAAGGGAAACCATCATCCTCTGCGAAGCGGCTGGGTTTGACGTGATCCTGGTTGAAACCGTTGGTGTGGGCCAGTCTGAAACGACGGTCAGGTCTATGGTTGATTTTTTCCTTTTACTCATGCTTGCGGGCGCAGGTGATGAACTCCAGGGTATCAAGCGCGGGATCATGGAAATGGCCGATGCGATCTTCATCAACAAAGCCGACGGAGATAATGTCAATAAAGCAAAAGCCGCAAGGGTTGAATACAAGAACGCACTTCACTTATATCCGCCTGCCGAAAGCGGCTGGAACCCGGTGGTTGACCTTTGCTCGGCCCGGGCCAGGATGGGTATTGAAACGGTGTGGACTTACATAGAAAACTACAGGGAAACCACGAAAGCAAACGGATTTTTCGAATTTCAGCGTAAAGAACAATTCAGGCAGGTGCTTACCGAAACCATTGACCAGGCTATAAAACGTGATTTCTACGGCCGAAAAGACATCGCCCAGTCCCTTGCGTATTACGAAAAAGAAGTCATCGCGGGGAATATCAGTCCGTATACTGCAGCGGCGGCACTGCTTGAAAAAAACAGGATGTGACAACCTTTCACTTCCTTATGAAAGGCGCTATCTTCCAGTACAGCTCCGAAGGATTGAACGGCTTGATGATATACCCGCTCATCCCGTAAGTATAGATCTTTTCGCGGTCTTCAATAAACGCTGAAGCTGTCAGCGCGATAATCGGCAGGTCTTTGTTCGGATTATTTTCCATTTTCCGGATCTCGAAAGTGGCATCATACCCGTTCATCTCGGGCATATGAAGGTCCATTAAAATCAGGTCATACGTGTTACGCCTTGCCTTTTCAACCGCTATTTTCCCGTTCTCTGCCACATCCACATTCACATCCCACTTCATTAAAAACTTAGAGACGATCTTCTGGTTCACGAGGTTGTCTTCAACAACCATAACCCTTAACCCTGCCAGGCTCTGGAAACTTGCCTTCATCAGCATATCCTCGTCGAGATGGGTCTTCTCGCTGCGCATGAAAGGCATAGTCACCGAGAAGATGCTCCCCTGGCCTAAATTGCTTTTCACTTCGATTTTTCCTCCCTGCATTTCAACCAGCTTCTTGGTTATTGCCAGCCCGAGCCCGGTGCCGCCGTATTTGCGGGTAGTGGACGAAGAGGCCTGGGTAAAGCTTTCGAACACGAATTGCAGCTTATCAGCGGGAATACCTATCCCTGTATCGGATACCCTTATCACAATATCAACGGTATTATCCCTGATTCCAAGCAAAGAGGCTTCCACGATGACTTTTCCCTTATCTGTAAATTTTATGGCATTGCCAACCAGGTTGATCAGTATCTGTGATAAGCGTGCTGAATCGCCAATGATCACATCCGGGACATCCGGCGAAAGGATAAACTCAAGTGAAATTTCTTTCTGGGTGGCCTGGTAGTCAAAACTCTGGTGGATCCCGTTCATGAGTTTTCTCATCTCGAATTCAATCGCCTCGAACTCTATCTTGCCTGCATCGATTTTCGAGAAGTCGAGTATATCGTTGATCAGGTGCAGGAGGTTTTCGGCCGAGAACTCAAGGATCTCGAGATCTTCTATCTGGTCCTCCCTTGGGTTTTCCTCTTTCAACAGTTTAGCCGTATTGACAATGGCATTCAAAGGGGTTCGTATTTCGTGGCTCATCGTCGAAAGGAACAGCTGCTTTGCATGTGCCGCTTCCCTTGCCTGGTCGCGGGCAACTTTCATTTCCTCTTCAGCTTCTTTCCGCTTAATCACTTCCTGTTCAAGGACAATACGTTGCTTGTACAGATTGACAAACAAAGTGACCTTCCCTATAAACAGGTCGGGGATAATGGGTTTGGCAATAAAATCCACAGCGCCTGTCTTAATGCCCTTGGTCCTGTAATAATTTTCGTTATAGATTGCCGTGATATAAATTATCGGGAGCAGGATATTTTTTTTATCCTGGCGGATGATCTCTACGGTTTCAAAACCGTCCATTCCCGGCATCTGCACATCCATAAGGATGAGGGCGAATTCCAGCTGCTTTGTTTTTTCGATAGCCTCCAGGCCCGATTTAGCTCTTACAAGTTCAACATCCAGATCGGAAAGCAATTCTTCAATGACAATGATGTTGCTTACATTGTCATCCACTATCAGTATCCTAGGTTTGGGGCTCATAAACACAATAATTAAGGCAATCCGGTTACAAACTATTCAAAAGTGCTGAAATTTCCTCAAGCGGCAGAATGTAATCCACGGCGCAGGCCTGGATGGCTGCTTTGGGCATGGAGTCCACTTCGGCCGTATCGGGGTCCTGAACGATAGCCAGTCCGCCCATCTCCTTGATCCGTTTAAGCCCGAGGCTGCCGTCATTATTCGCCCCGGTCAGGATAATCCCGATGAGGTGTTCCCTGTAGGCTTCAGCTGCCGTTTCGAATAACACATCTATCGATGGCCTGGCATAATTCACCCTTTCGTCGATTGTAAGGGTGAAAGTCTGGTCGGGCTCAACCAGGAGATGGTAATTCGGCGGGGCCACATAGGCATAGCCCGGCTGGGGCTGTTCCTTTTCGTCAGCTTCCTTAACCTTAAGGCGTTTCAGGTCGTTGAGAATATGGATGAGGTAATTTTCCGAATCAGGGCTTATATGCTGCACAATGATCACAGGAAATTTAAAATCCCTGTTCAGGTTCCGCAACAAGGTTTTCAGGGCATTCAAACCTCCTGCCGAAGACCCCACAACAACCGCATTATATTTCCTGGCAGGTGTCATACCTTATACTTTTTAATATAAATCCTCTCACCGGTCACAAGTCCCTCAAAGTTATCGTAATATCCAGAAAACTGCAGGTTTTCTTTCGATCCAAGGCATAACACCCCTCCTCCTGTAAGGGAATCGGCGAACAGTCCGATCACCTTATCCTGCAGCTGGCGGTCGAAATAAATGAGCACGTTGCGGCAAACCACCATATGGACCTCGGCAAATACCGAATCGGTGACCAGGTTATGTGTTGCAAACACAATGTTTTTCTTGAAAGAATCCAGCAGTTTGGCCGATTCGTAATTCGCAGTATAGTAATCAGAAAAGGAAGCCTTTCCTCCCGCCCTCTGGTAGTTCAGGGTGAAGTCCTTCATCCTGTTTATAGGATAGATCCCTTCTTTCGCCTGTTTGATGATGACAGGGTTGAAATCGGTTGCATAGATCTGGGTCCTGTTGTATAAACCTTCTTCCTTCAGCAGAATGGCCATGGAATACACTTCCTCGCCGCTGGAACAGCCGGCATGCCAGATCTTGATAAAAGGATAGGTCTTCAGCACAGGGACGACATGTTCACGCACCGCCTTGTAAAACGAGGGATCCCTGAACATCTCCGTCACGTTGATGGAAAGGTCCATCAGCAGCTGGTCCACGAATTTATGATTGACCAGGGATTCATGGATCATCTGGGAAATGGAGCTCATGCCTGAAAGATGGAAACGGTTGAGCATCCTGCGTTTGATATGAGCCTGGGAATAGTTGCGGAAGTCATAGCCGTACTTGTCATAGATCGCCTGGATCAGTAGCCTGATCTCGATATCCTGGTTTTCCAGCTGTTCTTCCTGCGACTTCTTCATAGCTTACTTATACAGCCAAACTCTTAACAAAGATAGCAGCTTTTGGCTGTCGACCGGTTTTGCGAGGTAATCATTCGCCCCTGCTTCAATACAATGGTCCCTGTCCTCCTTCATTGCCTTAGCCGTAAGCGCTATGATCGGGAGGTCCTCATATTTCTGCATCTTCCGTATCAGCCCGATTGCTTCATAGCCGTCCATCTCAGGCATCATGATATCCATAAGCACCAGGTTTATCCCCGGATTGGCCCTGAGCTTTTCGATCCCTTCACGGCCATTCCCTGCAGGGATGACATTCAGCCCTCTCTCCTCAAGCACTGCGGTTATTGCAAACACATTCCGGGAATCGTCATCAACAAGCAGTATTGTACGGTCATGAAAAACATCCTCCTGGCTGTATAGCATCCTGATCATATCCTGCTTTTCCTGGGGCAGATTGGCTTCTATCCTGTGAAGGAAGAGCGATGTCTCGGCAAGCAGGCGTTCGGGCGAGCGTATACCTTTGATGATGATACTGTCGGCATACTTTTGAAGTTTGTCTTCTTCCTCCCTCGAAAGGTCCTTGCCGGTATAAATAATGATAGGAAGGTTTACGAGCCTGTTGTTTGCCCTGATTTTTTCAATCAGCTCAAATCCGCTCATATCCTTCAGTCCCAGGTCAAGGATCAGGCAATCGAAATTCTCTCTCTCGAGCAGCTGATAAGCTTCGGCGCCTCCTCCAACCGATGTTGTGGTTACATCTCCGTTACCTATAAGTTCCACAATGCTCATTTGAGTTGCGGGATCGTCATCGACTACCAGCAATTTTTTCATGGGTTTGGAGATGACATCTTCGATCCTCACGAAGGCATCCCTGAGTTTATCAATGCTGACCGGTTTAGTCAGGTATCCCACAGCGCCCATCTGCAAGGCTTCCTTCGACTTATCCATAGCCGAAATAAAGTGTACTGGGATATGCCTTGTTTTTGCATCCTTGTGGAGCCTGTCCATTACCTCCCATCCGTCTATTCCCGGAAGACCTATATCCAGCACAATAGCGCTGGGCACATGCAGGTCGGCCAGATATAGTCCACTCTCCCCGTCCTGCGCTACCAGGCATTTATAGCCTTTCTCTTCAGCCAGGTCGAAAAGGATTTTCGAAAAAGCCGGGTCGTCTTCGATGATCAGTAAAATCTTATCCCCTTTTTGCAGGTTATCCCTGTGGTCATGCTGGGGGTTCTCATTGGCTAAAGCCCTCGGCTGACGGTGTTTTGGTTCTGCAGGAATTGAAACAGGAGGCGTTTGGATTTGTTTCTGGTGTGCCTGCTTTGAAATGATTTCTTCATATTTCTCAGGGAGCAGAAGGCTGAAAACAGAGCCTTTTCCTTCTTCGCTTATAAGGCGGATGTCTCCTCCCATAACCTGTGCGAAAGAACGTGAAATTGTGAGCCCCAGTCCTGTGCCACCGAAACGCCTGCTGGTGGTACCGTCGGCCTGCTGGAAGGCTTCGAAAATAATATTCAGTTTATCCCTCGGTATCCCTATCCCTGTATCCGTTACAGTGAACAGCAGGGAGGATTCCATTTTCAGCGACGTACCGCTTAGTTCAAGCGCATCGGCCGGTCTCCTTACTTCCAGCGCAATGGATCCCTTCTCGGTAAACTTCAGCGCATTGGAAAGAAGGTTCTTTAATATCTGCTGAAGCCTCTGGTTATCCACGAAGATATTTGAAGGCACCTTCCCATCGATATGCAGGTTGAAGCCGAGGCCTTTCTTTTCGACCATGGGTTTAAAAAACATATCCATCTGGTTCAATATCTCTTTCAGGTCGATAGTCTCGGGATGGAGCTCAATACGGCCGGCCTCTATCTTGCTGAGGTCAAGGATCTCATTGATCAGGTCCAGCAGATCGCTGCCCGAGCTGTTGATGGTATCGGCATACTCGATCTGTTTGTCGGTAAGGTTTTGCCTCTTGTTTTCAGATAACAACTGAGAAAGGACAATGATGCTGTTGAGCGGAGTGCGGAGCTCATGTGACATATTCGCCAGGAATTCCGATTTGTATTTGCTCGCAAATTCAAGATCCTTGGCCTTTTCTTCTATCTCATTCCGTGCTTTGGTGAGTTCTGTGTTTTTAATGCGGATGTCATCTCTTTGCTGTTCCAGCGTTTTGGTTCGTTCCTGGAGCTCTTCGTTGATCACCCTTAATTCCTCCTGCTGGGCCTGAAGGGCTTCTTCGGAACTCCTGAGTGCCTTGGTCTGTTCTTCAAGTTCTTCATTTGTCTGACGAAGTTCTTCCTGCTGCACCTGCAAACGCTCGGCCTGCTGCTGGGTCTGGTCGAGGAGCTGCTTTACCTTCACCCTGGCTGTAGATGTATTGAGCGATATCGCTACAGGCTCAAGAAGTTGTTCGACAAATTTTTTCTGCAGAGGAGTGAACGGTTCAAGTTTACCTACCTGCACTACGCCTATAATCTTATTTTCAAACACCAGGGGGGCAATAATAAAGTGGGGAGGGATCTTCTCATCCACTCCAAAATTGAGACTGGCAGCATTCTCCTGCACATCCCTGAACAGGATGATCTCTTTTTCCAGGGCTGCTTGTCCAACGAGCCCTTCACCCATCTTCAGCCTGCTGAAATTACCTTTACGATCGTGGAATGCATAAGTGGCTGTAAGAACCAGTTCATCCTGCTCATCCGCCAGGTAAAACAAGCCAAGCTGTCCGTCAAGGTAACCGACAAGAAACTTGATCAGTTCATGGGTTACATCATGGATGGATTTGTCGCCGCTGAGTTTCATGCTGAGTTCAGCCATACCTGATTTCAGCCAGTCCTGCTGTCCCATCGTGATTGAATTCTCACGCAAGGTCCCGGTCATGACCTGAAGAGCCTTTCCCAGGCTGTCTTTATCGCTCCTGGGACTGATCTCCCCGTTATAATCCCCCTGCGAAATCTTTGTAGCCTGCCCGATCACTGCCTTGAAACTATCAAGCATCTCGTTTACCGACCTGCCCAGGAGGTCATCGGGCCCTCTCACCGCGACCTTCTTTTCAAAATCACCTACCGCCATGGAAGCTGAAACGGCGGAGATCTCGCGGAAAGAATCAACCACTGAACGAAAACTCGAATTCAGTTTGCCGATCTCGTCATCCGAAGTGTTAATCTCATGGTACGAAAGATCGCCTTTTGCAACTGAACCAGCCCAGACCGACAGCAAGTCTACTGGCTTTACAATGCGCCTTGCAAGGTAAAGTGAGATAAAGCTCACGAGAATGGCGATGGTAAAAATGAGGCTGACCATAACGATGATAAACAAAATGCTGCCCCCTATGGCTTCCATGACATCCAATTCCTGAACCAACAGAATTTTCGGCCCAAACCTGCTCAGGCTTTTAAGCGGTATGCAGGACCCGTAAACACTATTGCTATAGGCATCTTTATAGATTGTGACGGCTTCCCACTTCACAGCCTCTGCTTCAGATCCGTTCCGCATCTTAAAAAGCTGTTTCTCTATTTCAGGATTGGAAATGTTTCTGAATACAGAATATTTCGGTTCGTCCGGATTGCTTGTTGCAACTATTCTTTTATCCGCAGAAACAAGATATGCCACAGCCGAGGCACCAAGATTTTTCTCAGGTCCCAGGATGCTGTTCACCGAATCGGTTGCAACCCTGAATGCAAAGTACCCATATATTGAATTTGCTTCTTTCAAAGGACTTATAAGAAAGAACGAAGGGAGAGTGCTTTTCTCATATTGTCCGATGTCGGACATATGTATTTCCTTTTCTGAAGCAGCTAATTGGTATGCCTGGCCAAATATTGAGGATTTAAGATCTCCTTCTGTAATATTTTTCCCGAGTTCGGGGCCTTTTGTCATTGAATATACAATATTCCCGTCAGGAAGTATCAGGAAAGCATCTGTAATTTTAGCTTCCCTGGAGATCTTCCCTACCAGGGATTCACAGGGATCGATGAGTTTGGCATATTCTGCTGAATGGAGGAAGTCATGGAACGATTTACCTGATTTTACAGATTCCTCAGTGATCTGTTTCAGCATAGGCATGGCAAAATCGAGCCGGGGTTGAACGATGGTATGTTGAACCAGTTCATTAAAGTAGTTATTCAGCCTTTCATTCTCCTGGTTGAATGAAAATGTAAGTGTTTTTACAGCTGTTTGCTTGGATATATTAAGTAAAAGCGGTATCCCAATTGCAACTATGAGCAGTAATGGTAAAACTGAGACTGCAAAAAACCACATCAGCAACCTTGTCCTAAGGCTCTTTGACGGTGAAAAAGAAGTTTTTCTCTCTTTGGCTGATGATTCTTTCATAAAGATTTTTTTATAAAACGTGATCGGAAAAGCGAAGCAATAACACTAAGGACAAGGATGGATGCAATGATGATAAGGGAATGATTGGTGCTGAGTTTGTAAAAATAGGCGAGCAGCATTTTCACCCCGACAAAACTAAGCAGGACAGCCAGTCCGAGTTTCAGGTAATAAAACCGGTTCATCACATTCATAACCAGGAAAAACAGGGAACGGAGGCCGAGGATCGCAAAAATGTTTGAGAAAAATACAATGTACGGATCGAGTGTTACCGAGAATACCGCAGGCACTGAATCAACGGCAAAAAGCACATCCGAGAATTCGATGATCATAAGAACGATAAACAAGGGGGTGAAATAGAATTTGCCGCCCCGGATGATCCAGAATTTCTGGTCATGGTCCTCTTTGGTTACCCTGAAATACTTCGACATGAACTTGACTACCGGGTGATGCTCGGTATCTATCTCCTCCTGCTTTTTATGGGAAATGAATTCCCATCCCATTTTCAGTCCGATCACAACCAGCATTCCCCCGAAAATATAAAGGAACCATTCAAATCTCTGGATCAGGGCGCTGGAGATAAAGATAAACAGGAACCTCATGACGATGGCGCCGAGAATGCCCCAGAACAAAACACGCTTGTAATACAGGGGTTTGATCTTAAAGGAAAGGAAGATCAGTACAATTACGAAAACGTTATCCACCGAAAGGGAATATTCGATAAGGTAGCCTGTGAGATATTCCAGTGAAAGGTTTTTATTATAACGGCTGATGGCATCCTCCAGCCCAAGGCCGTTTATGCTTATAGGATGGTGAAACTTCGTAATTCTTTCCTGTATGGCCGCCAGTGTATCAGCCCCGTGTATCCAGTTCCCGTGAAACCTGATCAGCAGGTAAAAAGCAAAGGAAATGCTAACCCATACCAGGGTCCAGGCGACCGATTCCCTGAATTTCATCACATGGGAATGTTTCTGAAAAACCCCCAGGTCGAGCAGCAGCATCAGTAAAATAAAGACTATAAAAGAGGAGAAAAAAATGAGTTCGTTAAGGTTAAATGACATTTTGTTTTGCATGCGTTGATGATGTATCAAATTTACGGAAAATTCTTACTTTTGCAAGTCTCTGAATACTTTATCTAAAACCGATTGACATGAACGAAGCGGTAAACCTGAATCCCAATCCACTCATCAGTTTCCTTAACAAGCCATCCGAAGAATTTACAAAAAGCGACCTTATCCGGTTTATCGAAGCCAAAGGCGTAGGCATGCTTAATTTCAGGTATGCAGGCGGCGACGGCCGATTGAAGACTTTGAACTTCATGATCAAAAGCCGCAAGCATCTCGACAGCATCCTCAGCGCCGGGGAACGCGTTGACGGCTCCAGCCTGTTCCCGCATTATGTGGAAGCAGGATCGTCTGATCTCTATGTAATCCCCCGTTACCGCACCGCTTTCGTAAATCCGTTTTCTCAGTTCCCAGCCATCGATATCATGTGTTCCTATTATGATAAGGACGGACTGCCCTTTGCCAATTCGCCTGAGTATATTTTGCGCAAGTCGCACGAAGCCCTGAAAAAAGATACGGGCCTTGCGTTCGAGGTCATGGGGGAACTTGAATATTATGTGATTTCCGAGAAAAACAACCTCTTTGAAGCGGCCGACCAGAAAGGCTACCACGAATCGGCTCCATTCTGCAAATGGGAAAACCTCAGGCTGGAAGCCATGAAAGCCATCGCAAACTGCGGGGGCTATATCAAATACGGGCATTCCGAAGTGGGGAATTTCACCGAAACCGGCCTGAGCTTCGAACAGAATGAAATTGAATTTATTCCCGTCAAACTGGAAGATGCCGCCGAGCAGATCCTCATTGCAAAATGGATCATCAGGTCACTGGCCTATAAATACGGAGTCACCGTTACTTTTGCGCCCAAGATCACTTCGGGCAAGGCCGGGAGCGGATTGCATGTGCATACCCGCCTGATGAAGAACGATAAAAGCCAGATGCTCGACAACGGAAAGCTGAGCGATACCGCCCGCCGCGCTATTGCCGGTTACCTCGACCTTTCGCAGTCTCTCACCGCCTTCGGGAATACCATCCCCACCTCCTATTTCAGGCTGGTTCCCCACCAGGAAGCTCCCACCAATATCTGCTGGGGCGACCGCAACCGCTCGGTTCTGGTGCGCGTACCCCTCGGCTGGGGCAGCAAACACGATATGATCACCGATGCCAACCCGTTTGAAACTGATACACAAAAAGGTTTCGGCAGCAGGCAAACCGTTGAATTCAGATGTCCCGACGGGTCTGCGGATATCTACCTCCTGTTCGCCGGGCTCACGGTCGCCGCAAGGCACGGACTGAAGATGAAGGATGCGCTGGAATATGCCGAAAAGACTTATGTCGACATCAATATTTTTGATGAGAAGAACAAACAAAGAGTAAAAGACCTTCAGCACCTTCCTGATTCCTGCTGGAAAAGCGCCGGCATCCTACAGAAACAAAGGGCGATCTATGAAAAGGACGGGGTGTTCCCTCCTCTGGTGATCGATGGTATCATCAAGAAACTCCGCAGCTATAATGATGAGTTCCTGCGTGAGTCGATCAAGGATAATGAGAAGGAGATACTGAAGCTGGTGAACACCTTCCTGCATTGCGGATAACCAATATCGAAATAATTGATTATCATTAAACAATGACAATATGTTCAAGCTTAAAAACATACATCCGGGAGAAGTTCTTAAAGAAGAATTTTTAATTCCAATGAATTTCTCTGCTTATCGTCTGGGAAAAGATATTGGGATTCCTCAAACAAGCATTAGTGAAATTATTAAAGGGAATCGGAGGATCACTGCTGACACAGCAATCAGATTGAGTAATTATTTTGGGAATTCAGCCAAATTTTGGCTCGGTCTTCAAAATGATTATGACATCGAAGAGGAATTGGGGAAAAAGCAGAGTGAATTTGATTCAATCAGGAATTATAAAATTCACGCAGCCTGACCGATGGCCATAACGCAGCAAAAGCAAAGCATTTGATAGCAACCAGGCGTTAGCATTGTTGCAGTTAGAGTTATGCAGACCACATGGCAATAAAAATTTTACAAGAATAGAAATATTACTATAAAAGTACCTATATTTGTACCTTATTAGTAACTTATATTTTAGCAAAATGAAAGCAGCAAATTTCACCGAGTTTAGAACAAGGTTAAAACAATATCTTGATGACGTCGAAAAGAATAATGAAACTTTAATTATCAAGAGAGGAACCGGTCATGGAGCCGTTCTTATTTCCCTTGATGAATTCAATTCCATTCTCGAAACTGTTCATTTACTTAGTTCAAAGAAAAATGCTGATAGACTTTATGAATCAATTAACCAGATGAAGACAGGTAAAACAGTTCATAAAGAATTAATTGAAGAGAAATGAAAATTGTATTCTCAAAAAATTCATGGGAAGATTACGTCTCCTGGCAAACAGATGATAAAAAAATCTTAAAAAAAATTAATGAGCTCATTAAGGAAATTCAAAGAACTCATTATGAAGGAATTGGGAAACCTGAACCTTTAAAGTATGATTTAACAGGATTATGGTCCAGAAGAATTGATCGAGAGCATCGTCTGGTTTATCAGATAAATGGTGAAGAACTTTGGATTTATAGTTGTCGTTTTCACTATGATAAATAAAAAGCCACATGGCACTGATATACCATCAGCCGCAATAAAGCTATCTCATCTCCTTCAAAGCCATAATAACAGGATATAGCATTCCCGCTATAAGCAGAAGTGTTATGAACGGGCGGTTGATGTTCTGCCAGGTATAATTGCGCCTCTGAATAGCATCAATTGCATGATTGATGCCTGAGAAAAAGAAAAAGAAGAGAAAAGTGAACAGTATGGTCAACTCCGCTTTGATGCCCCAATCGGAGAAATATACAATGACTGCAATCACTGCATACGACAGCATTGCGATCGCCGATTGCTTCTGGTAATTGCTCCCTGTTTCAAAACCCTTGATCTCAGCAGCTTGCTTTGAAAAGAATAAACCTTCAAAACCGGATATCCCGGCAATGGCAACGATCACTACAGGGATCATAAAATGCAGCTGGGCAATTGGATCGTACCCATGTGAAGACCCGATAATGTATCCGAAAAAGAAGGCTGCACAAACAATTCCTATTCTCAGGAAGTCGAAAATTTTTAAAAGCATGGTTTGAGTTTTTATATCTTCCTTTTTCAAATATAGTGATTATAATATTACAAATTAAAACGCCAAAATGTCGCTTAAACCTTAATGATAACAGTCATTTTGTCAGAATACCTGCTTGCTTTCACACTGGCATAAAAATTGAACCTCCCTCATCAGCAAACATAAAAAACAACATAAAAAAAGGAGGTACACCATGACACTTATCAGATGGCATCAGAGAAACCCCTTAGGGGATATGATGAGCAACTTTTTTGAGAACGAGCTGGGTGATTTCTTCGGAAAACGTATCACCGACCCGGCCGCAAACATCGTTGAGCAGAACGAATCGTTCCTGCTGGAGATCGCTGCACCCGGACTGAAAAAAGACGATTTCAAGATCCATCTTGAGAACAGCGTTCTTACAATTTCCGCAGAGATTGAAGATGAAAAGAAAGAAGAAGGCAAGAACTACACCCGCAAGGAATTTTACTATGGTTCTTTCAGCCGCTCCTTCACACTGCCCAAGACGATTGATCTTGAGTCTATAAAAGCTGATTACCAGGAAGGTATTCTTAAAGTTTCCATGCCGAAGCGCGAAGAAGCCAGGCTGGAAACCAAAAAAGAGATCAAGATCTCTTAAGCTTGAGCCGTGACTCAACAACCCTGAACCGGGTTGAGGGTTACCAATCAAATAAATTTGGTCGGTTAATAGTTTGGTTTGAAAGGCTGTCCCCATGGGATGGCCTTTTTCATTTTAGGCATTTCGGGCATTTAATTCTATTTTATCCGAAGAAGTCCGGATAAACATTTCAGTTCCTTTAAAGGAAATTGCTGCATCTCTATGAAAACGGGTAAGGTGGAAGACCTGATCATTCAACAATGACCTTCTTCCCATCCACCGAATTGCCATTATAGACCAGTTTGAAGTAATACATGCCCTTTGACCAGGAAGACACATCCAATTCCAATTGGGATTGATCTTTCATGATCTCTTGACTAAAGACCTGGTTCCCGTTTAAATCATAGGCAAGGAGTATGGTGGATCTCCATTGATGGTAAATAGTTCTGGATTGAACAGGTGGTGTTTTGTCGGTTACCACAAGATATTTTGGAAGCATGATGGTGAGTTTCCCTTTTGTCGGATTAGGGAAGAGGTGCATCTGATGGGTTTCAGGATTGGAAATGGGTTCTTCGACATTCACCACCAGGTTGCAACCAGGATCAATGGTATCGGAGATGATCTGATGAGGGCAAAGGCTGTCATAGGTGAAGGGGCGAGTGTAAATAGAATCCCATTGAAGGTCTGAATTGATTTTATAAGCAACAATCTGACAATTTGATGGACAGTTGGTTGTGGCAATTATGCATTTTTCATCAAATGTCTTTGCCATCTTAAATATACACGCTGTGGTAATATTCGGGAGGTTGAACGTATTTATAATACTGCCTAACGTATCTATTTTAACAATCTTGTTACTATCATTATATATCGATAAATTAAAACAACAAGACACGACGAGGCTTGTGTCGTTTAAAAATATCCCTGAACTTGCTGCTCCCTGACTAACATTGGAAAGGATATCCCTATTGTAGGATTGTGTGCCATTCTGCATAATTTTAACAAATGCCGGATGTTCCTCTCCTGATGAAATCACATCATGTTTTCCAAAAGAGTAATAATTTCCATGATTACTTACTAAGGAGTTATTATATGGATATCCATAATAGTATGTTTGATTACCATATATTGAACTCCAGAGTTTATTCCCGGATAAATCAGATTTTATAAAATAAAATCGTTCATAGCCACCACTTCCACCAGGGTCAGGATAATAACATGAAGCAGTGATAAAGTAACCAGTGGAATCAACGAGAACATCTGCGGCATCATCAAAAAAAGCAGCACTGTCTGGTAAATATTTCTGATGCCATAACAGATTTCCCTGCAAATCAAATTTAAATAGATTAGTTCTTAACTTAGGATCTGGATTATTTAATAGTCCTAAAAAAACATAACCATGATCTTTTGTGGGTTTAACCCTCACTCCTAAATCATAGAAAGTTGGAGTATAGATATCACTGCACCAATCTAGTTTTCCACAAGAGTTTAATTTTAAAATAAATGCATCTTCCTGATTAGCATATTTTGAAGATGTCCCTCCAAGAATTAGGCCATTATCTTCTGTTCTTTCAACATTTTGTATATTAACCTCATATAGCCCATTCCCTATGTGTATTTTCCATAACACATTTCCATTAACATCAGTTTTAATAATCAAACCATAATTTACGTTTGAGTTTGTTCCAAGAATAATATAGCCTTTATCATAATCCTCTATGATCCAATTTGCTTCATATCCCATATCATAAGTTTTAACCCATTGCTGGGAAAAACAGTAAATATGAGTTGAACAAAGTAAGAAAATAAATATATGTCTCATAGAGAAAATTAGGTTCTCCCAGGTCATTGGAAACTCAAAATTAAGAAATTAACGAACAATTACAAAACGCTGTGTTTCAATCACTTTATTAGAGAACTTTAATGTGCATAAATAAGTTCCCATGGAGAGTGATAATGTCCCTATCAACTCCTGATCTTGCAGTTTATGAATAATCTTTCTAAATACTTGTTGCCCTTGCATGTTGGTGATGATGATTTCTCCTTCCGTTCCAGCTGTATAATGGTCTTTTAAATTATATTCTACAATAATATACCGTTTGGTAGGATTTGGAAAGAGTTTCATATACGTTGGGAGTGCATTTTTCCCGGTTTTAGTATTCATTTTCTGCTTAGTCGATTTTGTTTCACCGGGAAGAATAATAGGTTCTTTATAATCACAAAGGTTATTGGCAATCAGAACATTTCTTGCCAGGGTTCGCACTGGCTCATTTGCG
>CAILVF010000035.1 GCA_903837605.1 uncultured Bacteroidales bacterium | reverse complement strand
TCCTGCCTCCAATGCCTTTATGGATAAAAAAGATATAAAGAATTTCACTTTCGAAGAGCTTAAGGAAGAATTTAAAAAAAATTCAGCGCCTTCCTATAGAGCCGAACAAATATTTTCCTGGATTTATAAAAAAGGCGCAGAGGATTTTAACGCCATGAATAATATCCCGAAATTATTCATGGATAAATTAGCCGAATCTTATTATATAGGCTCCATAAAGCCTTTGAAGCAGCTTAGGTCTATTGATGAGACTGAGAAAGTTTTGTTTGAGCTTGAAGATGGGAATCTTATAGAAACAGTGCTTATTTGTTCGGGAAAGAGAAAAACAGCGTGTATTTCAACTCAGGCAGGTTGTAAGCATGCCTGCGTATTTTGCGCAAGCGGCATGAATGGTTTTAAAAGAAATCTAAGCGTATCTGAGATATTAAGTCAGATCCTGTTTCTGGAACATGGCTTGAAACGCGATGTGACAAATTTTGTTTTTATGGGCATGGGCGAGCCGCTCGATAATTATGAGAATGTGTCCAGGGCTATAAAGATAATGAATTCCCCGAAGGCAATGGCCATAGCGGCCAGAAGAATCACTGTTTCAACTTCCGGCGTCATACCGGGCATAGAGAAATTTAAAGGGTTAGGCCTGCAGGCCAATCTATCCATAAGACTAAACGGGTTTTCAGCCCGAACCTTCAGACAAAGAAATTCTTTATTCCTGAAGAGAACAAAGAAATCACCCTCAGGGTTACTGCCGAAGGCATAAGGCATATCAACAAAAACGGCATCTCCGCTTCCTTAAAAAAAGCAAGAGAAAAAGGTTATACCACGAAATAAGAATTTTCAAAGTTTAATGAAGGCTGTCACGTGTTTCATGCGACAGCCTTTTTCTTTATTACTATCTCCGGTTCACGGAAATAAAATATACTAATCAGCGTTATCTTTAACACCCGAATCTCTCATCTGCGCATGATCTTAAGGACATTTCTTCTGGCACTTGCCTTCGCTTTTACCGGCAGCGGGATGGATGTTCTTGCCCAGGAAAAGCCCTCTGATGAGAAACTTGTCCAGTTTTCCGGCATCACCATCACTGCCGACAGCCTTAACCCGGTACCATATACCAAAGTCCTCGTAAAAAATTCCAATTACGGCACTGCCAGTGACGTTTACGGTTTCTTTTCTTTCGTAGCCCACCAGCGGGATACGGTTCTCTTTACGGCAATAGGGTTTAAACCCGCATCCTTCATCATCCCCGATACCATTACACAGAAAAAATATTCCCTTATCCAGCTGATGACTAACGATACGCTCACGCTTTCGGCAGCCGTGATCTTCCCCTGGCCCACGCTGGAGGATTTTAAAAAAGCATTTATTGAGACCAGGATCCCCGATGACGATTATGAAATTGCGAAAAAGAACCTGGATGTCTATAACCTCCGGCTTGCCGCCCTCGATTATCCCATGGATGCCCGCATGAACTATAACAACTACATCGAGAATACCACTTCAAGGCTCTATTATTTCGGGCAACAACAGCCTTTCAATATTTTCAATCCTTTCGCCTGGGCTCAATTCGTTAAAGCCTGGAAAGAAGGGAAATTCAAAAAGAAGGAAGAACGGCTTAAAGAACAATAATGAAAGCACCCAGGACTCTGTTCACCGGTTTTCTGCTATTTTTCTGTGCCACGGTGTTTGCACAGGAAGCAAAGGTGCATGGCTTTGTGAGCGATCCTGACGGCAAACCGCTCGAATTCGCCAATATCGCAATCAAAGGGACGACCAGCGGGACTTCAACATCCGCCGACGGATCCTATAAATTATTAATACCAGCCGGGAAAGAGGTCATACTGGTATTTTCCAGCGTTGGGTTTAGTGCGGATTCGGTAAGACTGAACCTGAAAAAAGGTGAAAACAAACTGCTTAACAGGCAGTTGAAACTTTCATCCACCCAGCTGTCGACCATAGAGGTGAAAGACCAGCAACTCAGGACCAATACGTTCAGCCGGCTTGACCCCAGGGCTATATCGTACATTCCAACCATTAATGCCAGCGTGGAAGACCTCATCAAGACCATGCCCGGTGTAAGTTCCAGGAATGAGCTCAGTTCCCAGTATTCGGTGAGAGGAGGCAACTTCGATGAAAACCTTGTATTCGTCAATGACATCGAGATCTACCGCCCATACCTTGTCAGGGCCGGGCAGCAGGAAGGCCAGAGTTTCCTGAACCCCGACCTGGTTTCTGGAATTAGTTTTTCGGCCGGCGGATTTGATGCCAAATACGGGGATAAAATGTCGAGCGTTCTCGATATAAAATACAAAAAGCCTTCCCAGTTTGCGGCTTCATTCGAAGCCAGCCTGCTGGGGGCCACGGCCCATGTGGAAGGAAAGATCACCAGGAAACTGTCATACCTCCTTGGGGTGAGATATAAAACCAACACCTATCTTCTGAAATCGCTCGATACCAAAGGGAACTATAAACCCAGGTTTTTCGATGTCCAGGGCATGCTGTACTATGATTTCAGCAGCAAATGGGAATTATCGGTATTCGGCAGTTACACTGCAAACCAGTTTAAACTGATACCTCAAACCCAATCAACCACTTTCGGAAGCGATGGGGTGACAGCATACCAGGTGAAGATCTATTTTGACGGACAGGAGAATGACCGTTATGATAACTGGCTTGCATCTGCCGCCCTGACCTTCAAACCCAATGACCACCTTCGCCTGAAGCTTATCGGATCGGCTTACCAGACCTGGGAAGCCCAGACCTATGATATCTCGGGAGAGTATTGGCTGGGACAGGTGGAACTTACCGGCAAGGATGCCGGCAACCTGATGCAGCTACTTGGTGTGGGTGCCTACCTGGACCATGCCAGGGATTATCTTAACGGAACGGTCTACAATTTCGAGCACAGGGGTTCCTACGAAAAAGGCAGGAGCCAGATGCTATGGGGGATCAGGTATCAGCATGAGCTCTTCAATTATACAATGAATGAATGGACTATGCTCGATTCGGCCGGGTATTCCCTCCCCCGGCCCCAGGATTCCCTGGGAAAAAGCCCTCCCCAGGGGGATTTTTTTATCTCCGATGTTCTTAAGGCATGGGGCGGCATGAGCACAAACAAGGGAGATGCCTTTGTTCAGAACACCTGGATGTTTAAAAATGAAAAGAATGACATCGGGCTCACAGCCGGGGCAAGATTCATTTATTCTGATTACAACAGCCAGTTCCTCTTCAACCCCAGGGTGAATTTCTCATTCAAGCCCCATTGGAAAAAGGAAATGGTTTTCCGTATATCGGGGGGCGTATATTCCCAGCCCCCTACCTTCAGGGAAATGACGGACCTCAGGGGTATGATAGTGCCGGGCCTCAAAGCACAGACTTCTTACCAGGCAGTAGCTGGCAGTGACCTGTACTTCCGGATGTGGCACCGGCCGTTCAAACTTGTCGCTGAGGTTTATTACAAATACATACAAGACCTGATCCCATATGAGGTTGACAATCTGAGGATAAGGTATTACGGCACCAACGATGCCCATGGATATGCAGGCGGAATCGACTTCAGGATCAACGGTGAGTTTGTGAAAGGGGCCGAATCATGGGCCAGCCTCTCAATTATGAGGACAGAAGAATATTTCGAGGGGAAGTGGGTGCCCCGTCCCACCGACCAGAGGTTCAACCTGGCGATTTTCTTCCAGGATTTTATCCCGGGGTTCCCGACATGGAAAGTTGCCATTACCCTCGTTTACGGTACCGGGCTGCCCTATGGGGCTCCCGATTCACCCAGGTACCTCCAGACTTACAGAATGCCGCCCTACCGCCGTGTCGATATCGGCCTCTCAAAACAGCTGATAGGTGAATACACGCATTTTTCAGGCAAAAATCCACTCAGGGCCTTCAAATCCCTCTGGATTGGACTTGATGTGTTCAACCTGTTCGATTTTGCAAACACCGTTTCCTACCAGTGGATAACCGATGTACAGGGCAGGCAGTATAACGTTCCGAATTACCTTACTCCAAGACTGTTCAATCTTAAGCTGGTAGCGGCGTTTTAAAGCCATGAGCCATGAGCCATGAGCCATGAGTCAGGGCATTATTCCAGCTCCTTAATCGACTCTTTGATAATAGCTACTGCTTCTAGTATCTGTGCTTCGTTGATCACCAGAGGGGGTGCAAAGCGGATAATATGGTCGTGGGTTGGTTTTGCAAGCAGGCCGTTGTCACGCATCTTCAGGCAAACATCCCAGGCCGATTTTCCGTTATGGGGCCTGATCACGATAGCGTTCAGCAATCCTTTCCCGCGAACGAGTTCAATGAATGGGGAATTGATCTTTGTAACCTCCGAACGGAAGAGTTCTCCCATTTTCTGGGCATTCTCAGCCAGCTTCTCATCCCTTACCACTTCCAGGGCTGCAATGGCAACGCGGGCTGCAACAGGGTTCCCTCCAAAAGTGGATCCGTGTTCACCCGGATGTATGGTCATCATGATATGGTCGTCGGCAAGCACTGCAGAAATAGGATAAACACCTCCCGAAAGAGCTTTACCAAGGATAAGCACATCAGGTTTGAACCCTTCCCAGTCGCAGGCGAGCAGTTTTCCGGTACGCGCGATGCCTGTTTGCACCTCATCCGCAATAAACAATACATTCTTGGCCTTGCATAAATCATAAGCCTTCTTCAGGTAGCCTGCTTCAGGCACATATACCCCGGCCTCACCCTGTATCGGCTCCACAAGGAATCCCGCAACAGTGGGATCCTCAAGGGCCTTCTCAAGGGCGGGAAGGTCGTTATATGGAATGGTGATGAAACCCGGGGTGAAAGGCCCGAAATCATCCCTTGCCTGCGGGTCGGTCGACATGGAGATGACGGTTATAGTCCGCCCGTGAAAATTATTTTCACAACAGATAATCTTGGCCTGGTTTTCGGGGACACCTTTTACCTTGTAAGCCCATTTGCGTGTCAGCTTAAGCGCGGTCTCATCGCCTTCGGCCCCCGTGTTCATAGGCAGAACACGCTGGTAACCGAAATATTCGGTGATGAACTTCTCGTATACCCCAAGCACATTATTGTAAAATGCACGGGAGGTAAGCTCAAGGGTCTGCACCTGGTCGATCAGGGCTTTGATGATCTTCGGATGGCTGTGTCCCTGGTTTACAGCAGAGTAGGCCGACAAGAAATCATAATAACGTTTTCCTTCCACATCCCACATGAAAACGCCTTCGCCTTTGGCGAGAACCACAGGAAGCGGATGATAGTTATGGGCCCCGTATTTGTCCTCGAGCTCCATAGCCATCTTTGAACTTGTAACTTCAGTCATAGAATTATAGATTTAGTTTTTCTGAGCATAGGTCTGGTAGAAGTGAACAGTGACTGGTGAATGGTGAACGATATTGTTAACCCGTCACTAGTCACTAGTCGCCAGAAACTGACTAACGGTTTATGATAAATGATCCGGTATTCACAACCTCACCTTCATTCCTGAATCGGTAATAATAGACTCCCGGGCTGAGGTTGCTTATATTGATCTGTGTTGCAATTTCTTTCATCTCAAACTGACCTGTCTTCCTGCCAAGGCCGTCATAGATCTCAAATGAACCATCCTTCATTACCTTGTCAAGTTTCACATTGATAAATGAAGAAGCAGGATTCGGGCTGATTTTCACATCAACCGAAGGATGGAAAACATATTCAATGCCGGCAACATTCGTGATGTTCACATCATCGAAATAGGCCTGGCTGCCGATCTGGCCAACCGATCCCATCATGTTACGGGCATTGTAACCTGCGCATGAAAGTAAAAGAACTGTAATGGAATCAGGCATGGTAGTATTGTTCCAGTAATTTACAGCCGCGTCAAACTGGGTCCAGGTATTAACTACATTCTTGAAAACAAGCCTGTTGTGTGCAATGGTATCCCTTTTGTGCGTTGCGCTGTTCCATTTTGAAAGAAGCAGTATAGCACCTGTTGAATCACCATTGAGGGGATAGGACTGGTACCAGCCCTGGAAACGCTCGGGCTTGGTGGTCCAGTTGTACTTTTCACCAAGTATGGCCGTTGAATTCAACCAATTGATCTTCAATGTGCCGATAACGCCGGGGATAGTCACAACCAATGGGAAGGCAATAACCATCTGCCTGGTTATGCAACGGGCCGAATAACTTCCATGGTGAGCAGTATCGCTGCAACGGTAAACAGTTATGCCAGCCGAAGTGGGTACTGTATCGAGAATGTTGAGTGTATGGAAGAAACCTCCGGTGGGCTCATAATAACCCCAGTTGGGTTTGAGCCACCAGGATTCGAAATTTCCATTGGGCAGTGAAGATTCCTGGCTGAAGCCATTCAGGCCAAGGCTGATAAAAGCAACAAGAACGAGTAATTTTTTCATATGATTTGATTTATTTGATTAATGATCGGGTTTTAGATGTTTAACAAAAGCTGCACTGAGGTGGTCCTGGGAGCCTCAATAGTAACAGGCCTTAGGGAGTATTCGGTATTCATGACGTTGTTTACCATCACCGAGACCTTGAAAATACCAAAAGCATATCCCATCCTGAAATCAACAATAAAGTTGCCGTCATGATGCTGCTCGCGATATTTAACTATACCTGAATGCATCAATGGGGCGGGTTTGTCAAGGCTGTATAAAAAGATATCAATGTTCTTCATGTAACCATAATACCTTCCTGTGATCCCGGCAGAAAAACGCTTTTTAAAAGTAAACTGGAAGTCCGATTTAACCAGGTTCTGAATCCTGTACTTCAAAATGTTCCCGCTGGTATCTGAAGAGGTGTTGGCATAAGTATAATTTATTTTCGGCGGACCTTCCTGTACGTAGTAAACATAATCAGGTTTGGTGGCCTGCGGCACGGTATAGGTGTAACCTATAAGAACAGAGAGTTCAAGGTCTTTAGCAAGCTTGCCTTCTCCTGCATAAGTAAAATCAAAGCCATAGATACGCGCCGGACCGGTATTCAGGAATTTGAAACCCATGTTTTTCTGGAAGTTCCCGCCATGTCCCCAAAGTCCGAAGTTGAACTCTATATAATTAAAGTAATCTTCATAAAAACCGGCCAGGTCAAGCATGGAGGCAAATTTCCCGATTTTGAACAACTGTTTGATCCCGACTTCGTATGAGTTACAGTTCTCCGATTGAAGTGTCGGATTAGGGTAAAATCCAAATCCGCCCGAGTTGGTGGTGATGTACCTCTCCCCTATGCTCGGGGCACGATAGCCCTGCCCTGCAGATGCCCTGATATAAGTAGACTTTGAGGCCTGAAGATTAAGGCCGGCCCTGAAGATCGGCTTGCTTTCAACCAGATCTGCAATATTGTAATATTCATACCTGGCCCCCGCTTCAATAGTCAGGCGCTTCCAGAATTTCCTGGAAAGCTGGGCGTAAACTGAAACATTTTCCGAATTGAACTGTCCGCTTTGGTAAGCCGTGGTTGTCCCGTCCGGCGCCAGGATACCGCTGAATACCTGCCCTTCGGAATGTGAAAAAACACTCACAACACCCCCTACCAGAGTGAAATCACCCAGTTTACTGAACCTGCGGCTGAATTTAACCTCATCATAAACCGTGGTATACCGGTTGGACTGGTTGTTCGTCGCATTGGTATTACCATAATAAATGCGGTTTTTGAAGCTGATCTGGTTGCCTCGTTTATCGAAGTACTTGATAAACGGATCAACATAAAAGCTGAATACCTTAAAATAGGATAAAGCGCCAGGGTATGATTTATAGATGTTCGTGTCGGCATCATACCAGAAATAGGTTTCAGCACTTTGGTTATACATGAAATTCCCGTTCAGACCATAGGTGAGCCCGGGTACTTTCTTGTTCCTGACCTGTGTATTGAAATAAACCTTGGCCCTCTTTATAAACTCACCCTTGTTGAATGCAGTGTCGGACGCCGCTTCGGGAACACCGCCAATATATCCGCCGTCCTGGAAATAACTTGCGCCTATGCTTACATCAACATTGTCGAATTGCTGGAGATGAGAAACCGATATTCCATACTTGAGCGGGTTAAACCCGTTCCAGGGTTTGGTATAGCTCCTGGGAGGGGCACTGTAAATTCCGATAAAGGAGTTTACCTTGGTTTCGGGCGTTGACTTTGGATAAACGGTCCTGATGTTAATAGCGCCTGTAATAGCCGAAGATCCGTAAACGACCGAAGAAGCACCCTTGACCAGTTCGATCTGTTCCACATCATCCACCGGGAGAAACCCCCAGTCGGGCCGCCCGGCATCACCCCTCATCATGGGGATCTCATCAACCATCACCATAACCCTGCTGCCGAGACCAGAGCTGAAACCACTGCCACCCCTTATCTGGGGCTCATTATCAACAATAGCAATCCCGGGGATCTTATCAATGGCCTGGTCCACACTCGAAGGATTGGAAGACTGTATGCTCTGGGCCTTTAGCACGTCAATCGTGGCTATCGACTCTTCAACTTTCTGCTCATATTTGGATCCGGAAACAATTACCGTATTCAACTCCTGGGTTGTGGGGTTGATCAGTACATTAAGAATAATGGGCTTACCGTCACCCGAAACACTGATAGCGCGTTCTAGTTTTTCATAACCGATACATGAAAAAACAATAATGTGCTCACCTTTCTCAATCTCGAGCTTGTAATTCCCGTCATTATCGGTAAAGGTTCCCCCGCTCTTCCCTTTGACACCTATGTTTGCAAAAGCAACCGGGTCGGAGTTCGAGGCATCAGTAAGTTTGCCCTTCACCAAAGAATGGGACTGGGCCATCAGGCCCGAAAAAGGAAAGACTAAAAAAGAGACCAGGAAAATAAATATAAGTACGATTTGCTTCATCCACTTTTTGGTTTGGATGACAAAAATACGAAAATTATTTCTGTTATCCGGCCTGCAGGGGTGAAGCTATAGCTCCATCATTGAGAACCAGTGATTTAAACTGAAGAGAAGGAGATGGTATCAGGCTTCCTAAACCAAGGGAATTCCACCTGGAATCTATAGTTAAAATGGTCTTTGGGTCCATCACTATTACATTGGGCCATTCACGGGCAAAATGATCAGACTCATGGTTCTTCATTGTGCCGTCGGCAAACAATACAGGATACTTGCTGCCGTTGGATTGTTCGGTATAAAAACAATCGCGCATTGGATCCAGGTTATTGGCAACGATCCAGCAAAGAGTGGAAAGATTGCGAACATCCAGAAGGTGATCCGCAAACACAATAAAACTCACATTCCGTATATATCCACCTTCGTTGATTTGCTTCGCGATGTCACGGACCTCAGCCTGCCTGGTTTTATTAATGGATAACACTATAACCGATATCCCATCCTGAATAAGGTCTGTGTTGGCGGATGTGATAGCGGGTATGGCCGACATGATCCCCTCTTCATCAATATAAGGAGCCCCCCTGACCGGGCTATCGGTTCTCTCTTCCGATGTTTTTACTGTTGCGTCCAGCCCGATCTTGCTCCCGAAACCATAGCGGCGGCTGGAATGGTCAAGGATATCAACAGGCCCCTGTATGAAATGGATATCTTCCACAGGATCGGTATTGCTGCTGATCAGCCGGGCAAGCTGCTTATAATCGGTGAGACTTGCGCCTGCACCAACTATTGCCATGATCTTGTTGAACATCATCTGGCCTGCTCCCCAGAGAGAACTCATTACTTTGACGGCCTGTCCGGGATACTGCTTGTAAATTGAAGCAAGCACGATATTATGAAACACGCCTTCGGGAGGCATATGCATATCGCAGAGTTCAGGCACAACCGATAATTTGATCGGGGACAGGAATATCCTTTCGGTTGCCTTCCCTATCCAGGCGTCTTCCTGGGGCGGGATCCCGACAACAGTGGCGGGATAAACCGCGTCCTTCCTGTGCGTAATGCATGTCACATGAAAACGCGGGAACATCCCGGCCAGCGAATAAAATCCCGTATGATCCCCAAAAGGTCCTTCAAGGATAAGGTCCTCTGACGTATCCACATATCCTTCGATCACAAAATCAGCATCAGATGGGACCTCCAGGTCATTGGTGAGACATTTGACCATCTCCACTTTCTTCTTCCTCAGGAAGCCGGCAAACAGGTATTCATCCAGGTTCTCGGGCAAAGGGGCCGTGGCGGCAAAGGTATATACAGGGTCACCTCCAAGGGTCACCGACACCGGCATCCGTTGTCCTGCTTTTTTATATAGCTGGTAATGAAATGCCGAGCCTTTATGCATATGCCAGTGCATGCCTGTAAGGTCAGGGCCGTACACCTGCATCCTGTACATGCCTAGGTTGCGGGTGTGATTTTCGGGATTCCGCGTATGTACACAGGGAAGGGTTATAAATGGCCCTCCGTCATATGGCCAGCAGGTCAGAACCGGCAAACGGGTAAGGTCGGGCTTGTCCATCACAACTTCCTGGCAGGCCCCTCTCCCCTTTATTGTCTTCGGCATCCACGAAGAGATCTCCTGAAGGGCAGGCAACAGCCTGAGTTTATCAAGAAAATGTTCCCTTGGCCCCATGAATTCCTTTACCAGCTTATCTATCATTTGACCGGCCTCATCCAGGTCAGTCAGGCCCAGGGCCAGGTTCATCCGCCTGTCACCAGCAAAAGCAAGAATAAGTATAGGGAACTGGCTGCCGTTGTTTTCAAATAACAGGGCCTTGCCACCGCTCTTGACCACCCTGTCGGCTATCTCGGTAACCTCCAAAACCGGTGAAACGAACTCCTTCACCCGGATAAGTTCACCCGAGGATTCGAGGGTTTGGATAAAGTGACGAAGTGACTTATAGGGCATCGGATCCTGGATAGTTGGATTACTGATAGCTGGATTACCGGATATCTAGTAATCCAGTTATCCAGTTATCTAATTAAACTCCTTTTCCCCGAATTTGCTGGGGGTTTTCTTATCATTATACTTTGAAGGGCACTTCAGAAGCAGGGACTTCGCTATAAAAACATCACCCTGCATGGAGCCTACAACGACAACTTTTTCCGATTTTTCAAAATCCTGGGGCTTTGCATTATTATAAATAACCTGCTTAACCACCCCCTTGTCATCAATGATGTAAAAACTGAAACGGTTTGCATCTTTTTTTGCATCATATTCCAATGGCTTGCTGCGGTCAAGCTTCCCTATAATATGCATTTCCTTTCCCGGCGACCGGGCAGCCTCCCCGAAATCGGAATAAGTGCTGGAATCACTGATGGTCGTGATCACCACGGCAATGGCTATCACCAAAACAAGTATTATTATAATATGAATGGTCTTCATATCCTGTTATGGCTTTCTTTTTCACTGATTTCCTTTTCAAGTTTTCCAATCTTCCTGTCGATAAAGAAAAGGTAAACGAATATCCCGACCAGGATCAGTGCAAGCACAGCGACGACAACAAATATTTTTCCGTAAGACTCCATATAAGTAATTTACTATTTATGATTCACGATTTAATGTTCTTCAAGATGCTGCCTTATTTTCGACATCCTGATCCGGATCTGAAGTATCCAGGTTCCAAGCAGGATCCAACCGATAGCTGCAGGATAGAAAACCATCCGCATTGAAGGGTTGAGCCCCATAGGCATCACAGGTGTTGAGCTGTCATTACCGGTTGCCGGATGCAGGCTGCTCGAGAGTTTGGGGAGGATCAGTACAAAAATTATCCAGAGCACAAATGCAAAAATATTGTACACGGCCGAAACCTTCGCCCGCTTATGCCGGTCTTCCACTGAGCTCCTCAATATGACATAAGCCAGGTAAATAACCAGGCCGACAGCCGCCCCGTTCAGTTTAGGGTCCTTGACCCAGGGTGAGCCCCAGGTGAAATTCGCCCAGATCATCCCGGTAAAGATCCCAAGGAACCCGAACATTAATGCCACGTTCACGGCTTCGATCGCAACCCTGTCATACTTTTCATCGAAGCCTTTGAGGTATTTAAGACTGTAGATAAACGAAACAATGAGCATGGTAAACATCCCGAACCACATACCAACGTGATAAAAGATGTTGCGCATCGATTGATGAATGATCGGCATTTGGGGTATGTCAACGAAAAATCCGTAAGTCACGGCGTAAAGCAGGAGTACCAGGCTAAGGATTTTCCACCAATAAGTTTTTATCATAAAATTTATATTCATTATCACGCTATCCAGTTATCCAGCTATCCAGTAATCCAGTTATTTTTAATTAGTCTCGCCAAAGATAAGGAAATAACAGGAATGCCAGGAGGATAACGGCTATATTAATTATCAACAGGATTACGATCAGGGGGAAGGCTCCGTTCCATGAACCGGAGGTAAGCGCTGACCCGGAAACTTTCATAAGGGTCATCAGGAGTGGAAGTACAATGGGAAAGCTGAGAATAGCCATCAATGAAAAATTATTCGAGGCCCGGGATGCGATTGCCGCAATCATCGTAAGCACCGATGAAAGTCCAAGGCTGCCGAGAATGAGTGCTGTTAAAAACAGGGCCGGGTTTTGGATCATGTTTCCCATGAGCAGGACAAAGAAAAACAGCGATAAAACCGATAATATTGTCATCAGTAACAGGTTATACAGGATCTTTGAGAGGATGACGGCTTCAGGGCTTGCGATGGTATAATAGTAAAGGTGGCGGGCGGGGCTTTCCTGGACAAAACTCTTTGAAATGCCGTTCACCGCGACAAAAAGCAGGATGATCCAGAAAAGTGAATTCCAGGTTTCGGAAGTGATTGACCCGGTAAATGCGAGATAGGTAACAAAAACAGTGGATACAAGATACAGCAGTATGCCGTTCAGGACATAACGCTGTTTCAGTTCCAGCCTGATCTCCTTAAGAAAAAGATGGGTCAGTTCCCGGCTAAGCAGCATATTCTATAAATTAAAAAAGAGGTTGCCCTGAGGGCAACCTCTTCCTTGTTATTTCAGAGAAAGATTATTCAACAACGATCTTTCCTGTAACTTTCTGGCTGCCCTGGGTCACAGTGTAGAAATATACACCTGATGTAAGCTGGGAAGCATCAAGAGTGAAAGTATCTGTGCTTTCAACATTCCTGGTCACGTTCATAACGGTCTGGCCAACAAGGTTTGTAAGCTTTATAGTCACTGCGCCCTTCTGGGGAACGGTAACCTTTACAGTAGCAAGAGTCTTAACCGGGTTCGGGTAAACCTCAGCTGACAATGATGAAGCAGCGATAGGTTCTATTATCCCAACCGGGAAACTGCAGTCGCTTCCCCATACCGGGCCCTGTGCAGCAATGGTAAATGCTGTCTGGGCATAGCTGAAGTCGGGGATGTAATAAAAACTGACTGCGTTATCAAGGGTAAGACTTACAATTCCTTCGACTGCGATCGGGAGCAGTGATGAACCGTTTGGTTTAGTGAAAACAACCGGTGCCATGTCGGGGCAGAAAGCAGCCTGTGTTACGTTGGAAAGATAAGTAACGTTTGTTGCTGCATCCTGTCCGTTGTTATTGGTAAGCTTGTCGGTAACAAGATCCCACCCACGTGCAAAAACATCAGGTGCGGTATTGTCGGTAGCTGTGCCAAGCCATGTATCCTGGTAAGAAACGAAAATTTTATCGCCTGCGGCATTCCTTGAGATCCTGGTACGGAGGTCAATAGATGAAGCGGCACCGCTGGAAGTTACATTGCAACGGAAACGCTTGGGGACGCCCATCATGCGGCCGCACCAGGTAGCTCCCTTATCGGTTGTGAAGATGTCAAAGATAGCCATGGTGCTGTCAAATTTCGGGGAATTGGCACCATCGGGAGAAACAACCGAAAAACCGCCACCGGGGAAAGCAATAGCTACTGCGAAATGAGGATTGCCCCATTTATCAACAGTAAGACTGCCGTCAAAAGCGCAGGTATAAGCGATCTGATCCCTTGAAGGAGCAGGATCCGGGCTGTATACTTCAGCAAGTTTAGCATCAGAGACATAATTCAGGATGGCCGGGATTCCGGTGGGTCCATCGAGGGTCACTGCAATAGGAGCGCCCCAGGTCTGGCCTCCATCGGAGGAATGAATGAAAACAGGATACAAGGTGGAATCAAAAACGGGGGTTGCTCCTCCGTTATTGGTGATGCAACCAATCCACACATCATTTCCTGTAGGATCAGCGGCTATTTTTTCAATACTGTTCCATTGACCGAGATTCTGCGGCAGTGGGATTAGACTGGCTGTGTAATCATATTTATGAGCTGTATTGTCCCATAAGCCTGTTGAAAGATAGAGGTTATCGTAGTAAGTATAATCAGTTGTGGAAATATACTGATACTCATTGCCTATCCCAAATGCGGTACCAAGAGCAGTAATGGTAAAACCATCCTGGATATCACGGTAAGGAGGAGGAGTGTACCAGTCGAGATGTTTGGTGGAGTCGGCCTGTGCACCCCATTTGCCGGTACCCCAGGTGTAACCTCCCCAGGATGCTGCAGTGGTATTGCAGAATGCAGGTGCATAATAGCAGAAGTATGCATTTGATGTGTCGGTATTTCCGGCAGGGTTGTAAATAGCTCCCTGGGGATAACGGGCTGCATCAGCATAATAAGTACCACCAGTGTTCAGGACAGCTGCGTGTACCTGGTAATTGATTTTCCAGTCAGCTGCAGTAGCTCCGTAATTGACGGCATGGTCAAAAGCAAGGTAACCTGAAAAACTCGGGGGAGCTGATCCTGGTCCCATACGGTGCATAACACCAACTGCTTTCAGATCATTGTCGGCCCAGATGTGGTCGTAAGAACCTGAGCCATATCCCCAGCCAAGTGCATTAGCTGAAGTACCAATAGTAATAACGCTCACAGTACCGGCTGATTTGGTGGCTGAGGGAAGAGGTTTGATTACAGTTGATTCCTGTGTTGCAGAAACAGGGTCAATTGCAGTCATGTTTTTCACGGGGGCTTTGTTAGAAGGATATTTTCTAAACTGAGCCTGCGTAACAACGGCCAGCCCTAAAATAAGGACGGCACATAAGAGTAGAACTTTCTTCATTGTTAAGATTTTAAGTTAGACATTTCAGGATTGATACTATTTTCTTTTGGTTTTGGGATAACAAAAATAAACTAAATCGGCAGAATCTGCAATTTTTTTAAACTTTTTTACAGAATTTTTTATTCCCCTCCTTTTATAAACCTGTCTTTGGTATCAACAGGAATGATTGTTGACCTCTGGAATTCAATGTTTTCATTGAAAAGCTTGCGATAGGTCACATGCCTTTTTGCAAACTTTGCCCCTACCGATTCGTGAAGAGCCCTCATTTTAGGGTTGAAATCGCCTACCCAGCCGAGTTCAAGCTCGGTGATATGGGGTTTCTTCTTCATTTTTTTGTTGAGATGATAAAATATCCCCGATTCCACTCCGAACCGCTGATATTTTGGTTTTACCCCCATAATTACAATACGGGTTCTTGTGATGGTTTTGCGGTATTTCAACCACATGAATTTCAACTTGTTGAACAGGTTCAGCTTACCATGAAGATGTTTAATGATCTGGTTTACATCGGGGAACTGGATCAGGAAAGCCACAGGTTCATCTTCATAATAGGCAAACCATATCATTTCAGGGTCAATGAAGGACTTTGCCTTTTCAAGTCCTTTGATCATGGTTGCCTTGTCGAGGGGGGTGTAATTCTCATGAAATTTCCAGGCGTCGTCGTATACCTCCTTCATGTCGTTCATGAATTTATCCCTAAGCGCCGTTTCAAAGTGACGGAAACTCAGTTCCTTTTTTTTCATGGCCCATTCGGCTATTTTCCAGAATCTTTCGGGGAAGGGCTTGGTCAGGTCAAGGTGGTTGGAGATCTGCTCGAAATAGAATTTGAACCCGTACGATTCAAAAAAGTCCTTATAATAGGAATGATTATAGTTCATGCCGATGCCGGGATGCATGAACCCCTCAACGAGCAATCCCCAGTTGACATCATTTTCGCCAAAATTGATAGGCCCGTCCATTGCCTCCATACCCCTGGCAGCCAGCCATTCCCTGCAGGTTTCGAAAAGAAGGAAGGCGGCTTCTTTATTGTTGATCACTTCAAAGAAACCCATGCCCCCGGTAGGCTGCTGAAAAGTTAATGCCTTTCTTTTATTAATGAATGCAGCAACACGTCCGATTACTTTATTGGCATCGTCTTTCAGTATCCATCTGATCGCTTCACCATGCTGAAAAAAGCTGTTGGTTCCAGGGTTAAACACAAGTTCTATCTCCTGGTCAAGAGGCCGCACATAATAAGGATCTCCCAGGTAAATGGTCTCAACCATATCGAGAAAGTCCCGGCGGGACTTCTTGTCGGTTACTTCGATGATTTTCATAATACAAAAGTATACTTTTTAGGGGAATGGTGAAAATGAGGCATGAGCCATGAGCCATGAGGCAGCAGTCGGCAGCCGGCAGTCACTGTTAACTGTTCACTGTTCACTATTCACCCTTAATTCGTAATTCGTAAACCATACATCATTCATCTTTTATATCTTTGCTATACAATTTAGGTCATGAAAAGACTCGACTGGTTCATTCTGAAATCCTACCTCGGCCCTCTCGTCATGACTTTCTTCATTGCCCTTTTCATACTGCTGATGCAGTTTTTATGGAAGTATATCGACGACCTTGTAGGAAAGGGACTCGAATTGTATATCATCTTTAAATTACTCTTCTTCGCATCTTCCACATTTGTGCCCATGGCCCTGCCGCTGGCTATTCTTTTATCATCCCTGATGACTTTCGGGAACCTGGGTGAACACTACGAACTCGTTACAATGAAAGCTGCAGGTATAAGCCTGTTCAGGATCATGCGGTCTCTGATCGTAGTTTCCATCCTCATTTCAATCCTGGCTTTTTATTTTGCGGATGTCATCCTGCCAAAAGCCAATCTTAAGTTCCTTTCATTATTATATGATGTAAGGGAGAAAAAACTTGCATTTAATCTGCGTGAAGGTGTTTTCTATAACGGCATTGACGGATTCGTGATCAGGGTGGGTAAAAAGGATGCAGACGGCAACACCATCAGGGACGTGATGGTCTATGACCACACCAAGCATTTGGGGAATGTTTCCATGACCGTTGCGGAATGGGGTAAAATGGAACTTAGTTCCGACAAGCGTTTCCTGGTATTCAGGCTGTACAACGGGTACAATTACGAAGAACGTATTGACCTCCGCAGGAACGAGATAACAAGGCCGTTCCAGCGTACAAAATTCAGCGAGCAATACCAGATGTTCGATCTGTCGGGGCTTCAGCTTACGCGCACCGATGAAAACCTGTTCAAGAAAAACTACGAGATGCAGAACATCAGCCAGCTGATGTTTTCCATCGATTCCATCCGCCAGGAAATTCAAAGGGAGAGAAAAACATCATCGGATAACCTTTTCAACAATTTCTCAGCGCTCACGGGCCGGGATACGGCCCTTGCCCCTTTCAAGCGGAAGCCCGCCGAGAAGCCGGCGGGTAAAAACGAAAGGAAATTTTATGCGAGCTATGTGCTCGGCAGTTTTGAGGTTGCCAACCGTGTGAATATCATCAACGCAGCCTATAACGCGGCCAGCGCAGTAAGGGAGAACGTAAGCATTGCCGGTGAAAACTTTGAGAACAAGGACAAACTTGTGTTCCGGCACCAGATCGTTTTCCATAAGAAATTTACATTCTCAATTGCCTGTTTCCTGCTGTTTTTCATCGGGGCCCCATTGGGCGCCATCATCCGCAAAGGAGGCCTTGGTATGCCCGCGGTAATTTCCACAATATTTTTTATCCTCTACTGGATCATATCTTTTACCGGGGAAAAGTATGCAGCCGATGGCCAGGTACCTGTATGGCAGGGGATGTGGCTGGCTTCGGCTGTCCTCCTGCCTATTGGCGCTTTCCTGACCCGGAAAGCCACCATCGATGCATCCCTGCTCGATGTTGAAAGCTGGATCAAACTCTTCCAGAAGATCTTCCGCATTCAATCAGGGCAGAAGCTATGAGAATATTATTCCTTTGCAATAAATCACCCTGGCCGCCCAAAGAAGGAGGGCCTATTGCAATGAATATGCTGATTGAAGGGATGATTGAGGCAGGCCATACCGTTAAAGTAATAGCTGTCAATTCATTCAAATATAATATCAACCCCTCTGATATCCCTTCTTCCTACCGTGAAAGAACCGGGATCGAACTGATCGACATTGACCTGAAGGTAAAAGTGTTTCCGGCTTTAAAAAACCTGTTCACCAGCCGTTCATATCATATTGAGCGGTTTATTTCAACAGCCCTGGAAACAAGACTCAGGGAGGTCCTGCAGGAATCGGAATACGACATAGTCCAGCTTGAAACCCTGCCGATGGCCGCATATATCAGCGTGATCCGCAGTCATTCACAGGCCAGGATCATACTCAGGGCCCATAACATCGAACACCTTATCTGGGAAAGGCTTGCAGCAAATTCCACGAACCCCCTGAAGAAATACTATATCAATCACCTGGCCAGGACGTTGAAACTATTCGAACTAACAGTACCCGACCTTGTGGACGGAGTGGCCGCCATAACAGAAAAGGATGCCAGGTTTTTCCGCGCCAATACCGAAAAACCTGTCGTTTCCATCCCTTTTGGAATAAATCCGTCTGATTATAAGGTAAGTGAAGAAGCTGTAAAGGATCCTACAATATTTATCATTGGTGCCATGAACTGGATCCCGAACCAGGAAGGCGTCAAATGGTTTCTTCAGAATGTATGGACCGACCTTCACACGCGGTACCCTTCGCTTAAATTTCATATTGCAGGCCGGGAAATGCCAGGCTGGATGAAAGGGCTTTCCCTGGCCAACGTGGTAGTCGAAGGCGAAGTTGAGGATGCTTCGGCATTTTATATGGCAAACGACATCATGATCGTTCCCCTGTTTTCGGGCAGCGGCATCCGTATTAAGATCATCGAAGCCATGGCCTACGGTAAAACCATTGTTTCTACATCCCTTGGAGCTGAAGGCATAGAATACACCCGCGGGGAGAACCTCCTTGTTGCCGACCTGGCATGCGAGTTCTTCGAAATGATATCAGTATGCATTGAATATCCTGATATTCTGCGGAAAACAGGCTTATGTGCGAGAAGCCTGGCCGAATCGCAGTATGACAGTAAAAAAATCATCTCCAAACTTGAAGGTTTTTACAAGAAACTGACCGCTTAACCGGGATTTTCCTAATTTTGTCATCCACAGAAAACCTCATGAGAATATTTTTTCTTCTTCCCCGCGTGCCCTATCCAACAGAAAAAGGTGATAAACTGCGGGCATTCCACCAGATCAAACAACTTTCACGGCATCACGAAATAATTCTTTGCTCGCTCAACGACAGCGTTCTCCACAAAGATGCGCTTCACGTGCTTCATAAATATGTGAAAGCCGTTCATGTGATCTCTCTTAACAAATTCACCATCCTTCTGAATATCATCATTGCCTTTTTCAGCGGAAGGCCTATGCAGGTAGGCTATTTTTACAACCCATCGGCAAAAAAACAGATCATAAAACTTATCAACACCTATAAACCTGATCATATTTTTTGCCAGCTGATCAGGGTTGCAGAGTATGTGAAAGATATCCCCATCCCTAAAACCATCGACTACCAGGATGTGTTTTCAAAAGGTATTGACCGGAGGATAGCACTCTCCCCTTTTTACATCAGGCCTTTCCTGAAAATTGAGCATCGCCGGCTTCAGAATTACGAACGCATGGTGTTTGACCATTTCGACAATAAGATCATCATCTCGGAACCCGACCGGGATTTAATCCCCCATCCCGACCGCGACCAGATCGTGGTGGTTGCCAACGGCGTGGATACCGAGTTTTTCAGTCCGCAGGAAGTGGAGAAAAAATATGATCTTGTGTTTACAGGCAACATGGGCTATCCTCCGAATATCAACAGCGCCGAATTTCTTGTCAACCAGATCCTGCCCAGGCTTCTCCAGCAAAAACATGATTTGAAACTTTTACTGGCCGGGGCCAATCCAAACATCCGGGTGATGGTGCTGAAATCGAACAATGTGGAAGTGAGCGGCTGGGTTCCCGACATGCGTGATTGTTATGCAGAGGCAAAAGTATTTATCGCCCCCATGCAGATCGGGACAGGTCTGCAGAACAAGCTTCTTGAAGCCATGGCCATGCAGATACCCTGTATCACATCTCCCCTGGCCTTCCAGGCGCTTAAAGCCCGTTCGGGCCATGACCTTCTTGTTGCCGAAACACCCGAAGAGTATGTCAAACATATACTTTTCCTTCTGAACAATCCCGGCAAAGCGAGGGAGATAGGCCTTAACGGCCACCGTTTTGTGCACGAAAACTTCAGCTGGGAAAGGGAAACAGCGAAAATTGAGGCGTTAATAGAGAAACCAAAACAAATATAAGAGATGCAGGATGCAAGATGCAGGATAAGGCAGCAAAGCTGCCGATAAAGCGCTCCGCGCCTCTAGCCGGATAATTGGCATCCAGTGATCCAGTTACCCAGCTATCCAGTTACCCAGCTATCCAGTGATCCAGTTACCCAGTTACCCAGTTACCCAGTTACCCAGTTACCCAATTATCCAACTTATGGCCGACGATAAAAAAATCATTTTCTCCATGGTGGGGGTCAGCAAGATCTTCCCTCCTCACAAACAGGTTCTGAAAAATATTTACCTCTCGTTTTTTTACGGAGCCAAAATCGGGATCATAGGCTTGAACGGCTCAGGAAAATCAACGCTTCTGAAGATCATTGCAGGGCTCGAAAAGTCCTTCCAGGGACAGGTTGTTTTTTCCCCCGGGTATTCGGTAGGTATCCTTGAACAGGAGCCCCTGATCGATGAAACGAAGACAGTGCGCCAGGTTGTGGAGGAAGGTGTTCATGAAGTCGTAAGCCTTCTGAAAGAATACGAAGAGGTGAACCTGAAGTTCGCCGAGCCCATGAGCGACGATGAGATGAACAGGCTCATTGCACGCCAGGGTGAGCTTACCGAGCTTCTCGACCATCATAATGCCTGGGAACTTGACAGCAGGCTGCAGAGGGCTATGGATGCCTTACGCTGCCCTGATGAAACCATGCAGGTTAACGTACTTTCGGGCGGGGAACGCCGCAGGGTTGCCTTATGCCGCCTGCTTCTCCAGGAACCCGACATCCTCCTTCTCGACGAGCCTACAAACCATCTTGATGCAGAATCGATCCAATGGCTTGAACAGCATCTTCAACAATACAAGGGGACGGTTATTGCCATTACCCATGACCGTTATTTCCTTGATAACGTCGCAGGATGGATCCTTGAACTTGACCGCGGGGAAGGCATACCCTGGCAGGGAAATTATTCATCCTGGCTTGACCAGAAGTCGAAACGCCTCCAGATGGAGGAAAAGCAGGAAAGCAGGCGCAGGAAGACGCTCGAGCGCGAGCTTGACTGGGTGCGCATGTCGCCAAAAGCCAGGCAGGCTAAAGGCAAAGCACGTTTGAGTGCCTATGAAAAATTATTGAATGAGGATGTCAGGGAGAAAGAAGAACGCCTTGAACTCTACATACCTAACGGCCCCAGGCTTGGCAACCTGGTAATAGAAGCCAATGGAGTCTCCAAGTCGTTTGGCGACAAACTGCTTTATGAAAACCTGAACTTTGCCCTTCCCCCTGCCGGCATCGTAGGTATTATCGGTCCCAACGGAGCAGGAAAAACCACTCTTTTCAGGCTCATAATGGGCAGTGAGAAACCTCAGCAGGGTGATTTCCGCATCGGGGATACTGTAAAACTCGCATATGTTGACCAGGCCCATGCGGCGATTGATCCTGAAAAAACCGTTTACCAGGTGATTTCCAATGACAGCGAGACCATCACCTTAGGCGGGCGTACGATGAATGCCAGGGCTTATGTGGCCCGCTTTAATTTTACAGGAGCCGACCAGGAGAAAAAATGCGGGGTCCTCTCGGGAGGGGAAAGGAACCGTCTCCACCTTGCACTCACGCTGAAAGAAGAAGCAAATGTACTGCTGCTTGACGAGCCGACGAATGATATCGATGTAAATACACTCCGTGCTTTGGAGGAAGGCCTTGAGAATTATGCAGGTTGCGCCGTGATCATTTCACATGACCGCTGGTTCCTCGACCGGGTCGCAACCCATATCCTGGCATTTGAAGGAGATTCCCAGGTGTATTTCTTTGAAGGGTCCTATTCCGATTATGAGGAGAACAAGAAAAAAAGGCTGGGCGATGAAGCCCCGAAGAGGATAAAGTATAAGAAACTGAAAGCATGATAACACATGCTGGATAGCTGGTTAACTGGATAACCAGATATCCAGCCATCCAGCTATAAAAACAATCCAGGTATGATCCACATCGACAAAACCCTTCTCGACGCCACCACTGCTGAAGCAAAGGCATCAGCCCGCTGCCGGAAGAATTACAACTTCCACAAGGAGTATTCCGACACCCTCCAGCGGCTGCTTAATGCCATGGAACCATTGAGCTATATCCAGCCGCATAAACACGAGGATCCCGATAAACGTGAAGTGTTCTTTGCACTCAGGGGACGCATCCTGGTTGTGGAATTCGATAACGAAGGGAACGTTGTTGAACACATTGTGCTCGATCCCGCCATTGGTGCTTACGGGGTGGAGATACCCGAAAAAACTTTCCATACCATAGTTTCACTCGAGAGCGGAACCGTGGCTTATGAGTTTAAAGATGGCCCGTACAGCCCGGTGGATGATAAAAACTTCGCTCCCTGGGCACCTGCCGAGGGGTCACCGAAGGCTGTTCCCTACCTAAAAAAACTGATCGCAGGAACAGGCACCACATTTACATCCAACATTTGATGCAGGTTGCAGGATAAGGCAGCAAAGCATCCGATCAGGCCCTTCGCGCCGATAGCCGGATAATTGATATCCTGTTATCCAGTAATCCAGCTATCGGCGCACAGAGCAATCATCTTGAATCCTGCATCACCTTAGCAGGAGTTTCGAATTTTACTATATTTGCACAAATACCTTTGAATGTCAGTCCAGAAACCTTCCATTCCCAAAGGAACCCGTGATTTTACGCCGGCCGAAATGGTGAGGCGTAACTATATTTTTAATACAGTCCGCTCTGTTTTCGAGATCTTCGGCTACCTGCCCATAGAGACCCCGGCGATGGAAAACCTGTCAACATTGATGGGTAAATACGGGGAAGAGGGAGACAAACTGCTGTTCAAGATCCTAAACTCGGGGAACTACCTGGAAGGAATTCGGGACCCGGGAGCCGGGAACCGGGAACCGGATCACGAGTCACGAGTCACGGATCTCGCTTCCATTACCCGGCATATCTCTGAAAAAGGACTTCGCTACGATCTTACCGTTCCTTTTGCAAGGTTCGTAGTGCAGCATCAGAACGAACTGGTGTTTCCTTTCAAACGTTACCAGATCCAGCCTGTCTGGCGTGCCGACCGGCCCCAGAAAGGGAGGTACCGGGAGTTCTTTCAATGCGATGTGGATGTTGTCGGCAGCCCTTCATTGTTATATGAAGTCGAGCTGATCCAGATCATAGACGAAGTGTTTTCACGCCTTGGTATTCAAACAACGACCCTGTTCAACAACCGCAAGATACTGGCAGGAATTGCAGAAGCCATAGGAGCTCCTGAAAAGATGAACGAGATCACTGTGGCCATTGACAAACTTGATAAAATAGGTTTGGAAAAGGTCTGCCTCGAACTGAAGGAAAAAGGACTTGGCGATTCAGCAGTCACGGCCCTTCAGCCTGTGCTGCTGATGGAAGGCAGGATAAATGATAAAATTGTGGTTCTTGAGGATCTGTTCAAACGTTCCGAAACGGGAATGAAAGGGATAGCTGAACTGAAACACCTTGTAACCCTTTTGAAAGATCTTGATCTTCGGAATAAATGGACCTTTGATGTACGTCTTGCCCGCGGGCTGAACTACTATACCGGGACCATCATGGAAGTGAAGGCCAATGAAGCTGCCATGGGCAGCATCTGCGGAGGCGGACGCTATGATGACCTGACAGGGATCTTTGGATTGCCGGGTGTTTCAGGTGTCGGAATTTCATTTGGTGCCGACCGCATTTATGATGTGATGAACGAACTGAACCGGTTTCCTGAAACCATACAGCATACAACCAGGGTTTTATTTGTCAATTTCGGCCCCGAAGAAGAAAGGTTCGCGCTCAAAGTGCTGAATGAATTAAGGCAGGAAGGGATACCTGCCGAGATATACCCTGATCCATCCAAACTGAAGAAGCAGCTGGAGTATGCAAGCCGTAAACAAATCCCGCTGGCAGTGCTGATCGGAAAGGATGAAATGGAGAGCGGACTGCTCACTGTAAAAGATCTTGAAAGCGGGGAGCAAAACCGGTTAAGCCGGGAAGAATTCATCCGCAGTCTTAAAAAAATATAAAAATGGTAAAAAGAACATTCCGTATTTCAATTTTAGGTGCCCGTTCATGGGTGATCGGCTCAGAGTAGCTGCGATCAGCGAAATATGCCGCATAAGCTGCCTTTGGTTATCGAAGCGAAACTGGTGGTACCTGAAAATCAGGGTACGGCCGGAATTGAGCGCAGATAAACAGCAGCAGCGTTGCGGCATATGAAAGCAAGGAGCAGTTCATGAACACAAACCCTAAAAAATTACACAAATGACACTTATCATAAAAGGATCCGGGCTTACCATTGAAGACGTTGTACGTGTTGCCCGGCACGGAGAAAAAGTTCAGCTCGCCCCCCAGTCCGTTGAACGTATCAATAAATGCCGCGCCATGCTCGAAAGGAAAATCGAGGCGCATGAGATCATGTACGGAGTAAATACCGGGATAGGCGAATTTTCGGAAGTCGTGCTGAATGACGACCAGGTTAAGGACTTTCAGAAATACCTTATATATAACCATGCTGCAGGCATAGGCGACCCCATGCCCATCGACTGGGTGCGTGGCGCCATGCTCGGCCGTATCAATGTTCATGCCCACGGGAACAGCGGGTCACGGATTGAGATCACCCAGACCCTTGTGGATATGCTGAATAAGGGAGTTACTCCCATGGTATGCCAGAAAGGCTCCGTTGGCGCTTGCGGCGACCTGGCGCCGATGTCGCAGATCGCCCTGCTCATGATGGGAGAAGGACAGGCATATTACGAAGGCAAATTGTATGAAGGGAAGGAAGCCCTGGATCTTGCAGGCATTCCTGTTCCCGGACTGAAAGCCCGTGACGGCCTGGCAACCATCAATGGTTCAAATGTGCTCACAGCCATGAGCGCTTTGTACCTTTACGATGCGAATAACTGGCTGAAACAGGCCGAGATCGCGGCTTCCATGTCGCTCGAAGCCATGAAAGCCAATATGAGGCCTTACAGCCCCAAGCTGCATGAGATCCGCGGCTTTAAAGGAGCTGTACGCTCTGCTGCTGCAATTTTAAAGTGCGTTTCGGGGGGCGACCTGGCCGAACTTAAAGTTAAATGCAAGGTCCAGGATGCTTATTCCATGCGTTCAACACCCCAGGTTATCGGGGCAGCCCATGATGCATTGGCATACGCACGTTCCCAGGTTGAGATCGAATTGAACGGGGTGGGCGATAACCCTGTCTTTTTCCCTGATGAGAACCTCCAGCTTTCAGGCGCCAATTTCCAGGGATCCCCTGTTTCGGTGCCTATGGATATGGCAGGTTATATTGTCACTATGGTATCGGTAATGAGCGAGCGCCGAATGAACCGCCTGAACCATCCCGCTCTGAGTGTGGGGCTTCCCGCATTTCTGACAAAAGGCGCAGGGATGTTCAGCGGATTGATGCTGAGCCAGTATACCGCCGATATGCAGATCGTTGAACAGCGTATCCTTTCAATGCCGGCATCCATCCAGTCCATACCTGCCGCCGCCGACCAGGAAGATTTCGTTTCCATGGGGATGAACACCGCCATGAAAAACTTCCAGATCCTTGACAATGCATACGGTATACTCGGTATCGAATTCATGGCGGCAGCCCAGGCGCTTGACTTCCGTGAATATAAATTCGGGGTTGGAACGACCAAAGCCAGGGAAGTGATACGTAAATATGTTGATTTCCTCGAAATTGACAGGCCTCTGTACCCTGATCATAACAAGATGAAAGAACTCGTGAAATCCTGCGAGATCCTGAATGAGGTCGAAAAGGCGGTTGGCAGCCTGGAATAAACTGAATTATGGAAGAAGAACCCTTAACGAACGGATCTGCCCCGGGGCCACCGCCCCCGGGCAGGCCAAACCTGCTTACAATACTCTGTATTTTAACTTTCGTTAATGGCGGACTTACATTTATTTCAAGCCTGTTTGTAGGGGCATTTTTTGATCAGTTTGTTGCAATCGCAACTGATTTTTCAGAAAAATTCAAGCTGCCCGGACTGGAAATGATCACCGGGGGCAGGCCAATGTTTTTCTTTGTAAATGCAATATTATACGCGTTTTCGGTAATTGGTGCGGTTATGATGTGGAACCTGAAAAAGAACGGATTCCATATTTATACCATATCCCAGATCCTGCTGATCCTCGCCCCTATGTATTTCTTCCAGCTGCCGGGTCCGTCTATCTTTGATATCATCCTTTCCGGAACTTTCGTAATTTTATATTCCACACACCTGAAACTAATGACATAAGCGGTGAATAGTGACCAGGTACTGGTGACTGGGGACTGTTCACCGTTCACTATTCACTGTTCCTTATTCACTGTTCACTTTCGAAACGACCATGGATACCCACTCACCCGATACCCCCAACCCTGTTCCCCTGCGAAAACGCCCGTTTTTTCTTGAGGTGCTATGCATTTTCGGCTGGGTTTATTTTTTCGTTTTCTCGGTTTTGTTTCTTGCAGGTTTATTCTTCTCAGGCTGGGTCAGCAATGCGATCAACCTGTACACACCGTCAAACAGGTTTTCGGGATTTGAGATTAAAATGATCCTGGCGGCTTATTCCCTGCTTTTCATATCTGCTTTCTCAGGTATAATACTTATATGGAAGCTTCGCAGGTATGGGTATTATATTTTCGGGGTTTCTTCCCTTCTTCTTGCCTCCTTCCATATGGCATTCCCGGGCCTGGCATTTTCCGGAACAATCATCTTTATTGCTTTCCTTGTATTATTCGGATTGTATTTCAGACGATTCCGTTAAAGGGTAAAAAAAAAGTATATTTTTTTCGTTTTTTTTTTGTTAATCCCCTAACAAAGTAGTAAACTTGCTTTTTCTTAGTGGCAGTTAAATAAATCACAATATAATCCCAATCTATTAATGTCACTGATTATTAACACATTTACTAACAAAAATCAACGGTTATGAGAAAATTTACGCTTATCCTTGCAATTTTGCTTATGGCAGGCTTGCAGGGAGTGTTTGCTCAGACACGCGTCATTTCCGGGACGGTTACATCTTCGGATGATAAACAGCCTATACCTGGGGTGACTGTTGTGGTGCCTGGTACCACTATTGGTACCAATACTGGGATGGATGGCAAATATGTACTTGCCGTTCCTTCCAAGTATACAAGTATTACCTTCTCTTATGTAGGTATGAAAACCAAGTTAGTTCCATTAGGAACTGCAACTACCGTAGATGTAGCAATGGATAATGACGTCATGAATATGGATGAGGTTGTTGTCACTGCCATCGGTATCCCAAGGGAATCCAAAGCTTTGTCTTATTCAGTTCAGGACGTGGGATCTGACGATATCATGAAAGCCGCCCGTACAGATGCCGTTAACGCACTGCAGGGTAAAGTTTCCGACGTCCAGATCATCAATTCGGCCGGTGTTGCCGGTGGTGCCACCTACGTGCAGATCCGCGGGGTCCAGTCCATCACCCAGAACAACCAGCCGCTTTATGTAGTTGACGGAGTTCCCATCTCAGGTAGTGAATCAGGCGGTGTTTACGGTGTTGACGGTGTTGCCACCTCAAACCGTAATATCGACCTCAGCCCTGATGATATCGAGTCGATGAGCGTCCTCAAAGGAGGTGCTGCCACAGCTCTTTATGGTTTGCGCGCTGCATCAGGTGCCATTGTCATCACAACCAAGAAAGGTAAGAACACACCGGGCAAGAAAATCAGTGTGAATTTCAACACCTATGTCCAGATGGACAAAGTAAGCATGCTGCCCAAATTGCAAACTACCTATGGCCAGGGTCATAATGGCAATTGGTATTCGGGCGACAGGCTTACCTGGGGCGCCAAGAACGATACCATGTCCTTATCCAAGGATCCATCGGTATGGAATACCTGGAAAGATTTCGATGTTGCCGGAGCCAATGTTTCAAATAACAGTTCGGTTTCCAAAACCGGTGCAGTCCAGACCTATAATCCTTATGACTTCTTCCAGACAGGTATCACAACAAACAACGCCCTGTCTTTATCGGGCGGTACCGATGTGTCGACCTTCTATTTCAGTTTCTCCGATAACCAGTCCAAAGGGATAGTCCCCAACAATAAATTCCGCAGGAATACTTTCAAAATCGCAGGCGACACCAAAATGGGCGACCATTTCAAACTCAGCGGATCTGCAAATTATATGATCTCCGGCGGCGACCGTATCCAGCAGGGATCAAACACCTCAGGTGTTATGCTCGGCCTCCTCAGGACCCCTAATACATTCGACAACTCGGCAGGCTATGAATTGTCAACCGAGCAGAATGGAACGATCGAAAGAAGTTACCGCCACGGCCGTGGTTATGACAATCCGTACTTTACCGCGAATAAGAATAAATATTCCGACCAGCTCAACCGTTTGATAGGAAACGTACAGGTTGATTATTTTGCTACAAAATGGCTGTCCTTTACTTACCGCCTTGGTGTTGACTGGTGGGGACGCAAATGGAACGACCAGCTGAACAAATATTCAGCAGCAGCTTATCCCGATGGCTGGAACAAAGACGGCCAGGAAACAAGCAAGGATATGAACTCCGACCTTATGATGAATATCGATAAGGACTTTGCAAAGGACTTCAACCTGAAACTCCTCGTCGGCCAGAACATGACCCGGCAGTATTATAAAGGTATGCAGGCTACTGCAAACGGAATGGTCATCCCCGAATATTATAACCTGAACAACGGGACCACCGTCAGCGCTTATACTTCAACTTCAGAAGTCAGAAGGGCCGCTATTTATGGCGACCTCCAGTTATCATGGAAGAACATGCTTTACCTGAACTTAACAGGCCGTAACGACTGGTCGACCACACTACCCCAGGGCAAGAATTCATTCTTCTATCCCTCTGTAGGTGCAGGCTGGATCTTCACTCAGCTGCCAGGCCTCAAGGATAACAAGGTGCTGCCTTATGGTAAGATAAGGATCTCTTATGCTATTGTTGCAAAAGACGCTTCCCCCTATAATACCATGACCTATTATAACACACCTTCTGTTCTTGACGGATGGACAACCGGTCTTGTATTCCCCTGGAACGGCAACAACGCTTTTGCTTTAAGCAATAACCTTGGGAACAACCAGCTGAAACCTGAAAAGACCAAGACCTTTGAAGTCGGTACTGACCTTAAATTCTGGCAGAACCGTTTTGGTATTTCATATACCTATTTTAACAATAAGGGCCAGGACCTGATCCTCTCGGTTCCTATCGCAGCTTCAACAGGTTATTCTACGACAACCATGAATGCAGCTTCCATGACCACTTACGGACATGAAATCACCGTTGACCTGATTCCGATAAAAACAAAGAGCTGGACCTGGGATATTCTCCTGAACTGGTCATTGATCAAGAACAATGTTGACGCTCTTGCTCCCGGTGTTACCAAGTTATTTCTGGGTGGTTTTGAAGGATCTGAAATCGATGCTTTTGCAGGTCAGCCTTACCGTACAATCTATGGTTATGACTGGCAAAGGGATTCCCATGGAAACCTCCTTATCGGTGATGACGGTTATCCAATCATGACCAATGATATGGTCGGATTAGGAAACGTTGACCCCAAATGGACAGCCGGTATCGGAACCAACCTCAAGTGGAAAGACCTGAGCCTTTACCTGTTGTTTGATATCAAATACGGTGGTATGATGTGGAATGGTACCCGTGGCGCACTGGATTATTTCGGCACCTCACAGGGAACAGCAAACCGCGACGAATGGTATACCTTCCAGGGTGTGAACTCCAAAGGACAAACAAACAATATTCCTGTTAAACTTGACTATTTCTGGAGAACACAGAATGTTGGAAGCGGTTTTACCGGTCCTATGGTTGATTATGTTGAAAATTCAGGATGGGTTCGTTTACGTACCGTTACACTGTCATACAACTTCACTAATTTGCTGAAGAAGACCTTCATCAAGGGACTGAGCGTGTATTTCACCGGAACGAACCTCTGGATCAGTACAAAATACCAGGGAATCGATCCTGAAACAAACCTCCTCGGTGCTTCAAATGCCCAGGGTATCGACTATTTCAACATGCCCGGCACAAAAAGTTATACCCTTGGTCTGAACTTAGCATTCTAAGCCGTTTCAGAAAACAGAAAATAAAAATTAAAAACAAAACAGATATGAAAAACATTAACATAAAACTCATAGGGCTGGTTTTCCTGATGGCTTTGGCGCTGGGTTCATGCAAGAAATGGATCAACACCGACGTCAACATAAACCCGGATGCACCTTCCGACGTGCCCATGGGTTCCATTTTGACAGGTGTTCAGGCCAACATGGCTTACAACACTATCGGAGGGAATGACCTATGCAGGGTTACCTCTATCTGGTTGCAGTATTTCCAGGGAGTTGCCCGTCAGTCACAAAGCACAGCAAATTATTATCTGCTTCCGTCAGATATTAACAACCTGTGGGTGACCAATTACACCAACACCATGATGAACCTTAAGACCATCGCTGGAAAAGCCACTGGTTCAAACCCTACTTACATGGGGATTGCCGAGGTTCTTATGGCCAATTCACTGGGTGTCACATCAGATTTCTGGGGAAGTATTCCTTTGTCCGCAGCATTCCAGGGAGTTGCAAACCTAACTCCTACGTTTGACACACAGGAATCAGTTTATACTGAAATCCTCAGGCTGCTCGACGACGCAATCATCCAGTTAAGCACACCAGGCGCACCCACGGTTGACGGGGACGTTATGTACGGTGGCGATCCTATGTTATGGCTCGAGGCAGCTCATTCACTTAAAGCACGTTACATCCTGCATAAATGCAAGCTTGACAACACTGCATATACACAGGCTCTGGCCGCTCTGGATGGCGCTATCAGCAGCAATGCAAATGACCTGCAATTCGACTTCTATGACGCAGCAGGCGGTCAAAACCCCTTGTACCAGTTTATGACCCAGCGTGGTGATATTACGATGGCCAAGGTATTCATCGATACCCTCCAGCTTGTTCGCCATGATCCAAGGCTCCCGTTCTTTGCTACAGCCGTTGGCGATACAGCATACGTTGGAAATGGATGGGGCGAAGTCAGTGGCGACGTATCCATGCCGGGCAACGCTGTGGCAGCTGCTTCAGCTCCGGTTCCATTCATTACTTATGTTGAGACCCTGTTCATGAAAGCAGAATGTCTGTATAAGACCAATGCCCCTGTGGCCCAGGTTAGGACTGCCCTTCTTGCTGCTGTTACAGCTTCAATGGAAAAATGGGGAGCCGACTATACAGCATGGATGGGTTTCTATTCCATGTATATCAACGTTGCATCAGGTGCACCTCTTTATAAGGAGATCATGACCCAGAAATGGATCGCCCTTTATAACCAGGCTGAAGGATTCAACGACTGGAGAAGGACCGACAACGTAATCGGCCTCCAGGCAAATCCTTTAATCTCAGCCCAGAGGAATGAGATCCCAAGGCATTATCCTGAAGCACAGAGTGAAACTAACTACAACCCGAATACCCCGACCGATATTAATCTCTGGTCGAGAGTATGGTGGGATGTTGCAGCACCAACCAAATAATCAGATTGACATTAATAAAAAAGGCGGCCTGGAGCCGCCTTTTTTATTTTCAGAAATGCTTTACCCAGCATCGCCTCCTTATGATCTGCTTCCCCTGGAAGTTCTTCCAGATCGACAAGGCTTTTGAATTATCCTCAAGCTGGGGGTTTGAATAAGCCCTGCTTATCCCGTACTTAAGATAAGCCTTGTGAAGATACCTCCATACAAGTGCAGCTGCGCCTTTCCCGTGATAATCGGGATGGACGCCAACAAGGTACATGTCAATGATGTCATTGGTGTACACCGACTTCAGGAGATGAAACCAGCCGAAAGGAAGGAATCTTCCGTTTGATATCTGTAACGCCCTTGTAACTGAGGGCATGGATACGCCAAAACCAACCACCTCATCATTCGGATCCAGCACAAACGCTACAAACTCAGGCCTGATAAACCCAAAATACTGCTTAACATAGGCTTTCATCTGCTTTTCATTGATCGCTGCAAAACCGTACAACTCATCAAAAGCATGGTTTAACATCGCAAACATCTTCACTGCATATGGCATGAGATCTTTTCTCCGCTTTGCATTTAACACCCTGAGGTGAAACTTCTCTTCCACGATCTTTGCAGTGCGTTCCACTTTCTCAGGGACTTCAGGGGATATCTCGAATTCATACTGAACCCAGTCGGCGGCCTTCCCGAATCCCATCCGAACCATATGATCTACATAATAAGGGTAATTGTAAATGGACGAAAGTGTGCAGTGCTGGTCAAAGCCTTCAACCATCATCCCTTCATTATCCATGTCGGTAAACCCCAGGGGGCCGTGAATGCCTTTCATTCCCCTTTCCCTGCCCCATTCCATAACAGTGCCGATGAGCTTTTCGGAAACCTCCTGGTCATCGATGAAATCTATCCAGCCGAACCTTACCAGGTCCTCCCCCCAGCGTTTATTGGCCTGGGGATTTATTATGCCGGCAACCCTGCCCGCCAGTTTCCCATCCTTGTATGCCAGCCAGTATTCAGCCTTGCAATATTCAAAAGCATGATTTTTCTTTGAAGACAACGTAACTTTCTCATCCATTATGATCGGAGGGCACCAGTATGGGTTGCCTTTGTACAAATGATGAGGGAAGGTGATGAATTTTCTTAATTCTGCGGATGTGGTAACTTTTCTGATCTCGACCATCAGTGAGATTAATTAATTATAACCAGCGTTCTTTTTTATACCATTCCAGGGCTTCTTTCACTCCTTTGTCAAGATCATAATCTGCCCTGAAATTGAAATCTTTCTGAAGTTCATCCACCTGGCAGGTCCAGTTGGTGCTTTTCATGATATTGAATTTATCGGTGTTCAGGGTAGGCATTTTGCCTCCAAGGCCGAAGATCTTTTCCATGGCCCTTGCAATACCCCCCACAAGGCCTAAGGGCAATGTGATCTTTAAGGTTTTCTTTTTAAGATGTTTCTTCGTTATTTCTGCAAATTCCCTGGAATCATAATGTTTCCCGTCGGTGACAAAATAAGCTTTCCTTTTGATGCCCGATACCATGGCCTCAAGGATGAGCCTGACCAGGTCACGAACATAGATAAATGTCAGGATTTGCGGCCTGAAACCGATATATGGTTCCATGCCACGGCTGATCGTCTGGAAATAAACAAAATAATCCTTTTCCCGGGGGCCATAGACCCCCGAAGGACGTATTATCAGCCAGGGGAAATCTGTGAGTGATGTAAGATATTTTTCAGCCTCCAGCTTGCTTCTCCCGTATTCGTCGACAGGCTTCGGTGTGTCGTCAAGCATCACCGGTTTCATACTTACAGGGTCCCCCGGGCCGTAAGCTGCAAGGCTGCTTATGTATACAAACTTGAGAGGGATACAACCGGCCTCGCTCAGGGCTTCGACAAAATTCCTGGTAAAAGTACAATTGACCCGGTAGAAATCTTCCTTCTTCTTGGCCTTTGTGAGCCCTGCATTGTGGATGATGTAATCGAAACTTACACCTGCCTTTTTATGTTCGAGAAGGAATTCAACTATCCGGTCTTTCTCGGTAAAATCGATCTCTGCAAACCTGATCCCGGGATCCTGAAGATAGGCGCGGGAACTTGATTTCCTAACCCCGGCATATACTGTAAAGTCTTTCTTTAAGGCTTCCTCTACCAGGAAACTACCGATAAATCCGCTGGAGCCGGTGATCAGGATATTAGCCATCAGTTTCAGTCAAAATGCTTAACCCAGCAGCGTCGCGTAATATGCTGCCTGACTGTCTCAAAATTCTTCCACATCAGCACAGCACCTTTATTGTCTTCAAGCTGGGGATTTGTCACAACATATTTGACATTGTTCTTCAGAAACCCTTTGTGGATCTCGTTATAATAGATCGAAACAGCTCCTTTATTCAGGTATTCGGGTTTTACCCCGTTTAGGTACATATCGATGATCTCATTCGACTTGAGAGCCCTGAGGATATAGTACCAGCCCAGGGGGAATAACCTCCCGTTGGATTTTTGCATAGCCTTTGTCAGGGAAGGTAAACAGACTCCAAAACCCACCACATCATCCGACTGATCAAGGACCATGCAAACATAATCAGGATTGATGAACGGGAAGTACTGTTTGGTGTAGAGGTCGGTTTGTTTTTTGGTAAGCCTGGTATACCCGTAAAGGTTATCGAAGGCTTCATTTAGCGTATTCCACATTTTGCCGGCATAGGGTAAAAAGTCCTTTGCCTTTTTGGCTTCCAGAATTCTCAGGTTATATTTTTTAGCGACCAGTTCGGCGGTTCTCTTGATCTTATCGGGGATAGGCAGCATTTTAACCTCGTTTTGAACCCAGTCGGCGGCCCTCTCAAACCCCAGCTTCTGCATATGATCAACGTAATAAGGATAATTGTAGATCGATGCCAGGGTTGCAAGCTCTTCGAAACCTTTGATCAGCATGCCTTCGTTATCCATATCTGAAAACCCAAGGGGGCCGTGGATGCCATGCATCCCCTTTGCTCTTCCCCATTCGATGACCGCATCTATAAGGGCTTTCGACACTTCCGCATCATCAATGAAGTCTATCCATCCAAACCTCACCAGCTTTTCATTCCACCGTGTATTGGATGCTTTGTTTATTATGGCAGCAACCCTTCCGACAAGTTCAGGCCCTTTGTAAGCAAGGAAGTACTCTGCCTCACAAAATTCGAATGCGGGATTTTTTTTAGGGCTGAGGGTGTTCCTTTCATCCATGCGCATCGGAGGGCACCAGTATTTATTGCCCTTGTACAGTTTGTATGGAAATTTGATAAAACGGCTTAAATCCCTCCCCGACTTTACAGGTTTAATTATAATGCTCATGGTTCCTGTTTTATTGCATCACTTGATGATCCGAAGCTTCTTCCCGACCCTTTCGAACTTCTCCAGGGCGGTATCAATCTGTTCCTTTGTATGGGTAGCCATAAGTGAAAAACGGATCAGGGTGTCGTCTTTGCTGACAGCCGGGGAAACCACCGGGTTGATGAATACGCCCTCATCCAGCAGCATTTTTGTCAGGGTAAGGGTTTTAATATTATCACGGATATACAGGGGGATTATAGGAGTTTGCGAGAGGCCGGTGTCAAATCCAAGTCGTTTGAAATTTTCAAGTGCATACCAGGTCAGTTCCCAGAGATGTTTTATCCGTTCCGGCTCACTCTTGAGAATTTCAAGGGCAGCAAGCACAGCTGCTGCGGAAGCGGGTGTCATACTTGCACTGAAAATCAGGGTGCGGGAATGATGTTTGATGTAATTGATCGTTTCAGAATCGCTTGCTATAAAACCACCGAGAGCTGCAAGAGATTTGGAAAAAGTTCCCATGATCAGGTCAACCTTCTTGGTAAGCCCGAAATGGGAAGCCGTGCCTGAGCCGTTCTCCCCGATAACACCGATGGAGTGTGCATCATCGACCATCACCGAAGCAGCATATTTATCGGCAAGCTTAACAATCTCGGGAAGTTTAGCTATATCGCCGTCCATGCTGAAAATGCCATCCACAACAATCAGTTTCACCCTGTTTGGTTCGCATCTTTTCAATACCCTTTCAAGCGACTGCATATCGTTATGCCTGAATTTTAAAACCTTGGCAAAAGAGAGCCTGGTGGCTTCAATTATGGAAGCATGGTCCAGTTCATCGATAAGCAGGTAATCGTTACGTCCTGTCACGGTTGGGATGACCCCGAGGTTAACCTGGAAGCCTGTACTGAAACAAAGGGCAGCTTCTTTTTTTACAAATTCTGCCAGCTTCTTTTCAAGTTCAACATGTATATCGAGGGTTCCGTTCAAGAACCTTGACCCGGCGCATCCCGTACCGTACTTTTCAGTTGCTTTGATCGCTGCTTCCTTGATCGCCGGATGGTTGGTGAGCCCCATATAGCTGTTTGAACCGAACATCAGCACTTTTTTTCCGCCAATGGTTACGACAGTGTCCTGATCAGACTCAATCATCCTGAAAAATGGGTAGATTCCCATTCTTTCCACTTTCTGCGGATCGGTATAATGAGAAAATTTCCTTTGAAGGATCCTCATAGTTATATATTTGAATAATAAAACATGTAAAGATAGACTTTTTTTCAGATATTTTTATCTGCAAATTCCCTCCCAAGTTTCAGAGCTTCCAGGTTCTTTCCAATGACCGTTTCTCCTTTGGTTCTGAATGTAAAGCGGATGGCATCCTCGAATTTTTCATACGCCAGTCCAAGGAATGGCGAGGCAGCACCCAGTATGACAATGTTTGCCGATCTCGCCGATCCTGCCTCTTTTGCCAGTGTATCGGCATCAAGGGCAATATGGCGGGGCAGTTTATTGATGGCGGCCATCACTTTCTCAAGGTCAGGATAATTTGGTATGTTGTTAAACGGGGTTATATTTGTTACAAGCCATCCTGTTTCGGGTGAAAGGTATTCAAGATACCTGAGCGATTCAAGTGGTTCGACCGATATTATAAGGTCGGCCTGGCCGAAAGGAATCAGATCCGAAGCGATCTCCTTGTGGGATATCCTGAGATTTGACATGACATCCCCTCCCCTCTGGCTCATTCCATGGACCTCCGATTGTTTAAGGAACATCTTTTCCTGGAGTGCGGCATAACCGATGACCGCAGCGATGGAAATGATGCCCTGGCCTCCTACGCCGGCTAAGATGATATCTTTCTTCATTCTGTAGTAATTATGCTGTTATTTGAATTTTTGCCTCATTCGTTTGTCAATGGCAACGATACACTCCCTCCTCGGGATGATGACAGAAACTCCCATGTAATCCAGTTCTTCCTGCATCACCCTGACATTCTCATCATGGTATTTCTTCAGCGGTTTGATCACACGGATATGAGATTCTTCCACCCCAAGTGCCTTGCAGATGTCTTCCAGGCGCCCCGTTCCGGCAGAATCCTGTCCGCCGGTCATAGCCGTAGTTGCATTATCCAGGATAATAACTGTAACCGGGGACTTGTCATTGACAGCATCCAGCAATCCGGTGATCCCGCTATGGGTAAAAGTTGAATCTCCGATCACTGCGACCGAAGGGACAAAGCCTGCGTCGGCTGCTCCTTTGGCCATGGTAATTGAAGCTCCCATGTCAACACAGCTGTTGATAGCTTCATAAGGAGCAAGAGCCCCGAGGGTGTAACATCCGATATCGGAGAAAACCCTTCCTTTCGGAAGAACAGCCAATACTTCATTCAGCGCCTTGTATGAATCTATATGCGGGCAGCCTGCACACAGCTGGGGCGGACGGCCAACCATCAGGTCGGGAACCGGGAGCCCTTTGGTATCGGGCAAACCAAGCGCAACAGCAAGGACATTAGGGTTCAGCTCTCCGGTCCTGGGAATAGTCCCGTCGAATCTTCCCCGGATCTTTTTTAAACCCGGAACATAACCGCTTATTAATTCCTCTATCATCGGGTAACCGTCTTCGAGGATCAGCAGCTCAGAGCATTCATCAATTAATTTTTCAACCAGCTTGCGCGGAAGCGGGTACTGCCCTATCTTCAGCACAGGGTATGGGATGTTACGGTCAGGAAAATTCTCCATAAGATAATTCAGGGCTATACCAGATACCAGTATACCCATTGACTTATCAGGACCATCGCTGTAAGTGTTAAAAGGAGAATTCTCAGATTCTTCAATGAAATGCTGATGGGAAGCGAGCAGGTTTTTATATCGTTTCCTGGCGATTGCCGGTAAAAGGACGAATTGCCTCAGGTCATCGGGAAGGTGCATGGTGTTCTGTTCACGGCACTCAACGCGAACCACCCCCGAACGCGAATGTGCCATGCGTGTCGTTATCCTTAACAAAACGGGAATTTTGTACTTTTCCGAGAAATTAAAGCCGTAATGTACCATGTCATAGGCTTCCTGCTGGCTTGAGGGCTCAAGTATGGGAACCATGGCAAATTTGCCGTAAAACCTCGAATCCTGTTCGTTCTGGGAGGAATGCATGGAAGGGTCGTCTGCTGAAACAACTATGAGGCCTCCGTTCGCACCTGTAATAGCCGAGTTGATGAACGGGTCGGCGGCAACATTGAGACCCACATGTTTCATACAGACCATAGCCCTCTTGCCGGCATACGACATACCTAGAGCGGCCTCCATGGCTGTTTTCTCATTGGAAGACCATGAACAATGAACTTTGTTTTCTTTTGCAGTCTTTGAATGCTGCACATATTCGGTAATCTCAGTTGACGGGGTTCCGGGGTAAGCATAGATCCCGCTAAGCCCGGCATCGAGTGCACCAAGGGCTATCGCCTCGTCACCAAGTAATAAAAGCTTATTTGCCATGACAGTATTGTGAATGTATCAAAGCAAAAATAAGAATATTTTCCTAACGGGTTTCCTTTTTTGAATCACACATTTTAGCTACTTTTGATGCAATTTTAATTTTTCTTCCAAGAACTGACTCCATGGACCTTCGTAAATTACTCTTTTCTGCTATCCTGACCCTGACTGTTTTGTTCTTTTTCCAGCTTACATCATTCGCCCAAAATGGCATTATCAGGGGGTTTGTCTATGAGAAAGAAACAGGTGAACCTATACTCTTCACAAATGTTTACCTTTATAAAACAACTTACGGAGCCACAACAGACCAGAACGGGTTCTTTACTATTTCAAAAATTCCTTCAGGGCAATATACGCTGATGGTAACATATATCGGATGCGATACGCTCAGGATCCCTGTTACTGTGAACAAAAACGACTTGTTCACAAAAAAACTTTATCTCAACAAGTCCAGCATAGAACTTCAGGAAGTCAACGTTTCAGCTGCAAAACAGGATAAAACCACACAAACCCAGACATCCATCATCAAAATCACTCCCAAGGAGATCATGCAGATCCCAACCATTGGCGGACAGCCCGACCTGGCCCAGTACCTGCAGGTGCTCCCCGGTGTGATTTTCTCGGGAGACCAGGGCGGACAGCTCTATATCAGGGGGGGCCCCCCGGTTCAGAACAAAGTATTGCTCGACGGCATGATCATTTATAATCCTTTCCACTCCATAGGCCTGTTTTCAGTTTTCGATGTTGACATCCTTAAAAATGTCGATGTTTATACCGGCGGGTTTAATGCTGAATATGGAGGCAGGATCTCATCGGTGATGGATATCACTACAAGGGATGGGAACAGGAACCGTTTCAGCGGAAAATTCGATATAAGCACTTTCGGTGCAAAAGCCTTGTTTGAAGGGCCCATTGCTAAAGCAAAAACAGAAGATGACGCATCAGCCTCGCTGATCCTTTCGGTTAAAGGCTCCTACCTGGAACAGAGCAGTAAGATTTTTTACAACTACGTCAATGAAAACGGGCTGCCCTACAACTACCTTGACGTTTATGGAAAGATCTCAATCAATGCGGCCAACGGCAGCAAGGTAAACCTCTACGGCTTTGATTTTAACGACAAGGTACAATACCAGATCCTCCAGAATTATCACTGGAACTCTTACGGAGGAGGGCTTAACTTTGTCGCCATCCCGGGTAAAAGCCCGGTCCTGCTCGAAGGCCATGCATCCTATTCGTATTATAAAGTCGATATGGCTGAAGAAAACAAGTCTCCCCGCTCAAGCTCCATCGGGGGGTTTAATGTAGGCCTTGATTTTACTTACTTCTTCGGTAAGAACTCCCTGCGATACGGACTTGAAGGTTCGGGGTACCATACCCTGCTGAATTTCTATAATAGTATTAACAGGAGCATCAATTATGACCAGAATACAACCGAAGCATCCCTCTATGGGAAGTACAAGTGGATCGTAGGAAAATTCATTATGGAACCCGGTCTCAGGCTGGAGTATTACGCCACTCTTGCAAACCTGAGGCTTGAACCAAGACTGTCAATAAAATACAATATGTTCCCGAAATTCAGGCTTAAAATGGCTGCGGGCATGTACTCCCAGGACATCATCAGCACTACTTACAGCCAGGATGTGGTGAGCCTGTTTACAGGATACCTTGCCGCCCCCCAGAACCTGCAGAAGGAATTCCTCGGGAAACCTGTCAATACCCGGCTCCAGCTCTGCGACCAGGTTATCCTCGGTTTTGAATGGGACCTGCTAAAGAACCTCTTCCTGAATGTCGAAGGATATTACAAGTATTATCCGCAGCTTACCACTATGAACAGGAACAAGCTGTATGACGACTCACCTGAAAATGCCGCCCAGCCCGACTATTTCAAGAAAGATTTCATTCTTGAAACCGGCGACGCCGAAGGAGTGGATGTGTCGATTAAATACCAGCTTTCCAAGCTGAGTCTCTGGGTGACATACTCTCTTTGCTTTATTCATCTCTATGACGGGGTGATGCATTATGTTCCCATATGGGACAGAAGGAACAACCTGAATCTTGTTGCCACTTACCTTTTCGGCAAAAGAGGCAGCTGGGAGCTTGATGCAAGATATAACTTCGGCTCGGGCTTCCCGTTTACCCAGACCCAGGGATTTTATGAAAAGCTTACCTTCACTGATATGGGAGGAGACTATACTACCAATAACGGCCAGCTCGGCATATTATATGCCGATTACAACAAAGGCCGGCTTACATACTACAGCAGGCTTGACCTTAGTCTTAAAAAAACATTCTTCCTCGGGAAGAACTCCAGGCTTGATGCTACTGTGAGTGTGACCAATGCCCTGAACGAGCAAAATATTTTCTATTTTGACCGTATCTCCTATACGCAGGTGAACCAGTTGCCTATTATGCCCAGCGCAGGCCTCAGTATTACATTCTGATAATTAAACAGACATCATAATCCTGAAATGAAAAAAATTCAGGCCCTGGTTTCCCTGGCCTTTCTCTTTTGCCTATTTATCCATGGATGCGACAAGGAAAGCTCCCCAACCCCGTCATCCGATGCAAGGGCCGCTTTCACTGGCAACTGGAGTGTTCAGGAAACCTGGGTGAAGCTTAATTATGAGGTTATTATTACCGCCGATACAAGTTCGAAGATGGGAGTTCTTCTCTACAACTTTGCTGATATTGGATTTTCCTATCCCCCCGCTAAAGCTCTTGTTTCAGGAAACACCGTCACTCTTGACCCCAACCAGACAATAGGCGACAACCTGGCTGTAAGGGGATCGGGTACCATTTCGGGAAGCTCGCCCATAATCTGGAGTTACACCATCAGTGATGGGGCAACACTGAGGCAGGTTTCTTCGGTTTTTTCAAAGCATTAGGTTTCGCCAGAGGAGTTTTACGAAGCCTGTCGAGCCTTTGCAGGACCGTATCGTAGATTATTGTAAAATTCTTCGGATCTTTCTGATACCAGGCAATGTTTTTTACAAACTGGGATCTCGTCACATGGTACCTGAGGAAAAGTTTGCGGTACGCTTCCTGGTTCCATTTACTGTCCTGCTCCCCCTTGTTTCTTTGTATCATCAGCCCGCCCTCAAGTAGATGAACATCAACAAGCAGTGCCATCATTTTCTTTTCAGAAATAACAGAATCGGATGGAAGGGCGGCATTCTCACCCGTTGATCCGGGTGAACTGCACGCAAGAAAAACCGACAGCAGGCCGGGAACTATGAAAGCAGCAATGCGCCTCATTATTTCTTTCTTTCCAGGTATTCCTTATTGATTGCCTCCAGTATGGTATGGGTTATATCAAGAGTGTCATTCGCTACAAGGATCTCTCCGTCGCTCTTATATCCCATGATATAATCAAACTTGTATACGCGGTTGAAGCGCTTCAGAAACGTGGTCAGGGTATCGGTCAGCACCTGGTTCATCGCCAGCTGCTGCTGGGTCATCATTTGCGTGTACCTGTCCTTCTTCTCAAGAAGGTCCTGCTGCCTCTTCATGAGGATCTCATAAATCTGTTTGGATTTTTCCTCTGAAATTGCATTGGCCTGAACCCTCTGCTGAAAATCGGCCCCGTCCTTTTGCAGGCTTTCTTCGTCCTTTTTCAGTTCCCCCTGCAACCTGTTCACTGTCAATTCAAGGTCTTTCCTGAGGTTCCTGATGAACTCGTACTTCATGTTCAGGGAATCAAGGTTCAGGTAAACAACAGAAAGGGCCTTCCCTTTCGAATTTTGCAATGCCGTTGGCAGCTGAACCTGGTTTTCCTTTTTTGTCAGCACCATAATATATAAGATGACAAGTCCGGCAAGAACGACGAGCCCAAGTACCGTATTGATGGTAAAAACAAAAAACGGGTGTTTAGCTGTTACCGCTGGTTCTTCATGGGTTTCCGGCAGCTCAATAGCTGAATTTTCCTGAATCTCTTCAGGTTTATTTCCAATTTCTTCCTGCATGATTTAACGTTTTAATTACCTAATTCCGACATGAATTTGATGCGCATAAGACGGATTTCTTCTTCGGTAAACTCATCTTCACCGAGTTCACGAAGGGCTTCATTGATGGAATCCGATTCCGCTTTGCGAAAGTACTCGAAAATTTCTTCCTGGTGGTAGGGATCAACCACTTCATCAATATAATAATCGAGATCGATCTTGGTTCCCGAGCCAACAATGCTTTCAATTTCCGAAAGCAATTCCGAAAAACTCAGGTTCTTTGCAAGAGCAATATCTTCAAGTGCTATCTTACGGTCTATACTGCGGATGATGTACACCTTGATCCCCGACTTGTTCACCACCGATTTCACGACCATGTCCATCGGCCTGATGATCTCGTTTTCTTCGACATATTCCTTGATAAGGTCAAGGAACGGCTTGCCATACTTATGTGCCTTACCACTCCCGACACCCGTGATCTGCTTAAGTTCTTCAGGGTTGATAGGATACTGGATGGCCATGTCTTCGAGAGAGGGATCCTGGAAGATAACAAACGGGGGAAGTTTTTCTTTGCGGGCTATTTCCTTCCTCAGGTCTTTCAGCAGGGCAAACAAAGTTTTATCGGCGGTGCTGCTTTTTGACCCCATAGCTTCCATCAGGTCTTCCTCCTCGGGGTTCTCATAGTCCCTGTCATCCATGAGCATCATGGAATAGGGGTTTTTCAGGAATTCATTGCCCTCGGGGCTGATCTTAAGCAAGCCGTAGTTCTCAATGTCTTTGGTAAGCAACCTTTCGATCAATGCCTGCCTGATCACCGCATTCCAGAATTTCTCCTCTTTTGCCGCCCCCTTGCCGAACTCGGGCAGTTTATTGTGTTTATAGGATTTGATCGTGGCTGAGTTCTTGCCGATGATAATATTTATAATATGCTTGTTCTTGAACTGCTGCTTGACAGCAACAACGGTTTCAAGAACCAGTTGCACATATTGTTTTCCTTCAAATTTTTTCCTGGGATGCATGCAATTATCACAGTTCTGGCAGTTTTCTTCCCTGAATATCTCTCCGAAATAATGCAGCAGCTGTTTGCGGCGGCAAACCGAAGATTCGCTGTAGCCGACAGTTTCGAGCAACAGCTGCTTTGCGATTTCCTGTTCGGCAACCGATTTGCCTTTCAGGAACTTTTCAAGTTTTTGAATGTCTTCATAAGCATAGAAAGCAATGCAATTGCCTTCCCCGTCATCCCTGCCGGCACGGCCTGTTTCCTGGTAATATCCTTCAAGGCTCTTGGGCATGTCGTTATGGATGACATACCTCACGTCGGGTTTGTCGATACCCATGCCAAAAGCGATGGTGGCAACGATCACATCTACCTCTTCCATCAGGAACTTATCCTGGTTCGACCTGCGTGTTGCCGCATCAAGGCCTGCATGGTATGGGAGCGCTTTAATGCCGTTTACCACAAGCGTGTCGGCCAGTTCCTCGACCTTTTTACGGCTGAGGCAATACACTATACCCGATTTTCCTATATGCCCCTTGATGTATTTAATGATATCCTTGGACGAATTTTTTGTTTTGGCCCTGACTTCATAATACAGGTTTGGCCTGTTGAAAGATGCTTTGAAAACAGTAGCATCCATCATGTTCAGGTTCTTTTGTATGTCCTGCTGAACCTTTGGGGTTGCAGTTGCAGTAAGTGCGATTACCGGTACATCCTGCCCTATGGCCTGGATTATGGGCCTTAAACGGCGGTATTCAGGCCTGAAATCGTGGCCCCATTCCGAAATACAATGGGCCTCGTCTATTGCATAGAAGGATATATTGATTTTTTTCAGGAAATCGATGTTCTCTTCCTTGGTGATTGTTTCGGGGGCAACATATAAAAGTTTCGTCTTCCCTCTTGTTACATCTTTTTTAACCTGTGTGATCTCCTGCTTTGTGAGAGAGGAATTCATAAAATGCGCCACTTCTTCTTCGGTGCCGAAGCTTCTCATTGAATCGACCTGGTTTTTCATCAGGGCAATGAGAGGGGATACGATGATCGCAGTACCGGGAAGGACAAGGGCGGGCATTTGGTAACACAATGATTTACCACCCCCTGTGGGCATTATCACAAATGTATCTTTTTTAGCCAGGACATTAAGAATTACAGCTTCCTGGCTGCCTTTAAAACCATCAAACCCAAAAACTTTCTTTAATACTTCGTGCAGCTTGTATTCGTCTTTGCTTACTGCCATTTCAAAATGATTAATTTCGTACTTTTGTCGGACGAACTTGATTATTAATTTTTTAGCTCTTATATACAAATATAAACATAAACATCTCCAAATAACCAAAAAAAAATAAAAAAATTGTGCATTGAAAACATCTGACGCATTGAAAAAGGTTGCAATCCGCACAATTGAGGATGAAGCAGCAGCAATTAAGAATCTGTCTAAATCGGTGAATGATGATTTTATGAAATGCGTGGAGCATATCATCAGTTCAAAAGGCAGGGTTGTGGTTACGGGGATAGGTAAAAGTGCTATCATAGGCCAGAAGATTGTTGCCACTTTCAACTCTACGGGCACCCCGGCAATTTTTATGCATGCCGCCGATGCCATTCACGGGGACCTGGGTATTATTCAGAAAGACGATATCATCATCTGCCTGTCAAAAAGCGGTGAAACTCCTGAGATCAAGGTTTTGGTCCCCCTGCTGAAACAGCATGGCAGCCTTCTTATATCCCTCGTAGGAAATACAGGTTCGTACCTGGCTCTCCAGTCAGACTATGTGATTGACACCACGGTTTCCAGGGAAGCCTGCCCGAATAACCTGGCCCCCACCTCCAGTACCACGGCCCAGATGGTCATGGGCGATGCCCTGGCAATATGCCTGCTTGAAGCCAGGGGGTTTACGGCCGGCGATTTCGCGAAATTTCATCCGGGCGGAGCCCTTGGAAAGAAAATGTATCTTAAAGTCTCCGATCTCTATATCCGCAACCAGAAACCCATGGTCAATGGCAGCGATGACATAAAAAAAGTAATCATCGAAATTTCCTCCAAACGCCTGGGGGCCACTGCAGTGCTTGAAGGGACAAAGCTTATAGGTATCGTTACCGACGGAGACCTGAGGCGTATGCTTGGAAAGGATCTAGACCTCCGCAAGCTTAAAGCCCGTGATGTGATGTCGCCCGGGCCCAAAACCATCAAACCTTCAACCCTGGTGATCGACGCACTTACGATGATGCGGAAAAACAATATTACACAACTTCTTGTTGTCGACAGGTCATCCTACAAAGGGGTCATCCACCTTCATGATATACTTAAAGAAGGTATAATCTGATACTCAATGGGAAAAAAACTTGATGAATTCAACACCTACAGGGAGAAAATGAATGAAAAGATCCTCGCCCTGGATAATAAGGTGATCAAACGCATTTACAATATCGATACCAATGCTTACATGGAAGGGGCCCTGCCTGTCAAAACCAAGGAAATGATGGGCCTTGTCGCATCCATGGTGCTGCGCTGCGACGATTGTGTGCGCTACCATCTCATCAAATGCCATGAACAGAAAGTGAACCGTGAAGAACTTTCAGAGGTTTTTGCCATTGCAACTCTGGTCGGCGGAAGCATTGTGATCCCACACCTCCGGCGGGCTGTTGAATTCTGGGACGAACTCTCCGAAAATGGGCCTGAGGTTTAACATCAGATATCATATAGCAAACATCCGGGGGGCGCGAAAATTCGTGCCCCTCTGTTTCATTTTCATCCTGGCCTTTTCAATCAAAACGGCTTCGCAGGTGACCAAGATCATGGGCCATGTTAAAGATGCCAAAACCGGGGAAGCCATCCCATTTGTCAATATTGTACTTAAAGGCACAACCCTTGGAACCCTTACCGATTTTAACGGGAATTATGCCCTGGAATTCAAAGTGAAAGCCGACAGCCTCAGGGCCTCGCTGATCGGTTACTCCGGCAGGACCAGGAAAATCAGCCTTCACCAGTTCCAGACAGTGGATTTTGAGCTTGAACCCCAGCTTTACAACCTCCCCGAAGTGGTGGTGCGCTATAAGGGGAACCCGGCTGATGTCCTGCTGCAGAAAGTGATAGACCATAAGAAATCGAATATGCTGCAGTCTTATGACACTTACCAGTATAAGGCCTATACAAAGATCGAGGTTGATGCCAACAATATCAGCGATAAATTTAAACAACGCAAGATCCTTAAACCCTTCGATTTCGTTTGGAATTACGTTGACACATCAACCATTAACGGGAAGTCGTATCTCCCTGTTTTCATCACCGAAACTATGTCGGAGGTTTATTACAGGAAGTCGCCCCGCTCCAAGAAGGAGATCATCAAGGCCAGCAGGCTTTCAGGACTTGAAAACGAGAGCGTATCCCAGTTCCTGGGGAACTTATCACAGGAGGTCGACGTTTATAAGGACTACGTTCTGGTCTTTGAGAAGAATTTCATAAGTCCTATCGCGGACTTCGGCCTGGATGCCTACAAATATTATCTTGTTGATTCGGCCTATATTGGCAATAACTGGTGCTACCACATGATGTTCAAGCCAAAGCGCAAACAGGAACTGACGTTTACTGGGAACATCTGGATCGCCGACACATCCTTTGCCGTAAAAAAGCTTGATATGCGTATAGCCAGTGATGCGAATATTAATTTCGTGAACGACCTGGCTATTGCCCAGGAATACGAACAGGAAAACAGCAAATACTGGCTCCTGACAAAAGATAAATTCTCGGTTGATTTTAACGTGGTGGAAAATGCCCGAAAACTCATAGGGTTCTTTGCCCACCGCACAGTACAGTATTCTGATTTTCAATTCGACATACCGGAAGCGAAAAAGTTCTTTTCCATGCCGTCGAATGTATTGATCGAACCTGAATCGGGTAAAAAAGATGATGTATTCTGGGAGAACAACCGTCCCGAAAGGCTCAACAAAACCGAAAAGGGCATCTATAAGATGGTTGATTCCGTAAAGAATATGCATGTTTTCAGGACGTATGCTGATGTGATTTACCTTATAACAACAGGCTATCTCAGCTGGGGCAAGTTTGAACTCGGGCCTTATACAAAATTATTCAGTTACAACGGCGTGGAAGGGGCCAGGTTCAGGTTTGGCGGGCGTACGGCGAACAGTTTCAGCAAAAAGGTACAGCTTGAAGGCTACGTGGCGTATGGCACTCTCGACGGGGCATTCAAGGGGGGAGGCGACGTTCTGTATATGCTCAGCAAAAACCCGAGAAGGGACTTATCAGCATCATATAAATGGGATGTGGAGCAGCTCGGCCTCAGCCCGAATGCATTTTCCACCGACAATATCCTTTCATCGATTTTCCACCGGGGGCCGAATAACAAACTTACCATGGTAAGGGAATATAAAGTAGCCTATGAACACGAATGGTTCAATGGACTCATCAATACCCTTACTCTTACCCACAGGGAGATGTTCCCGTTGGGGATGACCCAGTTTGTTGTGTTCCCTGCCGACCCCTTAGTCCCGGTCTTCATGAACTCAATCTATACTTCCGAAGTGAAATTCGACACCCGATTGTCGTGGCGCGAAAAATTCATTAATGCCGAATTTTACAGGTATACCATCAGTTCCAGCTATCCTATCATCCTGATCAGCCTCTCATGCGGCATCCCGAATGTCTTTAAAAGCGATTACGAATATTACAAGCTTCAGCTGAATATTCAGCAATGGTTCAATTTCTCGACCATAGGCTGGTCGAAATACAAGATAGAAGCCGGCAAGATCTGGGGAACCCTTCCCTATCCCCTGCTCAGGAACCATGACGGGAACCAGACTTTCCTCTTCGATGAGGATGCTTCAAACCTCATGAATTATTATGAATTTGTGAGCGATATGTGGTTCAGCGTCTACTTTACGCATCACTTCGACGGGCTTATCTTCAATCATATCCCCCTTCTCAGGAAATTAAAATGGAGGGAAGTGGTTCATGCACGTTGTGTTTACGGTACACTGGAGCCAAAAAACGAAGAATACTCCCTGTTCCCTGACCAGATGAGGCCTTTCGGAGGGGAACCCTACCTGGAAGCCGGCGCCGGTATTGAAAATATTTTTAAGATTTTCAGGGTTGATGCTGTTTGGCGGATGACCCACCTGCATGATCTTCAAAACCCAAATGTCACTAAATTTGGTGTTTTCGTTTCGATGAACTTCACATTCTGACATTTTTTCCTACTTTTGAATCAGCATAGACAAAATTGCCCCATGATACTTCGCACCGAGAAAATTATTAAGAAATACCGCAAGAGAACAGTTGTCAATGAGGTCTCAGTGGAACTAAAACAAGGCGAGATCGTTGGTTTGCTGGGGCCAAACGGGGCCGGGAAAACCACTTCATTTTATATTATCGTAGGCCTTATCAAACCCTTTGCCGGACAGGTTTACCTCGATGACCTCAATATCACCAATGAACCCATGTACAAGAGGGCCCAGAGAGGCATCAGCTACCTGCCCCAGGAAGCCTCCGTTTTCCGTAAATTAAGCGTTGAAGACAACATCAGGGCCATACTTGAATTTACAGGACTTCCAAAAGACAAACAAAAGGAACGCCTCGAAACCCTTCTTGATGAATTCGGCCTCCAGCATGTGAGGAAAAGTGAGGGAATAACCCTCTCGGGCGGGGAGCGCCGCAGGTGCGAGATCGCCCGCTGCCTTGCCGTGGATCCGAAATTCATCCTGCTTGATGAACCTTTTGCCGGTATAGACCCTATAGCCGTTGAAGATATCCAGAATATCGTTTCCAGGCTTAAAGAAAAGAACATCGGTGTTCTAATCACCGACCATAATGTTCATGAAACACTCACCATCACCGACAGGGCATACCTGCTCTTTGAAGGCTCGATCCTCCGCGCAGGAACTTCCCGCGAGCTGGCCGATGATCCGCATGTGCGAAAAGTGTATTTAGGGGAAAATTTCGAGCTCAGGTAAGAGGTGCTCGCATCTCACACCGCTGCTGCACCTGTCGCTCACGATATTGCACCGCTGCTGCGCCTACTGCGCCAGTCGCTCACGATATTGCACCGCTGCTGCGCCTGTCGCTCATATATACGCAACGTCGCTGCGCCTTATCTGCGCTCAATTTCACATTACCCAAAATCTCCTTAAATCCCAGTTTCGCTTCGATAAGCCAAGGCGACTTTTGCGATATAATTCGCTTCTAGCAGGCAAGGTGGCTTGTGTGAAATGTCTCGCTCAAAAAATGCCGCTTTTTCAAAACGCTCGCTATCCCGTTTTCCCGCCATCTCGCATCCCGTCCTATATACTTCTTTGAAACCCCAACGACAGCAGGAGGTACAGCAAAATGATAAGTGGTATGGCATTGAGGGAAAACAATACCAGCAGGACCAGCGAGGAGATCAGTAAAATGTAAGCCTTCATATTTTCGGCCCAGCCGGTCGTCTTGAATTTTATTGAAAAAATCTTGAAATCCGACACCAGCAGGTAAGAGAAAAATACAGTCAGGATCGCAATGACCCTTGAATTTGAAAAAAATTCGACAAAAAAATCGAGTTTAATCAGGGAATAAATGTGAGGCTGCAGAAAAATAACAAGGGGGATTGAAGCAAAGAAAATGGCGTTGGCCGGTGTGGGCAAACCTATGAAATTCTCGGCCTGCCTAAGGTCGATGTTAAATTTACCCAGTCTTAATGCAGAACATACCGGGATCAGCAAGGCAAAATAAGGGGTGATATGCATACGGTCAAGCGCATTACAGCTCCCTGCACAATTGGCCGTGAGAAGGTTGAATACAATAATACCCGGGGCCACTCCGAAGGAAACCACATCAGCCAGGGAATCCAGCTGCTTACCGAGTTCCGAGCGGGCATCTAAAAGCCTGGCAAGCGTACCGTCAAGGAAATCGAAGACTGCAGCTATGAAAATGAATGCAGCGGCCCAGATGATCTGGCCCGACATCATTGATGTTATCGAAAGAACACCGCTGACCAGGTTGAGCAGTGTCACTGAATTGGGTATGTAATATTTGAACTTCATAAATGCAAATTTACACTTTTTAAAATGCAATCGATGTGCATGGTTTTACCGGTCGCTTTTGTTTTTTTTCTACTTTTGCGCCACACATTTAAACAAAGATACTATGAAAAATCTGTACAAGCTAATTCTGATGGCAGCTTTTCTGCTGCTGCTCGGTAAATCTTCCATGGCCCAGTTCACCGTTTCGGGCGAATTCAGGCCCAGGGCCGAATACCGTGACGGATATACCAAGCTGCGCGACTCAACACAAACAGGCTACGGAGACATCCTTGGCAGGGCCCGCATTATTTTCGATTATAAAAATGAGAAATTCACCACCCGGTTTTCATTACAGCATGCTTTTGTTTTCGGCGAAAACAATTTCTTCAGCAGCGATACCATAAGGAACAATACGGTCAATATTTTTGAAGCCTGGTTCAAATACAATTTCCTCAGCAACTTCTCGGTACGGGTAGGTAGGATCGCCATCTCCTACGATGACCAGAGGATTATCGGTTATAACAACTGGAGACCCCAGGGATCGGCCCACGACATGGTTGGGTTCCAATGGGGAGCAACAAAAGCAGCCTACCAGGGAGATTTCGGTTTCGCCATCAACAATACCAGTCCGGCCGGCGCTTTCATCTCCAATTACAACATGAAAAATTACAAATACATGTCGTACCTCTGGAACCAGAAAACATTCTTTAAGGATATGCTGAAAGTTTCGGTGATAGCCCTTGTTGACGCTTACCAGCTGCCTACGCAGTACCAGACGGTTACTTCATCCCAGATCCTGTGGGTGGTCAATGGCACCGATACCGTTGGCCATACTACCATTACAACCAAATCGCAGGTCCCGATTACCAACCCCAACCAGGTTTATGCAAGGTTTACGGTCGGCGGCAATGCATGGTTTAACTGGAAAAACCTCAGCGTATGGGCAGGGGGATATTACCAGGGCGGACATATACAGGACGGGCGTAAAGTAGCCGCTTACATGTTCGGAGCAAATGTTGGCTACCAGATCGTGAAACCCTTCAAGCTTATGGCTGGCTACGAGCAACTCAGCGGTACCGACAACAACCCGGCCAATAAGGCGGATGTTGCAAAAAAAGTGAGCAGTTTCAACACACTATACGGTACCAATCACCAGTTATACGGGTATATGGATATGTTCACCAGCATGCTGCAGGGCACACCCAATTATCCCGGACTGAACCAGATCTATGCCCGCGGCACCGTGAATTTCAGCAAAGTCACCTCGCTCGAAGCCACCTACCGGTATTTCAGCTTCGGCAAGGAATATCTCACCGACGGCACTAAAGTCAATAAGAACCTGGGCTCGGAACTCGATATGATGTTCCTGTACAAACCCCTGCCAAATGTTGAGCTCAATGCGGCTTACTGCTATTTCTTCCCAACTTCCACCATGGAACTTCTCAACGGTTTGAAAAGCTCTGTAAGGGGATCGCAGTATGTTTACCTGATGATCACTTATAAACCTAAGTTCTTCAGCACCGAAAAGAATTAGTCTTACCTTTGAAACATCCGGCAGGTTCAGGTTTTATGCCTGAGGCCGGGTGTTTTTATTTTTACCGGTCTCAATGCAAAACGCTTATGGACCTCCCGAGGGGTATACCGATTAACGATTATAATTATGACCTGCCTGCGGATCGCATCGCCCAAAGACCCACCGGAAGGCGGGATGCGTCACGCCTGCTGGTTTACCGGGATGGCCTTATAGAAGACAGGCAGTTTTCGGAAATAGACAGCCTTATCCCCGAAGGTAGCCTGGTTGTATTTAATGATACAAAGGTGGTCAGGGCAAGGATGCTGTTTGCCAAATCCACAGGAGGGCTCATCGAGATTTTCTGCCTTGAACCATTATCCCCTACCGTTGATTTTCAGCTTGCTTTTCAACAGGGATCAGGATGCCGCTGGAGTTGTTTGGTAGGCAATTCGAAAAAATGGAAAGACGAACCCCTTGAAAAAAACCTGGACCTTAAAGACAGCTGGCTGAAGGCCGTAAGAAAATCAAGCCTCTCGGATGGCTGTTTTGAAATTGAGTTCAGCTGGGCTCCTTCTTCGCTTTCTTTTTCAGATGTCTTGCTTATGGCCGGCAGTACACCTCTCCCGCCTTATATTAACAGGGAATCGGATGAGGAAGACACTCTCAGGTACCAGACGGTGTATGCAAAACATGAAGGATCAGTTGCAGCACCGACTGCAGGGCTGCACTTTTCGGAAGACATACTTGATCGGCTGAGAACCCGCAACTGTATTGAAGAACAACTTACCCTGCACGTAGGATTGGGAACTTTCAGGCCTGTGAGCGTGGCAAATGTTTGTGACCATATTATGCACAACGAGTCTTTCGTGGTTAAACTTTCCACACTCAGGTCCTTGCGCAACCCGCTTAACACTAATGTCATAGCTGTGGGCACAACCTCGGCAAGGACGCTTGAAAGCCTTTACTGGCTTGGTGTTGAGGCAATCGCACATCCGCAAACAGAGATAGAAATCGTAAACCAGTGGGATCCATACATTACTGAAAACAAGGTTCTGCCCTGCAAATCAGAAGCGCTCGACGCCCTCATCACTTATATGGAACACGCCGGGCTCAAAGAATTTCATGGAAGTACCAGCCTGATCATTGTGCCGGGATATAAATTCAGGGTCCTCAACGGCCTGATCACAAATTTCCATATGCCCCGGAGCACATTGCTGATGCTTATAGCGGCATTTGCCGGGGATGGCTGGAAGACCGTATATTCCCATGCTCTCGAAACGGGCTACCGCTTCCTGAGTTATGGCGATGCCTGCATGTTTTTATGAAAATAATATATGCAATTGTCTTTTTCTTTACTTAATTTTGTGATTCAAATTCAGGAAACCATGACCTTAGGTATTTTATTGATATTCGGCCTCGGCACCCAGGAAATACTCTTAATCGCCCTTATCGTTCTGCTTCTTTTCGGCGGTTCGAAGATCCCCGAACTTATGAAAGGCATAGGAAAGGGCGTTAAAAGTTTCAAGGACGGCATGTCGGGAATTGAAGAGGAACTGAAAGCAGAACCCAAAAAGGATCAGGCGGAAACCAAGCCTGAAGATAAAAAATAATTACCGGTTTACGACGGTTTGTCAACAGCATCCAGTATGCAATCGTTTTGCATATCCCGGATGCTGTTTTTTTGTATTTTCACTTCTTCATTGTGAATACTTTCACAGTATTTGGAAACAGTCTGAATATAAATTTATAAAATATTTATAAATCGCTTTGGTATCACCATATAAATATATGTATCTTTGTCCATATTTGCACAGAACCCCTATATCTTCTTAATCAAATGAAAAAGCTACTGATCCTTGGCGCTGGTACCGGCGGTACTATTATGGCCAACAAAATGCGTAAACTTCTTGAGCGCGACGAATGGGACATCACGATCGTCGACCAGAACAAGACTCATTACTACCAACCGGGTTTTCTATTCATGCCCTTCGGATTTTATACAAAACATGATGTAGTGAAACCCAAGACAAATTTCATC
>CAILVF010000034.1 GCA_903837605.1 uncultured Bacteroidales bacterium | reverse complement strand
TGTTTGTGATCACGAAGAAGTGATTACTGGGTTACTGGGTTACTGGATATCCAGCTATCCAGCTATCCAGTTATCCAGCCTACTCCCCAAGTGCCTTGATCACATTCGCCATCTCGATAGCGGCAAGTGCAGCATCGAATCCTTTGTTCCCGCCTTTGGTGCCGGCCCTCTCGATAGCCTGCTCAAGGTTATCGGTCGTAAGAACGCCAAAGATCACCGGGATCCCCGAATCCATGCCGGCCATAGCCACGCCTTTTGAGACCTCGGCTGAAACATAGTCGAAATGAGGCGTTGCACCGCGGATCACGGCTCCCAGGCAGATCACGGCATTGTATTTTCCACTGGTGGCAAGTTTTTTTGCCAGCAGGGGAATTTCGAATGAGCCGGGCGCCCAAACAAGGTCAATCTTTGCCTCATCAGCACCATGGCGCTTAAGTCCGTCAAGGCAGCCGCTAAGCAGCTTCCCACTGATGAACTCGTTGAAACGGGCGATCACGATCGCAAATTTCAGGCCTTTGGCATCCAGTTTTCCTTCTATTGTTTTCATATGAATTGATATTGGTTTGTCATTTTTTTGTGGCTCATGGCTCATGGCTTGTGGCTTGTGGCTCATGGCTCATGGCTCGTGGCTTGTTCACTATTCAAAATCAGCTTCTTCCCAGTTCGCTCACCTTCACTTCCTCAAGTATCAGCATATGCCCCATTTTTTCTTTCTTTGTCCTCAGGTATTTAAGGTTGCGCGAATGCTTGATGATCTGTATCGGGATACGTTCAACTATTTCCAGTCCAAAACCATGTATACCCGATAATTTCTTGGGGTTATTGGTAAGCAGTTTGATCTTTCTGATACCCAGGTCGGCCAGAATCTCCGCCCCCGTTCCGTAATCGCGTAGGTCGGCGGCAAAACCCAGGGCGTTGTTAGCCTCCACCGTATCCATGCCTTTATCCTGGAGCGAATAAGCTTTCATTTTGTTTGGGAAACCGATGCCGCGTCCTTCCTGCCGCATATACAGCAGAACTCCCCTCCCCTCGGCTGCAATAGCTTTCATGGCATAATCGAGCTGGTCTCCGCAGTCACAGCGCATCGATCCGAACACATCGCCGGTGAGACATTCCGAATGAACCCGAACCAATACCGGTTCGCCGTCATCCACCTTACCCCTGACCAATGCCAGGTGATTTTCGCCAGTGATTTTACTTTCATAACTGTAGGCAATAAATTCCCCGTATTTCGTGGGCATTTGCACCACCGCTTCACGTGCAATGATCTTTTCGGTTTGCCGGCGGTAATCGATCAGGTCCTTTATAGTAATGATCTTCAGCTTATGCTTTTTAATATACTGCATCAGTTCAGGCACTCTCGCCATGGATCCATCCTCGTTCATGATCTCGCAAATAACACCTGCAGGGTAAAAACCGGCCATCTTTGCAAGGTCTACCGAAGCCTCTGTATGACCGGCCCTCACCAACACTCCTCCCTCCTTGTACTCTATGGGAAAAATATGCCCAGGCCTGGTGAAATCCCTGGCTTTGCACTTGGGATCAAGCACTTTTTTCACGGTCAGCGCCCTTTCATAAGCCGATATTCCCGTGGTGCATTCTATGGCATCAATGGAAACTGTAAACGCAGTGCGGTTGGGGTCGGTATTCTTGGTCACCATGCGGTCGATGTTCAATTCCTCCAAACGCTCGCGAACCACGGGAAGGCAGATCAATCCGCCTCCGTGTTTTGCCATAAAGTTGATCACATGGGGGCTTACCTTTTCGGCCGGGATCACCAGGTCCCCTTCGTTTTCACGGTCTTCGTCATCCACTACGACGATCATCCTGCCTTTGCGGAATTCATCAATTGCTTCTTCTATGGTATTGAAAGTGTATTCAGACATATGTATAGTTTCTTTGTTTCAGAATCCGTATTTATCAAGAAGTCCCTGGTCAATCGTACTTCCCGCTCCGGTCTTGCCGGTAAATTTTTCAATGTATTTGGCGACCATGTCGCATTCTATGTTCAATGAATCACCTGGCTTTTTATCCCTCAGCGTGGTTACAGCCATGGTATGCGGGATAAGCGAGACTTCAAACGAGGCCTCATCAGCGCGTACCACGGTAAGGCTTATCCCTTCAAGTGAAACTGATCCCCTGGGGATCAGGTAGCGCAATATCTCCGGGCCGGCCTGAACGGTGATCCATACTGCATTATCTTCTTTTTTTAACTGGCGGATGAGTCCTGTCCCGTCTATATGGCCCGATACCATGTGCCCGCCCAGGCGGGATGACAACTGCAGTGCACGTTCGAGATTAACAAGGCTTCCAGGTTTAAGTGATCCCAGGCTGGTCTTTCGCATCGTCTCAGGCATCACATCGACCGTGAAGGAATTCAGGCTTACACCGGTGACTGTGAGACAGGCGCCGTTCGTATTGACGCTGTCGCCAAGCTTAAGATCCGACGCTACCACATCCGCCGAGATCAGCATTGAAACCGATCTGGCTCCTTTTGTCACCGATCGTACGGTACCGACTTCTTCTATTATACCTGTGAACATACATTTTAATTTAGTGACTTGTGAACAGTGAATAGTGACTGGTGAAGTTCACTAGTCACCAGTCACCAGTCACTTTTCCAAGTATCCTTCTATCAATAAATCTTCACCAACCTTTCTCACCTTCAGGTCACGCAGTGCAAGTGCATCCTCCATCCCGGGGATACCCATGCCTCCGACAGGAGTCGGGGCAGTAGCTCCACCGAGTATTTTAGGTGCAACGAATGCCATAACTTTATCAACCATACCCTCCTTCAGGGCCGAAAATGCGAGGGTACTGCCGCCTTCCAGGAGAACGCCGGAAATGTCCATTTTCCCAAGATGTTCGAAGAGGAAAGGAAGATCAATACGATCATCTTTTGAAGGGCATACCAGGACCTGTGATCCCCTCCTCCTGATTTCAAGAATTTTCTTATTATCAGCCTTTTCGGTAGTCGCAATGAGGCAGAGCTGGGGGTCGTTCTCAAGGACTTTTGCCTCAAGCGGTATCCTGAGCCTTGAATCGGCGATGACTTTAAGGGGTAACCTCCCTGGTTTTCCAGGCAGTCTCACGTTCAGAAGAGGGTTGTCAAAAATTACCGTATCCACACCAACCATCACGGAACTCATTCTGCTCCGGAGCCTGTGGACGATCTTACGGGATTCCTCCCCGGTGATCCAGCGGGAGGCATTATCAATGGTCGCGATCTTGCCGTCGATCGTCATTGCATATTTAAAAATCACGAAAGGCAGGCGAGTTGTGATGAATTTAATGAAAACCTCATTAAATTTCCTGCATTCTTTCTCCATGATGCCGGTATGAACTTCGATTCCCCTCTGCCTAAGGAGGCTGCTGCCCTGGCCATTTACGAGAGGGTTAGGGTCTTTCATGCCTATAACCACCTTGTTAATACCTGAACGGAGGATCAGTTCGGTACATGGCGGTGTTTTCCCATGGTGGCTGCAGGGCTCGAGGTTTACATACAGATCGGCTCCCCGGGCCTGCTCTCCGGCCATGGCAATGGCGTTCACTTCGGCATGCGGGCCTCCGAAAAGCTTGTGCCAGCCCTCCCCTACAATTTTCCCGTCCTTAACGACAACAGCGCCTACGAGAGGGTTTGGGCAAACAAACCCGGCTCCCCTGGCGGCGAGGCTCAGTGCACGCCGCATATATTTTGTATCGGTCATCATTCCTTCCATTTCCGGCCGGGCCAATGCCTGTAAAAAAAACAGAGCCCTGAAATGCATAACAGGGCTCTGTAAAAAACCGAAAAATATGAAGGTAAATTACTTCCATATTCTGTGTCTTCTTCCATCCAGACTATAACTGTCGGTACCGTAGTTACAACGGTTCCCTCCGAAATCCAAGGATAGTTCACATCCATGGATTCAGGAATCGCGGACTTTACCGCCGATCGGGAATTTCACCCTGCCCTGAAGATTGTATTATTAAAGAACAAAAATCACTCTTGTGAACACCCTGAATCCCGTTCAATTAATTTCTCAGTTAAGCGGGAAATGTTAAAAGGGATATTCAACATGCAAATATACACTAATTTATCGATTGTGAAAAAATTCACAAATATTTTATTTTTAATGCAGGCAGGGCCTGTAAATGGCTGAGGCTGCCTCAAAAATTTGAGGCAGCCTCAGCCGTAACGAACAAATTTACTGTATTATGATCTTTTCAATCTTGCTCCGGGTATCGGTCTGTACCTTCATGATATAACTGCCCTTTGGCAGGAATGAAAGGTCAAGATGATCCTGGATGCTGTTACCCGCCGGCTTGTATACCTGGTGGTAAACTGAACGTCCCTGGAGGTCGGTAACCATGACATCTGCAGACTGTTTTCCAAGATTGTCAATTATCAGGTTAAATGTACCGTTTGAGGGGTTTGGCTGCACGTTGATATTCAAATCCCTGGTTAAAGGATCGTTAAGGCCGGTGCAGGGATCAAACATGATGCGAACGGTATCGACTGCAAGACCTGTACAAGGTGCTTGTGCATGCAAGGTGAGGTAAAGTTTTACCCCATTGAGCTTATCTTCAGTCATTGGATGGTATTGGGTAACCAGCAGGGTGGGATCGTCAAAATAACCGTCACCCATTGTTCCCCATAAATTCTGGTCAAAACCGATACCGCTTCCATGAACTGTAAATACCGGAACGTAGTTGCAGTAGGTCGTATCGTTACCTGCATTAGCCTGGGCAGGAGCCTGTACTGTCACATGGATTGAATCGGTAAGGTTTTTAGTCCCGTCATTTATTGTAACGATATATGTTGTTCCAGCTGCCGGATGAGCAACGGGGCTTTTTACAGTTGAAGTAAATCCCGGAGGGTTTGAAGTCCATGCGTAGGTATATGTACCGCTTCCGCCGGAAGCCATGACATCAAGCTGTGTGCTGTCGCCGCCGCAGATAAGGGATGGACTGGCTGTTACCGTTGCCATGAAGCCGTTACCGATCGAAAAAGCGCCGATTCTCGACCACCAGGCCAAGCTTGCATTGGAGGTTTTGTAATATTCCTGGGTATACCAGAATTTTCCCGGCGAACTTGGGTCGCAACTCATGGAGCTGTAATCACCCCATCTTGGCCTGCCTGCGACATTGGTAGTTTGAGATCCTCCGCCGTCGACTATAGAGCCTTCGGTAACCGTCATGTTATTTATTGGATCGCTTCCCTGCCTCCCTGTGTAAAACACCGAAGGATAACGGGTTGCACTTGATATTGAATACCCCAGTGCAATATTGTTGAGTGAGTCAATAGCAATGGATCCCATCCAGCGGTTGTCGTCGTCGGGTGAATAGGTACTCTCCTGGTAAATGGTCCAGTTTGCAGGATCGGTACCGTCATTACGAAGTTCCCACCAGCGTATCCCTGCATGCCCGTTTACGTTTACAGTACCGTTGCATACCATGGTCCAATGGTTGCTGAATTTCCTGAATTGAAGGCGGAACATAAGGCGGCCGGGGATTGGATCGAGCTTAAAGGTTGTGCCTTTCTGAGGTATATCAGAAACGCTGCCATTATATGTACCAACAACGAGAGTACTTAACAAAGTGTAGGTTGAGTTTGCAGGGGTAGTCCAGTCAACATGGAAACCGTAAATCCTGATATGACCGTTCCTGAGGTATCCAAAGAATGCCGGAGTGCCGGCGGGAGGATAGGCCCCGTCACAATCTGAAGGCAGAACAGCCCATGCTTCGTTTGATGAAGGGAGGGAGGTGTACTGCATGGATGCAGTAGAACTTCCGGCATACATTGCAGCTTTGTCGAAACATGCATAGCCGGTACCTGCCGGGTTGCCTGAACCCGAAGTAAAGTTATTGCTTGTCATGTAAATGCCATCGGGCCAGACAGCAAGCTTAGGATAGTCGGGGAACGCACTGAACTGAAATTCATAACGGTTCCAGGAACCCAGGGGGTCACCGGTTTGGGATACAGCTACCATTTCAAAAAATGGTGCGTTGGAGCCGTGAGGCAATGAAAACTGGCTGAAGATCCAGCGGTCTGAAACTTCATCATAAAGTACTACGGCATCCCCGTCATTGCTGTTGTTAGGCAGGCCGGTGAACATTGAGGCATTGCTGAGAGGACCAAGAACCTTATTGCCGGCTTTATCATAAATCGAATAATGCAGGTTCACACACTGGAAAAAATGGTTTGGCCCAACATCTCCTTGCACATCCGGAGGTGCAACACCCTGGGTGTTGCTATTCCCGTCGAAAGTCAGTAAAAGACTGTCGGCAGGTCTGTTACCCATGCGGTTCTGCACCCTGGTATCAATGCCCCCGGTTTCGTCCTTTAAATGCCCGGCAGGATAAAGGATATTTTTAACGACTCCGTCTTTCCATGACATATCGGCTTTAGGCGGAATTGTTTTTAACAGGTCCCTTAAAGGTGGCGACACATCAAAATATATACATTTTGAAACCTGGACTTTTGCCGCAGGTTCGTTCTGGGCCATAACACTTCCTAGCGTAAGGCTGCAGAAAATTAAGAGTGTGATGATTTTTTTCATAAAGTCGCTTATAATGACTTATTGATGATTAGTTTGGAAATATTTCCTGTATTATTACAGACTGCAAAAGTAGTGGAAAGTTCAGTAGGTTAATACAATTCAATGCTTTTTTTATATAATTTTAACTCCATAAAACTAAACTGATGAACATTATAGTTACAGGTGCAGGAAAAGGTATTGGCTATGAGATAGTTAAAATCTTATGTAAACATAAGCAAAACCACATCCTTGCTATTTCCCGCAAAATGAATGATCTCAAAGACCTGGTCAGCGATTGCCATAAACAAACACCTGACTCAAAGGTCACACCCTATGAATTTGACCTGAACCAGTTTGACTTTTATCCCTTTATCGCCCAAAGGATGGAGGCCATCCTTCATAAAATCGATATTATTATTCACAATGCCGGCCGGCTTGTCAACAAGCCGTTTTTCAAGATCCAGCAGGGGGATTTTGACGAGATGTACAATGTGAATGTAAAAGCTCCGTATTTTTTTACTCAGGCGATGCTGCCGCTGATGAACAGGGGCGGCCATATCGTAATGATCAGCAGTATGGGCGGAGTTCAGGGGACAAAGAAGTTCGAAGGTCTTTCGGCCTATAGTTCAAGCAAGGGAGCCCTGGGTATTTTAAGCGAATGCCTTGCCGTTGAACTTGCCGAACAGGATATTTTCGTGAATTGCCTGGCTCTCGGAGGTGCTCAAACGAAAATGTTTGAAAAAGCATTTCCCGGTATAAAAGCTTCCCAGTCGGCCCAGCAAATGGCATCATTTATTGCTGATTTTGCTGTCAACGGGCATAAGTACTTTAACGGGAAAGTGCTGGAAGTGGCGACCACGTGAGCGGGGAGCGGGGAGTGGGGAGCGGGGAGCGGGGAGCGGGGAGCGGGGAGCAGGGAGCGGGGAGCGGGTTTACAAATAATCTCCCTTATCGCCAGTCTTCCCGGTAAACGGTGCTATGGCACGAGGGTAAATACCATGCAACCAGGCAATTGCCATGCCGTAATTAGTGACCGGTATTCCTGCATCCACAGCCGGCTTCAACCGGTTCAGCAGCTGCTTCCTGGTAATCATGCACCCCCCGCATTGTATAACCATTGCATAATCTGTAATCGGCCGGCCCACAGCGCCCAGTCCAGATACTACATCGACTGAAAAGGTCTTACCGGTAAAATTACTCAGCCACCTGGGTATTTTCACCCTTCCAATATCATCGCAGGAAACGTGGTGAGTGCAGGATTCGAGGATCAGTATCCTGTCGCCCGATTTCAATTCGCCGAGTTTTGGGGTACCCTTGAGATAATTTTCAAAATCACCTTTCTGCCTGGCCAGTATGATGCTGAAACTGGTCAGGGGGATATCCTTGGGAATAGCCGCATCGGCTTTGGGGAAGACCTGGCTGTCGGTGATGGCCAGAACAGGTTTGGGTTGCATGTTTTTCACATAGGTGTCAACCTCCCTTTCCTTGCATACCACGCATATCCCGTCATTATCCAGCACATCCCTTATCACCTGGACCTGGGGCAATATCATCCGCCCTTCAGGCGCTTCAATATCGATAGGCGTTATCAGAAGCACGGTATCCCCGTACGATATCAGGTCGCCAACCAGGGGCCTTTTAGTATAAGACGATTCCGGCATCGTTTCCCTGATGATCCTGATAAGGTCATCCAGGTTCACGGGATTTACCGATGAGAAGTCGAGAATTGGCGCATTATAACGTTCCTTCAGCACTCTGATAAGGTTGTCATCCGCTTTTTCTTCATCCGATTTTGTATGAATTATTGCATACGGCAATGCGGCATTCTTAAAATCCCCGACCAGGTTCTTTTCTGCATCCCCAAAGGCATTATTCGCAATGATCAGTAATGCAAGGTCGACCTGGGCCAGTGCCTCCCTTGTTTTAAAAATCCTCTTTTCGCCCAGTTCCCCGGTATCGTCGATGCCTGCGGTATCAATTATAACAACCGGGCCCAACTGGGGTATCTCTATTGATTTCTTTACCGGGTCAGTGGTTGTACCGGCAATATCTGATACAATGGCTACATCCTGCCCGGCAATTGCATTTATCAGTGAACTTTTGCCGATATTCCTCCTGCCGAATATGCCAATATGTGGTTTGGAATCCCGCCCTCGTTTCATAATTTCATGTTTATTTTTAATATCTTCCAACTGTTCACTAGTCACTAGTCACCAGTCCCCGGTCACTGTTCACCTATTGTGTATCCCATCTTCAACAGGTTTTCAGGCTTCAATATTTCGTTCAGTATTTCAGGGTCAACAAGCTTCAGCCTTGCGTTAGCTTCTCCTACGGTAATGCTTTCGGTTTTCATCAGCCTGGCAAGATCCGATGCCCGGTTGTACCCTATCAGAGGTAAGAGCGCTGCGGTTATTGAAGGGCTGTGAAGCAATTGTTCGATACTGGCTGCGGAATTGATGACCAATCCATCAAGCAGGTTACTTTTTAAGGTATGGTTCACCGAGATCAGCAGTTTCAGGCTGCTGATGATTGCATGTCCGATCAGCGGCAGGTAAGCGTTTAGCTCAAGGCAACCCTGTGCGCAAAGCCCAGTTACCAGCTGATCGTTGGCGTATACCTGGTGGGCCGCGCTGATCACAAATTCAGGAATGACCGGATTCACTTTCCCGGGCATTATGGTACTCCCTGTCTGCCTGCCGGGTATGCTGATCAAGGGCAGGGGTTTATTCATATCGGAGGCCATCAGCCTGATATCGGAAACCATTTTTTCAAGATTGACCGCATGTGCTTTGAGGATAGCATGTACTTCGACAAAAGAGTCGAGGTTCGAGGTCGCATCGGCCATGTTCTCGCTGCGCGCTATTGGAAGTCCGCTGAGTTTCTGAAGTGCTGAAACCACTTCCATAATAAAATAGCGCGGGACAGATAAGCCCGTGCCTATCGCTCCTCCCCCGAGGTTAACAAGCTTCAGTCGTTCAGTACATTTTGACACCCTCCACCAGTCGCGGGATAAGGCCTCACTGTAAGTGCTGAAAAGCTTGCCGAATGATGAGGGAACGGCTTCCTGCATCTGGGTATAGGCGACCTTAAGAACGCCCCTGCTGCCCGATTCAATACGCTCGGCGATTCCGCGGGTTTCATTGATCGAAACTTCCAGGTTTGCAAGTAATTTTATGATACAGATCTTTAATGAAGTAGGGATGACGTCATTGGTCGATTGGAAAATATTGGCATGTTCAAAGGGATCAACGGTAGTGTAATCACCCGGTTTCTTTCCAAGCTTCAGAAGGGAGGCATTTGCGATGATCTCATTTACGTTCATATTTATACTTGTGCCTGCCCCTCCTGACACTGCGGGCACTATCCAATGATGAAAATACAGGCCCTCCGCCACTTCGGAAGCAGACAGGATGAGCGAATCCAGTATATTATCAGCTACCATCCTGATATCTTTTTCAGGAAATTTCTGAACTGCAGCCCTGAAATAATCCCGGGATGTAATATAACATGCCTTTTTGACGAGGCCGAGGGCCTCGTACCATTCTTTATGAAATGCAGTACGGTCAGGGAAATTTTCCCTGGCCCGGAATGAATGAATACCATACAAGGCTTCGGAAGGGATCTCGATTTGTCCCAGAAAATCCTGTTCTTTTCTCATCATGGCGTTAGGGTTTTCATGCATTAATGAATGATAATTTTCGTACCTTTACAAAAAAAATTCAAGGCACCAAGATTGAAACAAGTATACTTTCTTTTTTTCCTGTTTTTCATTCCTTTCCTTTCATCCGGCCAAACGAACACTGATTTCTGGTTTGCCGCTCCTGAGGTCACTTCAGAACATGGGGACCAGCCGATTATTTTAAGGCTTACTTCTTTCAACCAGACTGCAAATGTAACGATTTCAGAGCCTGCAAACACTGTGGCGAATTTCCCGCCGGTCAGCTTTACAATTCCTGCAAATTCAACATATCCCCTCGACCTTACTTCTCATAAAAGCCAGGTCGAATGCAGGCCTGCCAACACAATCCTCGATTATGGGATACTCATCCATTCTGATGTTCCGCTCACTGTTTATTATGAAGAATCTAACGTTTATAATCCTGAACTCTTTACCTTAAAGGGCAACGATGCTTTAGGCACCTCGTTTGTCATACCTTCCCAGGACAACCTTAAAAACCACGCATATACCAGCCCTCCCGCATACAATTCATTTGACATAGTAGCAACAATGGATGCGACTACAGTGATGATCACACCAAAGAAACCTATTTTAGGCCATGCAGCGGGCGTATCATTCCCGGTTCTCTTAAACCGAGGAAATACATACTGTGCCCAGGCCACAGCTTTCCTGGGATCAGATCACCTCATGGGATCCATCGTAACTTCAGACAAACCCATCGCCATTACGGTTAAAGATGATTCGGATGAGGATCCCTCGGCAACCCACTGGGACCTGACAGGCGACCAGATTGTTCCTGTTAATATTGTAGGGAGTGAATATATCGTGGTAAGGGGATATTCCAACAGCACATTGAATGACTGGGTCTATATCACCGCTACCGCCAATAATACAAACATTTACCTGAACGGCAGTGCAACCTCGAGCTATACCCTCAGTTTAGGTGAAACCTGGCATTACAGCCTTGCTACCACAGATCTTTCCTCATTTATACAGACCGATCACCCGGTATATGTATGGCACCTCACAGGGTATGGCGCTGAAGCAGGTTCGGCTCTCCTTCCGCCAATGGACTGCACCGGTTCATCCCAGGTTGCCTTTACACGCACCTCGGGTAACTCCTTTGAGCTGATCATACTGACCAAAGCCGGAGCCCAGGGATCATTCACCCTCGATGGAAGCGCTAAACTCGTAACTGCCGCTATGTTTTCACCTGTAACGGGCAATCCGGCCTTTGTTTATGCCCGCATCGACTTTACAACTTCCCAGCTTCCGGTTGGCCCTCATATTCTTAAAAACTCCCAGGACATCTTTCATATGGGGCTCATCCAGAGTTATGATGCAGGATCAAGCGGATGTGCCTACGGGTATTTCTCTGATTTCGCCAGCCTGAACCTGGGCCCCGATCAGACTGTCTGCCCGGGAACTTCGGTCACTCTCAATGCCGGGCCAAACCGTCAAACCTATGTATGGACATTTAACGGAAGTCCATATGCCTCAGGGGTTCAAACAATCACCGTAAGTAACCCTGGTTTGTATTCGGTAACCGTCAATGATCACGGATGTATTTTAACTGATGAAGTTCAGTTGAACAACTACCCCGCTCCCGCACCTGTGATAAACGGTATTACTAATTTTTGCACGGGGGGTTCACAACAGCTGAGCGTTGCAGGAACATATAATTCATATCTCTGGACAACCGCTGCCACAACACAGTCGATTACGGTCAATGCAAGCGGGACATACGGGGTGACGGTAACTGACAACAACGGATGCCATGGAAGCAATTCAGTCGTAGTGACAGTCCATCCTCTTCCAACCGTCACCCTGTCCCAGCCCTCATCCACCTGCTACGGTAATGCTCCGTATGCTCTGACCGGAGGCAGTCCGGCAGGCGGCGTCTATTCAGGGCCAGGCGTCAGCGGAGGTTTTTTCAATCCCTCTTCAGGAGTCGGGCCGCATTTGATAACTTATACTTATACTGATGCTTACGGATGTACCGGCTCCGATGCTAAAACACTCGTCGTTAATTCCCTTCCTTCGGTCCAGCTTGCAGCCCAGGCTTCAGTTTGTGTTTCAGCACCTCCATTTGCTTTGGCCGGAGGAACACCAACAGGAGGTATTTATTCCGGCACAGGGGTGAATTCATCAACCGGTGTTTTCGATCCTTCCACAGGGGCCGGGCCGCACCTGATCACCTATACGTACACCGATGGCAACGGTTGTGTTTCATCAGCATCCAAAACACTTACCGTCAACCCCCTTCCTTCGGTTCAACTGTCGTTCCTCCCCAGTGTTTGCCCTACAGATCCTCCCTACTTATTAACAGGAGGCCTTCCCCAGGGCGGTACTTATTCAGGTCTCGGGGTAAATTCTCTGACAAGCTTTTTTGATCCCTCATCAGGTTCAGGCTCACACCAGATAACATATTCCTATACCGACATAAACGGATGCAGTAATTCAGCTTACCGAATACTTTTTGTTTACTTTCTTCCATCGGTTTTTCTGGCAGATCAGCCAACAGTCTGCATCACCTCTCCTGCTTTTCCCTTAAGCGGGGGGGTTCCATCAGGGGGCGTCTATTCCGGACCGGGAGTCAATTCCTCAACCGGCATTTTTGATCCTTCCATAGGAACAGGAAATTATCAGATCACCTATACTTACATTGATTTTCATGGATGCAGCAATACGGCATCCAAAGTGCTTACGGTTTATTCCCTCCCGCTTGTTCAGCTGGCAAACCAGGACGCGGTTTGTATCACCTCTTCGCCTTTCCTTTTAAGCGGGGGAATGCCGGCGGGAGGTGTCTATTCCGGGCCGGGTGTGAATTCTTCAACCGGCTTTTTCGATCCTTCGATCGGACAAGGCACCTACACTATTATATATACCTATACCGACAATAACGGATGTATGAACAGCGCATCCAATTCGATAGCCGTAAATCCGCTTCCTTTCGTCCAGCTTGCAGCCCAGGCCCAGGTTTGCGTTTCGGCTTCTCCTGTACTTTTAACCGGAGGGAACCCGGCGGGAGGTATTTATTCGGGGCCGGGCGTAAATTCTTCAACAAGTCATTTCGATCCTTCAATAGGTTCAGGAACATACACTATCATTTATACCTATACCGATGTTAACGGTTGTGTGAATTCTGCCTCCAACATCATCAAGGTCAACCCCTTGCCAGTGGTCCAGCTTTCTGCCCAGGCTGCGGTCTGCGTATCAGCACCGGCTTTTCTTTTATCGGGCGGGATACCTTCCGGCGGAACGTATTCAGGGCCGGGAGTCAATTCCGCTACCGGCTATTTTACACCTTCAACCGGAGCCGGGATTTATACTATCACATATACCTATTCTGACGTATTTTCATGTTCAAATTCAACCTCAAATACTTTACTGGTAAACCCCCTTCCCAATGTCCAGCTTGGCGATTTCAGCATTGCCTGCATCAATGCGCCTCCCTTTTTGCTTAGCGGGGGCACCCCCCCCGGGAGGAAGTTATTCAGGAACCGGGGTAAATTCCACTTCAGGCTTTTTCGATCCATCCTCAGGTGCCGGACCACATATAATAACCTATACTTACCAGGATGTGAACAGCTGCACCAATGAAACTTCCAAAACCCTCACAGTGAGCCCGCTTCCCATAGTTCAGCTGGCAGCTTTTACCCCCGCCTGCATCACCGCTTCCCCTTTTCTTCTTCATGGAGGTACTCCCGCGGGCGGAACTTATTCCGGCAATGGCGTGAATTCTCCGTCGGGGTTTTTTGACCCTGCCTCGGGGGCGGGTACCCATACTATTACATATACTTATTCTGATGTCAATTCCTGCACAAATTCCGCCTTCGAAAACATTAATGTTATCCCGCTGCCCTTACCTTCAGGAACCGTGAGCGGCCAGAACCAGGTCTGTGAAGGAGCACAAAATTTCATCTATACGCTCAGCGGCACCGACCCGCTTGCTACATCGTTTAACTGGGAAATAAGCCCCGGCCTTGCAGGGACTGTCAATGGAAACACTAAAACACCATCAATATCACTAAATACAGGATTTTCAGGCAGTGTGGGCATCAGGTTCCAACCGGCAAGCAATTGCGGGAACGGGAATTTCTCAGGATATACAAGCTTCACAGTCAACCCGAGTCCCGAGGTCACGCTTTTATCCTGCAACGACCCCGTTACCAGTGTCAGTGCAAAACCGTTTCACCTTAATGGCGGTGTACCTCTTGGAGGATATTATGAAATAGACGGGACTCCTTTGCCTTTAAATATCCTTGACCCTTCAACACTGACCACCACTCCATCCGATCATACAATTTCATATACCTATACAAACCGTTTCAACTGTTCCGTCACCAAAACCCGATTGCTGAAAGTTGAGAATGCCTCAAATTTTATCTGCAAGACTACTCTTAAAGATATCCGGGATAATAAGTCTTATCCGACTTTTGAAATTGTCATTGGTTCTGTTCACCGTTGCTGGATGGCTGCGAACCTAAATTATGGTTCTTATATAGAAGGGAATATGGTACAGACTAATAATTGTACCAATGAAAAATACTGCCAGGGAAACGATATCTCAAAATGCTCACAATCAGGCGGGCTCTATCAATGGGATGAGTTAATGAACTATCTGCCGCCCGACAACCCTTCTGCTGAAGGCAGGCAGGGATTATGTCCTCCCGAATGGCATGTCCCCACTGAAGATGAATGGACCGAACTTGAAAATTATTACCAGGGTGCAGGGCTTGCAGGGTGGACCCTAACAGCCCCTGACCCGCCTGTAGGTTTTCACGCAAAAAATCTGGGGATCCTTTACCAGAATTTCTCCTGGGCCTTTATGCCTCCCGTTTTTTCAGCTACTTTATTCTGGACCTCCACACTTAGCCCGCTAAACAATACAAGGGTTTTCAGCCATGGCGTGAATGAAATAAATGCAAGTGTTTCAAAATATTTCTCAACACGAGGCAACGCTTTGCCTGTTCGATGTGTCAAGGATTAAACCACTTAATTTAATATTTGGTGTATTTTATCAGAGATCTTCATTTGAAAATTTTAGTATTTGTAATTTGTCATTCATTTGAAATTTGTCATTTGACATTTGTCATTAT
>CAILVF010000033.1 GCA_903837605.1 uncultured Bacteroidales bacterium | reverse complement strand
GCCGTAACAGTGAATGGAGTCCCGGCTGTTACAGTTCCGTCAACCGATAAAGTTGAATGGTGAATTGCTGAAGGTAAAACTGTAAATGATGCGGAGGGTGTGCTTACTGAAGCGTCGGTTGCAGTGAGGGTTTTTAAGGTGCCTGACAGTGTGAGAGTGATGGAATGTGAAAGTAAAACTCCTGAAGTGAAGCCCGATGTGGAAGAGCCTGACGAAATTGTTGAGTTCGATGTGAGAGTCACACTGCCGGTATAATCGGTCACGGTGGTATTTTGCGCATCCCTGGCAGTAATTTTAATGCTGAAAGCCCTGCCGGCAATCTGGTCATCAAGGACCCCTCCACCAACTTTTTCGATAAGGAAATTATTCAGGGGAAGGGTTTGAAGTGTAATGATATTTGAATTGGAGCTGATTCCTACTGTATTTGCTGCCCTCACACGGTAATAATAAGTGGCATTGTTGTTCAGCCCGCTAAAGTTGTATGTAAGCACATTGCCTACTTCCTTGTTCTCCCAGCCTGCCACAAAAGTTGCAAAGGTGTTGCTGGTCGACAAATCCAGGAAATAATCAGTAGCTCCGGTTGATGCGGCCCAATTGGCTGAGAAACTGTTGGCGCGGATGTTTGTCGCGGTGCCTGCAACCGGAGCGGATGAAGTTATTGTAAACATTGCTGAGGTCTGGTAGTCTGAATTCCCGCAAGGTGATGAAGTATAGGCAAGAACCCTGAAATAATAGGCGGTCCCGGCTACAAGGCCTGTGGCGGTAACCGATGTTGATGCAAGAGCTGTTCCTTGTGCTGTTACTCCGTTCTGGCCTATGGTTCCATATACCACCGTGGGACTTGTACCAACAACCCAGGTGTAAAGTATGGATCCTGTTCCTGTTGAAGGTCCCCATGAAAGATTGGCCGTTGTTGACGTTATGCCGTTAACCGACGCAAAGGGAGGAATGGTTGCCGGGCTGTTCACACTTATTGTTGTACTTGCGCATCCTGCACTGTACTGTGAATTTTTAAAATTTTTTGCATAGTAAGTGGTGGTTGCGGCTGGATATACCGTAATCGTGTTGCCTGAACCTGCAGGAACACCCCCGCAGCTGCCAGTAAACCAATATACCGTACCATCGGTCCCGTTTGCGGTGAGTGTGGCGCCGCTTCCGTTGCAGATGGTTGAAACGCTTGCAATTATACCTGAGAGATCTGCAGGCAGGGTTGAAAAAGAAGATTCCTGTCCGTATACGGTGGGATGCCCGGTAACGGCTGCTTCAATCCTGTAATAATAAGCGGTTCCCGCCGACAGCCCTGATAAACCTGCGCTTACAGCCTGGGAGGAGCTGCCGCTGAAATCCGAAGCGGTGGTTGTATTTGAATATACTCCCGATGTTGTTCCGTATTGGAAATTAACGGAGGTGGTATTATTATTCGGGTTTACGCTTCCGTTAAGGGTTGCCGAAGTTGACATTACGCTGCCTGCAGCAGAGGTCGTAATATCGGGACGGGTATAGGAAGTGAAATTATCTGTTTTGCCTCCTATACGGATCGATGCGCCATTGCTCCCGAATAAGGAATTGAGTGCATTGGCATCCAGGGGAATTACAATTGAAGTTTGGGCCATGCTTTCTGTGATCCCTGTATATGTTCCCAATAAGGTTTCTGATCCGATATTATTAAAAATGGAGATGCCTGTTGCATCGCCCGCATTACGGTCGGCATCAAGCTGAGATTCTGTATAATTATTTATTGCGTACAGGTTCAAAGTAACGGAGCCGCCTCCGTTCTGTGAGACTCCCCATAGTTTAATGGTTAAAGAAGCCGATGTAATGGTTCCCGAATTATTGGTAAAAGCAAACCAGCTCCTCAGGTAATCCATGGCATCGATATACCCCGTGGTATAATTATTACTACCCGAACTGTGGTAGCCATTGTTCCATATCCAGCCGTTATCTACAAACGTGGCCGGCTGCCCGTTAATGGTTAACTGGATACATGATGAGTTGCCGGCTGATGATGAAAACAGGGTCCCGTTATAATTCTGGGCTATGGCTGATCCTGTCTGCAGAAGCCCAAAGATAACGAGGCACAAAGAAATTACCAGGCAATGTAATTTTTGCATTGCAGGTTTTCCATTAATTGTGGTATAGGTATTCATTGGTTCCCTCCTTGATTCTTGTTGATACATTTCTTTTTTCATATTTTTTTTAATTGCATTCAGATCCTGACTGAAATCGCCTCTCCAAAAAGCTTTATGATTATTATTGGTTTCCTGAACAGAAGATCTGAATAGATAAGCCGGTCGGGGCAAGAGGGATCGCGTTTACCGTGACTGCCGATTGGGTCCCGTCGCTTAGGTCGCATCCCGAACCGCTGGGTATGAATTGCGGACGGTAATACCAGGTTCCCGGTCCCGGGGCATCTCCTGAGTTAACTTCAACCTCAGTACCCACGCCAGGATTGATGTTATCTGAACGTATCCACTTGATAGTACCTCCCAAACCGCCGCTCACATCAACATTGAAAGAAATTGGACTTCCATCACAAATTGTCGCAGGGCTGGGTAAAGTGTAATTAGTCCATACAGGATCATTCACAACCGTAACAGTTGTCGTCGAATTTAGCGGCTGTTCACAGGAGGTAAGGGATGCATCCCTGACTTTTGTCAGAGTGTAAATGTAATTCCCGGCGGAACCGGTTGATACATTTAAGGCTACGCTGGATCCTGAAACTGTCATAACCGTTTGATCGCTTCCATTGTTTATATTATAAGTGAAAGTAAAAGGGGGAGTCCCCGCAGTCCCTGAAAAGGTAACTGCAGGCTGCGGTGCTCCCAAACACATAGAGGATGTTACCGGGGCGATAATACCGGCTTCGGGGAGAGGGTTAATAGTAATGGATGCTGCATCGGAAGTATTTGCACAACCGGTCTGGGTATTTGTAACCATTACTTTGTAGGAACCCGACTCGGAAACTAAAAACGTCGAAGAAGCAGCACCGTTTATTACTACGTTATCTTTATACCAGGCATAAGCCGGGCTGGCAACATTATGAATTGCGGTCAATGTGGTCGATATACAGGCCACAGGGTTCCCGCTGATGCTTATAACAGGCAACGGGTTTACGGTAACGGCTGCAGTTGAGGAGGTAAACTCACAACCGGTAACTGCATCGCTAACTTTTACTTTGTAATTGCCTGAGGATGTACATTCAAGAGTTGAAGCAATCTGTCCTGAAATTACAGCATCATTAAAATACCATGTATAAACAGGGGATGAAGCATTGGTCGTTGCTGTTAAGGAAGTTGAAGTACAGGCGTTCAGGGTTCCTGTAATGGCGGCGGAAGGCAGATCATTTATGGTGATTGTGGATTCATAAAAATCACCTCCGCAGGAAGCCAAAGTATTTCTAACGGTATAAGAACCGGCAGGAGTTGTTGCAAGATCAATTTCACCCGTTGAGGAATTAACAAAAGTTACGCCCGTTCCTGAAAAGGTACCGGCAGTTCCTCCGTTGATTAAGCCTGGAAGGGCAGAACCCGTTTTGCAAAAGGGCGACCCGGTATAGACAAAGTCGGCCAGCGGGGAAGCAGTAACTGTTATCATGGCGGTTCCTGAAGCGTTATTCTCACAGCCATAGGCATCGGCAACATGGGTAAGGCTATAGGTATAGGCACCGGGAGAGACTGTTGACCGGGGCAGGGTAACTGCAGTCTGGCCGATACCGGATATTATTGTCTGGTTAAGCCCTCCGTTTACATTATAAGTAAAGGTATATGGGGCATCCCCAAACGAACCGGTGAAAGTAATATCAGGGGAGGCAGCATTCTGGCAAACCGTTTCGGTCCCGCCGATGGAGGCTGAAGGAAGCTGTTTGACATCAACCGTTGTGCTTACAGGTACCAAGGCACAGCCTGCAGATGCAGGAATGGTATAGGTTACAGTGTAAATCCCCGGGTTACTGGAAGAGGGAGTGACATCTCCTGTGCTTGCGTTCAATGTGAGGCCGCTGCCGGTATATGAATATGAGCCACCGGTATAGGCAGAAGTACCAGTTAAGGTTACCGCCTGGGCTGCAGCAAGATTTATGCAAAAAGGAGTTCCTGCATAGGAGATGGTTGCCAAAGGCAAAGCTGTGATAATGACTGAGGCGGTTGCTGATACCGGGTCGCATCCGCCGGATCCTGCAACAAGGTAAGTGACCGTATATGTGCCGCCAAGACTTGCCGCCGGGTTGATCTGGCCTGAGGTCGCATCAATGGATAATCCTGAAGGTGATGCAGAATAAGACCCTCCCGGGGTGCCAGTCTGGTTGACACTAACAGGGGAATTGGAAGTGCACAAAGGGGAACCGGAATAAGAGATTGCAGGAGTTACAGGTTCAGGGGTGATAGTAACGTCGGTGGATGCCGTATTACCGGTGCATCCCGGGTCGGCAGTTACCGTATAAGTAACAGTATATGTTCCGGTGCTGCTGGAGCCGGGGACAATAGCTCCTGTCGTGGCATCCAGCGACAGAGTCCCTGAACCGGTATAAGTATAAGTTCCTCCTGAAGGTCCTGCCAACATAACCTGCTGCGAAGCCATGACGCTCTTACAAAAAGCAGAGCTTGAATAAAAAATAGCTGCTTCCAATGAACTCCTTACGGTGGCATCCACGGCTACCCTTGTCTTATTTGTATTAAGGGAACATCCCGATCCGTCGAGTGCATCAACATAATAAGTGGTTGAAGCCGACAGTGTTGGCGTGGTGAAATCTGCTCCCGTATACAAGGCTGTGCCGTTGAATGGGGTGGAATACCATGTGATGCTTCCGCTTGTGGCTGTTGCCGAAAGGGTAAGGGTCCCTGATCCGCATCTCGAAGCAGGCATAACGGATGTGATTTGTGAATATGCATGCGATCCGAAAAAAGCAGAAGATGCTAAAACCACCAGTATCCATGAAAACAGCCGGAGGCTAGAACCGGGGAATCGTGGAGTAAATTTTTTTGTGTTCATATTTCTTATTTTATTTTTCCTTTTCAGGTCTGTTGATGACGATTTTCAATGAAGCAAAGCTAAAACAGAGGCATCCATTACAGGATATGGTAAACACTGAAAACCAGTAATATGTTACCCTGAAAATAAATTAGGTAAAAACCTGACCTGGATCGGAATGCCTTGGGGTTTACCCTTTAAGACTGTGAGAATTAGATTTGAACCGGATTTTAAATATGGACCAGCCTGTTTTCACCGGCAAATAATACCACCTCGTCAGTATTTTTTGTTTAGGTCTGATGTAACAGGCTTTCTAGGTAGGCCTCAATGGTTCTCTTACTGCGGAAAAGCCTTTGGGCAATTTCACCGGAGGCCGGCCCTTGGCAGAAGCAATTCAATATTGCAAATTATGATTCAGTAATTCCGGGATTGGATTAAGTTGCGTATTCTGAACCGGCTTGTCGGTTTTCGTGGTTCACTACGACCTTCTGAGATATTGAATTCGGGAAGTAGTTTTCACCCCTAATTACGGTGTTTATTGCGTTTTCGAGTTCATTTTTACCTGCGCTTTTCAAGGCAAACCCCATTGCCCCGGCCTTGATCATCCCAATATAACGCTCACGATCGCTGAACATTGAGAGTACCAGCACCTTAAGGCCAGGCTTAAGATTCAGGGCTTCACGTGTCGCCTCTATTCCATCCATTTCCGGCATTTCGATGTCCATCAACACTAGGTCAGGGCTCAAATCCTTTAGCTGATTAAGAAACACCTGGCCGTTTTCGGCTTCAGAAATAACTTCACCTATTCCTTCTGTTTCGATCAGGAACTTCATCCCTTCACGGAAAAGAGGATGATCGTCAACAATGATTATTTTATTTTTGTATTCCATCCTGCAACGCTGCTTAAGAAAGACATCAGGAAATTTCTCCTGCCAATTGGAAATAAATTCTGTCAGGCAAAAATAAGCAATGGAATATTGTTAAACATGAGGGGAAACTATGAAATTCCGGATTGCAATCCTGAAAAAGAAATAGGGTAAACCCTATACAGGAGAAAGTCTAAAATTCAACCAGCTTATTTTTAATTGCGTACAGCACCAGGTTGATTGTGTTTTTTAAATTGGTCTTTTGCAGAAGTTTTGCACGATGGGCTTCTACAGTCTTTATGCTGCGAAAAATTTTATCGGCGATTTCGTTTACCGATAAGCCCTGGCAAAGATATTTGAGTACTTCCAGTTCACGTTCGGTAAATTCATACACGCTTGAGGACTGCTTGTTGTCGGGGGGTACTGGTTGTTTGCCGAAATCGAGGATGATCCTGAGTAATATTTCATTGGAGAAGAAACTTTCACCAGACTTAACTGTTTTTATTGCCTTTTCAAGCTCCTGCTTCCCTGAGGTTTTAAGAACAAAGCCCATAGCCCCGGTATTGATCATAGCGGGATAATTGTCTTTCATGTTGAGCATGGTAAGAAGGAGGATTTTCAGGCCCGGCCTCATGACCAATGCTTTAGCAGTGGCTTCCAGGCCGTTCATTACCGGCATTTCGATATCCATCAGCACAAGGTCAGGCTCCATCGTTTCAAGCATGCTGAGAAATTCCTGTCCGTTTTCAGCTTCTGCTATTATTTTGCCCATGCCTTCGGTTTCAATTAGCAGTTTCATCCCTTCACGGAACAAAGGATGATCGTCAACCAGGATTATTTTTGCATATTCATCCATCTCTTTAAATTTTTCAGGTTTGTATGTCAGCCTTCAATAACAGCCTCGTTTGCCTGCATCTCAAGGTAAACTTTTATTCCTTTGCCGGTAGCGCTATTTATAGAGATCTTCCCTTTGATGAGGCTGATCCTTTGCCTGATGTTTTGCAGCCCGAGACCGTTATTTTTGAATTTGGGATCGTCCATATTGAACCCGATACCATTATCGGAATATTCAAAGATAATTTTATTTTTTTCTATATGGTAAATAAATGATATGTTAACGAGACTTGCCCGCGCATATTTGAGTGTATTGTTAATTAATTCAGTGCTTATCCGATATAGTGTTGTTTCACGGTAATAATTGAACCTGGCCTTTGTGTTAAAGGTAACGTCAATGATAAGTTTATTCGTTTCATTAATGGGTTCGGAAAATTTAAGTAATGCTTCGATGTAACCCGAATTGATCAGTATCGTTGAACTCAGGCCCCGGGCAATCTCCCTTGCAGTCTGGATCGCAATATCAATATTCCTGTTGCCTTTTTCGGTGATCATTTTTGCTTTTTCAGGTTTATCGGTTTCGGCCAGCCACTGGAAGTATAGTTTTACGGTTGAGAGTACAGGACCCAGTCCGTCGTGGAGTTCACGGGCAAAACGGTTCCTTTCGCGTTCTTCAACTTCAACATTGGCATTGAACAACTCTTTCTCTATTATTACCTTCTCGGTAATATCACGGTTTGAAGCCCGGGTTCCAAGTATTTTTCCACCGCTGAATATCAGGTGACAAACATGATCTATCCATCGGATTTCCCCTGTTTTTGTAACAATCCTGAAGGATAACTCAGGGATCATTTCCCCGGGAAGAATATTCCTTTCCTTTAGTTTATGATCATCCCAGATATTCTTGTCCTCCTCAAAAATGATATTGCTGATTAAGGCAGGATCCTTAATGAAATCTTCAACAGCAAACCCTGAAATCCTTTCACAGGAAGGAGAAATGTAAATGATGTTCCCATCCGTTCCGGTCCAGTATTCCCAGTCGTACGTGAAGTTTGCCACAGTACGGTACTTTTCTTCGGCTTCGACCAGGGCCAGGTTTAATTTCTTTTGCTCGGAAAGAGAAATCGATACAATGCGTTCACTTTTTTCTGCCTTCTCTTTTGCAATTACTAAGTCAAAGCTTTCCTTCATTAATAGAGTTTGTAACTTTTTTTCTTCAAGTAAAGAATCACTCAAATTATCAATCAAATACGAAGTAGAAATGACAAGTAGTAAATTAAATATAAAAATATTGAAACTTATCACAGTTATAAAACTGAAATTAATCCCCATGTAAGCAAAAAGTTCTGGCGACCAAATAAGAAAAAAGGACATTGTACTGAAAACGATTATTGTATTTGCAACAACCGAAAAAATTCCGGCTTTTCTGCTATGAAAAAGGGTGATCAAACTTGAAGTACAAATGAGAATAATGAATCCAGGACCCTTAATTCCCACATAAATAATAAGGATTGTTGCCAGATAGTAAAAGTTGATCGAGAACAATATTTTTTTAGTCCTGAGGCTGAAATCTTTATAGAAGAAAATAAAACCAAGGAGAAAAATTGCAATGGTATCGTATAGTCCGATAATGGGATGATTGGATCTTATTGAATACAGTATGCTGGGAACAGAAGCTACAAAGCAGAAAGGAAAAGTTACAAGTATTATTGAGATGAACAGTTTATCCCTTAAAAGAGGTAAGCCCTCTTCTTGATTGAAGTCATCGGGAGTAAAATGATCCAGGTAATATTTAACATATTGATGCCAAAATTTCATGAGCCTGTCTTTCATCGATCTGGATTCACTTCGTTTATTATACTGTAATATTATAATTCTGTTTGCAACTACAACTGTAGCCTGTCTTTAACAATGTATTGGGAATGTAAAGTTAGGAAGAATTAACATTTCATCATAATCAAATAAAGAAATAGCAGGGACTAAAATTACAACTGGCCTGGCATGCCTGCAAAATCAGCGATTCGCGAGAAGATAAAGTTATCCCCCTGTTTTTATCCTTAAAACAGCATAATAAATAATATCATTCTTCTTCATATGCAACCGTAAGCATCGTTTGCCCCACGGCTTTGAGCGTTGAAGCATCGATGGATGCAAGGTTGTCGTGGGTCGTATGCCAGTATGGATAGAATCCCGATTCGGTCGATTTGTCGAGGTGGATCAGGTCGACCACCGGGATGCTCATATATTTCATAATAAATACATGGTCGTCGGTGACCATGCCGCCTTTCTCATACAGGAAATAAGATGAATAGCCGATCCGGTTAGCGGCATCCCAGATCTTTCTCTGGATATCAGCCGCATATTCCTGTGAGAGGCCTTCGAGCAGGAAAGTTGCGCCAGGCGCCCCCACCATATCGAGCAGGATACCATACCTTGCCGAATATCCCTGTATGTGCGGGTTCTGGGCCCAGTACTGGGATCCGAGCCCCCACCATTTATCGTCGCCCCGGCTCTCATCCTGGGGAGGGCCGTAATCTTCAAGGTCGAATAGCACGATATCGATCCCGACAGAGGGTTCTTTAAGGCTGAACTGCCTTGCAACTTCCATCAGGACCCCAACCCCGCTGGCCCCGTCATTGGCGGCATCCACGGGCTTTCTACGTAATTTCGGATCGGGATCATGGTCGGCCCAGGGACGGGATTCCCAGTGGGAGCATAGCACGATACGGTTTTTCAATCCTGGTTTCCAGGATGCAATAATGTTCTTCCCGTCAAGCATCTTCCCGTTGAATGCGGCCATACGGCATTTCTGAACGATCACATCCCTGCACCATGATTTCAGTTTGCCTGTGATATATCCGGCACATTTCTCATGCGCCTGGGACCCGGGAACCCTGGGCCCGAAAGCCAGCTGCGCAACTACATAAGAATAGGCCGAATCCTTGTTAAAAGAAGGGATTGCGACCCTGGCTTTTTTTGCCGAGGTGGAATCCGATGCAGCGGCAATGGTTTTTTGACCGGAGTTATTACAGGAAGCAAGTATGATAGGAATTATTGCGAGGAGGATATATTTCATGGCAGAAGAGTGAAAATTGATCAACGAATTTCGAATTTTATTAGGAGCGAGCATTTTACACAAGCCGCATCAGGTGAACGAAGAGAACCGTAGCGGCGGTGTAAAGATGCAAGCGAAATTATGATTTTTTAATTCTTTTTCTTCTAACCCATACCCCCAGCGACCCCAGGTATAGCAATCCCCCCAGCCACGAGAGCCAGAAAGCGATATAATCGCCGTGCAGGGTGTAGAATGTCATCCTGTCGTTTGCATTCACAGTAGCTTTTATCACAGCGGGGACCCAGTACTTCGTTTGTTCATGAGCATCGCCCCTTTGGTCTATCCATGCAGAGATCCCGGTATTGGCCGAACGGAGAATACTGCGTCGGGTCTCGATTGCACGGAGGTGGGCAAAAGCAAAATGCTGGCGGTGGCCTGCTGTATTCCCCCACCATCCGTCGTTGGTTATGATGCACATTACCTGGGCGCCGTTCCTGACAAACTCAGCAAAAAATTCACCAAAGATCGATTCATAGCAGATACAGGCTGCAACCGGAGGCATGTTAATAACCCTGAATACCTTGCGAACAGAATCGGTGCCAAGGCTCCCCACTATCCCCCCAAGGTCGATGGCATATTTTTCAAGCCATTTAAACCCGTTGTAGGAGGGAAGCACTTCGACCCCGGGAGTGAGTTTTGATTTATGATACATCTGTAAAGTCGGATAGCGGCTTACCATGATTGCGGCATTGTACCGGTTATACCAGGCGTTCTCCTGCGTAAACTTCCGGGCCGTATGCGGAATTTTTTCCCCGGGTTTGAAGGCATAATAAGTAGTACCCCCAAGAATAATATTCAGGTTGGGATACTTCGTGATGATCTGTCTTGCCAGTAAGACGCTTTCAAAAGTCTCAATTTGGTTCTCCCACATTTCCTGCTGCAGGGCCGACTCGGGAGTTACCAGTATATTCGTAGTGGAATCTATGGCCGGGCCCGCAAGGTTCATGATCCTGCCGACGACCTGAATGGGAGGAAGGCTGTATTGTTCAGAATACGGATCGATATTTGGCTGTACGATGACTGCGTGGACGGGGTTTGATTTTTCGTGGTAAGTGTAATAAAGGAGGTATGAGAAAGCGATTGGAGCCAGAATCATGATGAGCGGGATTATTACTCGCATCTTTACACCGCCGCTACGGTTCTCTTCGTTCACCTGATGCGGCTTGTGTAAAATGCTCGCATCCCGCTCATCACGAATAAACCGGCTTGCAATATCATATACAAGAATATTCACAAGCAACACCCATACCGTTCCTCCGAACGCCCCGGTATATTCATACCATTGGACCCAGTGGTGATACGATGAAAACCCGTTGCCGAGGTTAAGCCAGGGCCAGTTGAGATCCCAGTTCAGGTGGAGATATTCGAACATGACCCAGAAACAGATGAGGGCAAGGTAACCTGCCGGCCTGCTGCCGAGCCTGCGTTTGGTGCCGCTGAAAAATGCAAATACTATGCTCATGAACATGGCATTCAGAACGACAGCCATTGCGGCTCCTTCTCCTGTGGAGTTTACAATCCACCATGTAGTAAGCCCATTCCACAGGAGGAACCCGGGATAGGAATAGAAAAACACCGAAAAGCGTGTAAAACGCTCACGGTTTGAACTTACGAGCTCCTCCATCCGCAGTAAGGGAACAAAAGCAAAAAACAGCAAAGCAGGAAATCCCCTCTCGGGCCATGCCAGGGAGAGAATCAGTCCGGAAGCAAGGGAAAGCAAAATCAGCCGCAGTTTCAGGTACTTCATAAGAGTAAAATCTGGTATACAAAGGTAGGCAACCATTTTCAACCCGCAATAATCACGGCATTCCTATTCAAAAATTATTTATAACTTTACAGGTTCTGCTAATAATTTAACAAATGGAATCCGAAAGCCCAATAAACACTACTGAAATACTTGAACATTTTTCTGAAGGATTCCTGCTGATAAATCCCGAGGGTAAAATGATTTTCTGGAATAAGGCGCTGGAAGAGATCACGGGAATGAAACGGGAAGAGGTCCTCAACAGGTACCAGTGGGAAGTGATGTACGAACTTATTGTACCCGAAAAACGATCACCGGAGATCCTGGAACGTGTTAAAAATGCAATGACGGAGGCATTTAAAACCGGGGGACATTCTATAGTCGATGCTGTTAAGGAGGCCAGGATCTTTACAAAAAGAGGAGAGAGGAAAACTATTCTCCAGACGGCTTTCATGTATAAAAGCGATAAGGGATTCAGCCTGGGTGCGATTATCAGGGATATCACCGAGAGGAAAAAGACTGAAGAGGAGCTGAGACAAAAAGAAAATCGCTATCGCCTTATTTTTGAATCAGCACATGACTCCATCTTCCTGATGGAAAAGGACGTGTTTATCGACTGTAATCCCAAAACCCTGGAGACATTTGGCTGTCGCCGTGAAGATATAATCGGGCAAAATCCCTACACCTGGTCTCCTGAGTTCCAGCCCGACGGGATGAAATCTGTCGATAAAGCCCTTGAAAAAATCAAGCTTGCCAGTGAAGGGAACCCACAGTCTTTCGAATGGGTGCATAAGCGTCTCGACGGACAGGCATTCGAAGCCGAAGTAAGCCTGAATAATGTCAACCTGGATGGAAAAATTTACATCCAGGCTATGGTGAGGAATGTAAGCAAACGGAATAAAGCCAATAAGCAGTTGAGGGAATTCAGCAAATGCCTGCTGAATTTCAAAACCGACTCGGTACAGAATATCCAGTCGATGACCAGGGTGTTCGCTGAGATCATCGGGGCTGATGCGGCCTTGTATAACAGGCTTGAAGGGGAATACCTGCATACCCTCGGTAAAGCAGGGGTCCCCGCCGATTATATTCAGCTCGACAAAGCCGACGGGCATTTATGTTTTGACGTAATTCAAAAACAATCCAGGGAAATCTTCCTGGTCCATGACCTGCCATCAAGTGAGTATTATGCCACCGATCCCAATGTAAAAAAATATGGCCTGCAAACCTATATGGGACACCCGGTGAGGTTCGGGGAGAAAACCATAGGTTCCCTCTGCGCCGTGTTCACTCATGATTTTCACCCCGACGAGGCCGATAAACTGATCCTCTCGATGGTTGCTTCTGCGATCGGCATGGAAGAAGAGAGGCTGGGCGAGTATTATAAACTGCAGGAAAGTGAAAAAAAGTACCAGGACCTGACGAGGATATTCAGGCTGATGGCCGATAACATGCCTGATAAACTCTGGGCCAAGGATCTTGAGAAAAAATACCTGTTTACAAATAAGTCACATGCTGAAATTTCACTGCAGGCCAAAGATGTGGAAGAACCGGTCGGCAAGACCGATCTGTTCTTTGCCGAAAGGCAGAGAGCACTTCATCCTGACGATCCCAATTATTATACTTTCGGTGAACTCTGCCGTGATACCGATGAAATCATAATGAAATCAAGAAAGGCCGAGAAATTCGAAGAATCGGGATTCCTGAACGGGAAACATACCATTTTTGATGTTTATAAAGCCCCGATCTTAGATGAGAAGGGAGAAATGATAGGCACTGTGGGCACGGCCCGGGAGGTTACCAAGGAAAAAGAAGTGGAGCAGAAGATCAGGAAATATACCGAGGACCTCCAGGAATTGAACAATTCCAAAGACAAGTTCTTTTCTATTATCTCCCACGACCTCAAAGGACCTTTCAATGCCATTCTTGGTTTTTCTGAAATACTTACAAGGGAATGGGATGATTTCACTGATGAGGAACGCCAGCATTTTGTGCTCAACATCCATTCATCGGCACAAAATACCTTTAAACTGCTTGAAAACCTCCTGGCCTGGTCCATCGCCCAAACCGGCAGGCAAAACTTCAACCCTTTCCCGGTCGATATGAGCGTGGTGACCAACGATATGGTGATCCTGCTGCGCGACCAGGCTGAGAAAAAACAGATCAAGATCTTCACTGCGGTGAATTTCGGAACGGTTGTTCTGGCTGATGAACAGATGGTGAGAACGGTCATCCGCAATCTAATCTCAAATGCAATTAAATTTACCCCGCTGGGCGGACAGGTCAAGATTTATACCGAATTGGTAAAGGGAGAAACAGATAGTCAGGAAATGATCAGGATCTGTGTTACCGACACCGGTGTTGGGATATCAGCAGAGAATCTTGATAAATTATTCAGGATAGATCAGCAATTGAGGTCTTCCGGGACGGCTAATGAAAAGGGTACAGGTTTGGGGCTGATCCTCTGCAAAGAACTTATCGACAAGCATGGCGGAAAGATCTGGGTTGAAAGCGAAGTTGGGAAGGGGAGTAAGTTCTGCGTGACACTGCCGAAAGTTTAGCGGGATGGCTGGATAGCTGGATGACTGGATAGCTGGATGACTGGATTACTGGATAACTGGATAACTGGACAACTAGATATCCAGCTACCCAGTCATCGCAGCGAAGCGGAGCGAAGCTGCTGATCCAGTTATCTAGAAACTCCTGAACCCGATAATCTCTCGTACTTCTTTAATGGTTTTCGATGCTGAAGCATGTGCTTTCTCTGCGCCAAGCCTTGCGACTTTGCTGATATAGGCTTCGTCGGCATTGATCCTGAGAATTTCTTCGCGGATAGGGGCGGTGAACCTGATGATATCTTCGGCCAGCTGCTTTTTCAGGTCACCGTAACGGATCTGGCAGGTGTTATAAAGAGCATTGAAATGATCGTAGGTTTCTTTGGAAGAAAAATCCTCCATCAGGGTGAACAGGTTCTGAACAGCCTGGGCCTTAGGCGAATCAGGTGCTGTCGGACCGGTATCGGTTGTGGCTCTCATTACTTTCTTGCGGATGACTTCCGGGGGATCAGCTAAAAAGATCGCTGAGCTTTCGTTGTCGGATTTCGACATTTTCATCGAACCATCCAGACCGGGGATCTTCACAAGTTCTTCTCCGAAATTATATGCCTGTGGCTCGGGGAAGTACTCCACTTTATACATCCGGTTGAAGCGGTTCGCAAAAGTGCGGGTCATCTCCAGGTGCTGCTCCTGGTCCTTGCCCACGGGTACCTTATGTGCCTTATGGATAATGATATCCGCAGCCATCAAAGTAGGATAGGTAAGCAGGCCTGCATTGACATTATCGGGCTGGGTGCGGATCTTTTCCTTGAATGAAGTGCAGCGCTCGAGTTCGCCCACGTATGCGTTCATGTTTAGGAGCAGGTATAGCTCTGCTGTTTCAGGGAGGTCGCTCTGGATGTAAATGGTTGCTTTCTCTGGGTCGAGCCCTGCTGCAAGGAATTCTGCCAGGACGGTTTTCACGTTCCCGTGCAGGTCGGCAGGAGTGGGGTGAGTGGTAAGGGAATGATAATCTGCAATAAAAAAATAGCAGTTATTCTCCTGCTGCATCCTGATGAAATTCTTCAGGGCGCCGAAGTAATTGCCGAGGTGAAGGTTGCCGGTTGGGCGTATGCCGCTGACGACGGTTTGCATAGGTTATAACGTTAGGAAAGTCGTAAGGAAAAACGTGAGGGTAATATGAGAAGAAAACCGGACTTCATTACGACATTCTTCACGAATTTCGTCACGTTCTTCATTACGGTTTACATTTTAATCTCGTCCCCATGATCATTGTAGAAATGATATTCGAGGAAATGATATGCGTTCTGGGGTTCCAGGGTCAGTTTGACCCCGTATTTCTTCTTCCATTTCCTGAGCTCGTTGAAAAACATTCCTTTGGTGAGGTAGGCATGGATATAGGGGTGAACGATCAGGGTGAGGTTCTTTTCATTTTGTTCGCGGACGAGGTAGCTGAGGTTGTTCTCGATCTCGTCGGTGAGCAGGATGCTTGGGCGTATTTCCCCGCTGCCGTCGCATGAGGGGCACCTCTCGAGTATCTGCACGTTCATTTCGGGACGCACCCTCTGGCGGGTGATCTGCACCAGGCCGAATTTGCTCGGGGGAAGGATGCTGTGTTTTGCACGGTCCCTTTTCATTTCCTCCCTGAGCTTGTCATAAAGCTTGCGCCGGTTCTGGCCCAGGGTCATATCTATAAAATCGATCACGATGATGCCGCCCATATCGCGCAACCTGAGCTGCCTGGCAACTTCAGCGGCGGCTTCCAGGTTGGTCTCGAGGGCATTCATCTCCTGGTTCTGGTCCTGGTTCACCCGGTGCCCGCTGTTGATATCGATGACATGAAGCGCTTCGGTATGTTCAATCACAAGGTAAGTCCCGCTTTTGATCGTAACGGTTTTACCGAAGGTGCCTTTGATCTGTTTGTCGATGCCGTACTGTTCAAAGATCGGGGTCTTGCCTGTATGAAGCTTGACAATGCCGACTTTATCGGGAAAGATCTTCCCGATATATGCCCTTATCTCATCATAGAGGGTGGAGTCGTTTACCACGATGTTGTTGAAGGATTCGTTCAGGGCATCCCTGAGAATGGCCGAAGTACGGTCGATCTCGCCGATGATCTTCATAGGGGGCTTGGCGGCCGACAGTTTCATCGAAATCGATTCCCAGCGTTTGTACAATGCCCTTAAATCGGCATCCAGGTCGGCAACCAGTTTGTTTTCGGCCACTGTGCGGATGATAACCCCGCAGTTTTTAGGCTTGATGCTGGTAATAAGCCGCTTTAACCGGTTACGTTCCTCTGCCGACTTGATCTTCTGAGAAACAGAAATTTTATCGGAGAAGGGGATCAGTACCAGGTACCTTCCCGCAAAGGCGAGTTCCGAGGAAACCCTCGGGCCTTTTGTCGAAATAGGTTCTTTGGCGATCTGGATCAGGATATTCTGACCTGATTTCAATACATGGTTGATCCTGCCTGTCTTAATAATTTCAGGTTCGAAGGCGAAATCACCTATATTGATGTTATGTGCGTTGCCGCTCTGCGCCTGGCGAATATATTTGAGAAGGGACTGTACTTGCGGACCAAGGTCGAGGTAGTGAAGGAATGCGTCCTTCTCATAGCCTACGTCAACGAAAGCCGCGTTCAGCCCTGGCATGATCTTCTTGATCCGCCCCAAATAAATATCGCCTACGGAATACTCGTTGTTCGATCTTTCCTTATTTAACTCAACGAGGAGTTTGTCTTCCAGAAGGGCAATTTCAACTTCCGAAGAAGTCGAGTTGATAATGAGTTCCTTGTTCACTTACGATTATATATTGATTACAAATGGCCGGATGAGATCCGGGAATTGTAATGAACATAGGAATTGTAGCAGGGAAGGCCCCATGCGTAAAGCATGGATTACTTCTTCTTGTGCCGGTTCTTACGCAAGCGTTTTTTACGCTTGTGTGTCGCCATCTTATGTCTTTTACGTTTCTTTCCGCTCGGCATATCCTGTTTTTAAAAAAATTTGCTTACTTAACCCGTACGTGGTTTTTAACCTTGTTTACAAAGGTCTTGGCAGGTTTAAAGGCAGGAATATTATGGGCGGGAATAATCAAGGTGGTATTCTTTGAAATATTTCTTCCTGTTTTCTCTGCACGTTTCTTGATGATGAAACTGCCGAATCCCCTGAGATAAACGTTTTGGCCAGTTACCATGGAATTTTTAATGGTTTCCATAAAAGCTTCAACAGAAGCCTGGACAGCGACCTTCTCGATTCCGGTCTTGTTAGCAATTTCTGCTACAATTTCTGCTTTTGTCATTGTAATTAAAATTAGAAGTTATATATGATTAATACTGAATAGCTTTGGTTAAACCCGGAACGGGGATGCAAATATAGAGCTTTTTCCGGAAAACAAGTGGGTTGGCGAAATATTTTTACATTTCATGGTGAAAATCTGTCATTTAGTCGGCGGATGACTGGGTAAGCAGCTTCACTCCGCTTCGCTGCGATAACTGGGGAAGCAGCTTCGCTCCGCTTCGCTGCGATAACTGGGTAAGCAGCTTCGCTCCGCTTCGCTGCGATAACTGGGGAAGCAGCTTCGCTCCGCTTCGCTGCGATAACTGGGTAGCTGGATATCTAGTTGTCCAGTTATCCAGTAATCCAGTAATCCAGTAATCCAGTAATCCAGTAATCCAGTAATCCAGCTATCTCAAATTCACCTACATTTGCTGGAATATGACTGATTTCCTGAATAAACTTCTTTCCTGGTATCAATCCAATGCCCGGGATTTTCCTTTCCGGCAGACGACCGATCCCTACCTGATCTGGCTTTCGGAGGTCATTATGCAGCAAACCCGCATAGAACAAGGAGTACCATACTATAATTCATTTGTCAAAGTATTCCCGACAGTACATGACCTTGCAGGCGCCAGCGAAGAAGAAGTGCTTAAGCAATGGCAGGGATTGGGATATTACACCCGTGCACGCAATCTGCATGCTACAGCAAATGAAATTGTTGAAAAATACGGAGGTAGGTTTCCCGAAAACTATGAAAACCTTCGTGAATTAAAAGGAGTAGGAGATTATACCGCCGCTGCAATTGCTTCTGTTTGCTTCGGCCAGCCGCATCCTGTGATGGACGGGAATGTGATCAGGTTTATCACCCGGCATTTTGGAATTACAGATGCTGTAGACCTTGCCGCCGCGAAGAAAGAGATCATGGAAGTGCTTGATGAATTGATGGAAAATGTTCAGGTCTTATGGGAAGTCTCCTCTGCTACGGAACTCCTGCGACCCACTATCGGTTTGCTTCCTAAGTCAGGCAAGCCGCTCACAAGCTCGCTTCCCCGCCTGACTTTAACGGAAGCTTCACCGAGTGGGGACCCCGCAGCAGTTCCTGATGCAACGGAGCCTTCCCATAATCCCTTTCACCCCGGCCTTTTCAACCAGGCCATGATAGAATTCGGGGCGACATACTGCGTCCCGCGTAACCCAAACTGCCGGGAATGTATTTTCAATGAAAGCTGCTATGCTCTTAAGTATGGAATGGTTGATAAACTTCCTTTAAAGAAACAGCAGCAAGCTCTGAAATCCAGGTATTTTCATTACCTGGTCATCAGTGTGAGGGGAAAGAAAGGAATTTACTTCAGAAAGCGCACAGAAAACGATATCTGGAAAGGATTGTATGAATTCCCTTTAATTGAAACCTCCAAACCTGTTACCCTCCCAAGGCTTCTGAATTCCATTGAATGGAAACAGCACTTCGGAAAAACCCCGCTTAAGATCCTCTCACAAACAGGTTCTGCAAGCCATTTGCTCAGCCACCAGAAAATCAGCGCTACCTTCTACCGCCTTGAAATTGAAAAACCCTCCGATAAATTCGGGAGCCTCATCCACCCGAAAAACATCCATGAATTACCCGTTGCAAGGATAATAGAGAAGTACCTTGAGACTCATCAAACCAGCGAATTATAAGCCTTGGGGTCGAGGCTTATCAGGACTTTTGTGAGTAGTTTGCTGAATTGAATATCCCGGGTCAGAAATAATTCCCCGGCAAGCTCTCTGAATCGGAGCAATTCCTTTATACACCTGACATTTTTTGGATCACTTATTGTAATATCAGTCAATTCAAATGAACGTTCCCAGGCATGCACTGCATTATCTGATTCATTCTTTAACAATGCATTCTGCGCCCGGTTCATTTCATTTGCTATCATTAATATTTGCTGATGACGGGGATATGAATACCACTTCTCGATGAGAAGCGATTTATGATAAACCAGGGGGTACATAATCGTGATTCGTGATCTGTGAATTATAAAAGTAAAAGATTAACAATTTCTGCCATTTTAGATCTTAAAGGTTGGTCCATAACCTCCATGGAGCGGTTGCCCTGTGATGGCCTAATGTTGATGAAGGAAGTATATTCCAGCCGCTCATTTTTTTCGTTTAACGGATAAACATTCGCCCCCCAAAGATCTTGCTGCCGGGAACCCTCAAGTAATAATATCTGCTCAAGATCAGCATGCATGTCAGCATCGATAGCTAAAATGTTCTGCCCGACATCAACCACTATCTTCATCATTTCAGTAAAATCAACCTCTCTTGCTTCCCAGAGTTCTGATAATTTCACCGGCTGAGAAATAATCTTCATAAAACATTTTTTCAGGAATTAAAAATACAAAATCTACATCAATATTTTTCACCATGTTCTTCGGGCAGCACGGTAACCAGCAGGTCAACCAGCATGTTCTTCCCGAAGGGTTTGGCGAGGAAGTACGAAGCCCCTCCGTTCATGATCTTTTCTTTCATACCTGCCATGGTGAAACCCGTGACGGCAATGATGGGAATATCGGCATAGCCTTCCAGTTTCCTGATCTCCTGCGTAGCCTGTATCCCGTCCTTGCCCGGACCAAGGTTGATATCCATAAGGATTACATCATAAGGGGTTTCCCCTGCCATCTTAATTGCAGAATCCGCATCGGAAGCGAGATCCAGCTCATATTTCCCGCTGAGGTATACTTTTACAAGTTCGGCATTGATCGTATTGTCCTCAACAAGCAGAATCCTGAACTTACCTGATCCTGATGCCTGGCGCGGGGTTTTACTCATCACCTCGTCCAGGGGAATGGTCCCGCCTTCTTTGGTCTGGACTTCAGGCTTCAGTGATTGCTCTAAAAGCGGCAGTATATCCATTACCTTCTCGGCGCTTTCCTCATCGGGTTTTATTTTGGCAACCAGCATCACCGAATCCAGCACTTTCAGCATCTGCTCGCCCGAATCATGGATATATTTAGGCATTTCTTCCTGCTCACCTACCAGCTTCTCCTTCATCATCAGTTCGCTGAACCCCATAATGCTGTTTACAGGCGAGCGGAAATTCTGGTTCATAAAAGCTATGAGAGATGACTTCATGCGGTCCGATTCCTCCAGACGGATCCTTGCAATATTCGATTCGTCCTGGGCGGCCTTACGCCTTTCAACTTCCTCTTCAAGGTCGCTGGTCCGTTCATCGACCAGGTACCTGAGGATCTTTTCCCTCGATTTCCTTATCCGGGTAGAAAAATAAAGCCATAAAAGCAGCCCCAGCACGAGCGCTACAGGCAGGATAAACCAGGATGTTTTGTAGAAATACGGACGAATTTTCAGGACACACAGGCGTTGCTCCTTGGTCCACTGTCCGTTATGCCCCAGGGCCATCACCTTGAAAACATAACTTCCCGGGGGGATATGGGTATAATATGCCTGCCGGCGGTTTCCTGCATTGACCCAGAACGGGTCGAATCCCACCAGCATATATTTAAACTGTATCTTCTCAGGGCTCAGGAAGGAGGGGGATGTATAATCGAATTCGATATCATAGGTGCCCGGATCCAGTACCAGGGGGGCCAGGGGATCATTATCCTTGTTATTGACCAGAAGGTGGGTAAGCAGCACTGAGAGTTTTGCGGTAAAAGGGGAAGTATTGTCGGCATCAAGCATGGCAAGCCCTCTGGGAGTGGGTATCCAGAGATGGTCATGCGAATCGATGCATCCGGCGGGGAATACACGGCCGCTGCACTCCGAAGTAAGCATGCCTTCGGGCTTTCCGAATACCACGGGATGTAAAATATCCCCTTTGTTGTCGTGGTAAGCGATCAGTTCGTTGCGGTTAACCGAGAAAATCCCCTTGTTCGAGGTCATCCAGAACCTTCCCGAATTATCTTCCATGATCTGCAGAATGCCGTCGCTGTATAGTCCGTCTTCGGTATTAAAAATATAGGACGAATCATTTTCGAGAAGAACCAGTCCGCCATGTGCGCAGCCCACCCAGATCATCCCCTCCTTGTCTTCATACAGGGCATGGATCACATTATCGGGCATCCCCGTTTCGGTCGTCAGCCACCTGATCTTCCCGTTGTCGATGATATTGATCCCTCCCCCGTTCGTACCTGCGAACATTCGCCCTTTATCGTCCTCAAGCAGGCAAATCACCTGTTCGTTCGACATCCCGGCTTTCGCGTTGAACCACAGGATCTTACCGTTGTAAAGCACGTTGATCCCTGCGTTGGCTGTGCCCGCCCAGAGCTTCCCGCTGCGGTCGATATAAAGTGCGCTGATGTTATCCGAAGCAAGTCCATCCGCAGTCGTTAAATGAATGATTTTATCCTTGCTGTACCCGTAGATCCCGGCCCCGTCGGTTCCTATCCAAAGCATCCCGGCGGTGTCGTATGCCAGGGTGTTAACGGGGATATGGGGAAGGCCGATTTTTTTCTCAAGTTTTTCTATGCCTGCGGATGAGATCGCGTTGATGGCACCTTTGCCGGTTCCCAGGAATATAGTCCCGCCGGGGCCTTTGATCACAGGGCCAATCGTATGATCGCTGAGTCCCTCATCCTCGGTATACGACCTGATGATCCTCGGACGGAGCGCATTCAGGCCCGAGCCTTCGGTCCCCACCCAGATCGTATGTTCCCTGTCCTCGAAAATACTGGTGATGTTATTTCCCGATAAGCCTTCCGATGAAGTGATCCCGCTGATCCTGCCATCTTTCTCACGGTAAAGCCCGCTGTTTGTGCCTATCCAGATCCCACCCCCGGAATCCCTGAAAAGGCTGAGGATGTTCTGGCTGTAAGTTTTCCCGAAAGCCGTGTAACGGGTGAATTTATCGTGGCTGAATATATTGATTCCCCCGCCGTTCGTACCTATCCAGAGGTCCCCGTTCACATCAAAACAAAGGGAGCGGATATCGTTATGCGAAAGACCTTCCCGGGTGGAATACACTTTTATATTGCCGTTTTTCAGGTGGCATAAGCCGAAACGTGTGCCTATCCACAGCGAACTGTCGCGGCCTGAGAGAAGGGTTTGGATAAAAGTGTTTGGCAGCCCGTTCTTATCGGTGATGAAGGTCATCTGCCCGTCGAAGGCAAGATGCCCCAGGCCGATGCCGTCGGTACCGAACCATAATCCTTTGCCCGGGTCGTTAGCGAGGGAAAGAACGCATTTGATCCAGTTCAGCTCCCTGTCGAAGAGGCGGTTGAACTGAAGTTTTTTATACGAGAGGATATCGCCGTGATAAAACCCCACGACCATTGAAGAATCGGGGAAGATATACAGGCTTTGCACATCCTTATCAACGAAATTAGGGGTGTTTGAAGGGTCGAAGGTGTTGAAGCTGTTCCCGTCGAAACGAACGAGGCCTTCTTCGGTTGCAAGCCATATGAAGCCGTCGGGGGTCTGGGCTATAGCGCGTATGCTGTTCACCGGCAGACCGTTGTCGCTGGTCCATGCGCGTACTGAATAATCCTGTTTCAGGCCGGGGATAATGCCGGCGCTTGCTGATTGCGTGATTGCAAGCAGGAGCAGAAGGATGATAGCAGATACAAATCTTTTCATATCGCCGGATGTGGATGTAAATGTAGTAATTAAATAATTCAATTTGCACACAATGCTTCATCCTTTCCCCTGGCTCCCTCAGCCTGTCGCTTGTATATATACAACGTCGCTACGCCTGTTGCTCGCAACCTTACATCGCGGCTGCGCCTTATCGCTTGCAACCTTACATCGCGGCTGCGCCTTATCGCTTGCAACCTTACATCGCGGCTGCGCCTTCTGCGTCCCTCACAATTGCAATTACCAGATTAGAAACATTTCACAAGTTCGCTCCTTGAAGCCAAGGCCGCTTATGTAAGTTGCTTCGCTTTCAATACCAAGGCAGCTTGTATGAGATGCTTCGCTGGAGATAGCCCAAGGCAGCTTGTGCGTTTGCTTCACTCCTTTAAATAATTCGAGTTCTATATTTGAACGATGCGCTGAGACCTTTCACCTGCATCCCGAAGCCTCAGGAACTGCTGCGGGGCCCCCACCCGGCGAAGCTTCCGTAAAGCCAGGTGGAGAAGTGAGGTACGGAAATAGCGCTATAATATTTTATAAAAACAAGAGGCCGTACCGAACGGCTGACCTGGCTTAGGGAGCAAGCCGATGGTGGGTCGCAGAAGTTCCGCAGCTGAGGGAGGCCAGGGGAAAGGGTGAAGCATGGAATTTGAAATTTTTTCTTGCATTATTCCCGGCGAAACTTTTTACCTTTGCATCACACATATTTACAGTAATGGACCCTTATCCGGCGAGAAATAATTCAGTAATCATCCCATAGTCCGCAAGGCCATCTGCATTACAGCAGGTGTATCTTCCGGCTTATGTTAACATTTGGAGGATGCACTAATGACTTCACAAACCACATTCTATTTCAGCCAGTTTGCAGGCAGGAAATTCTTTGACCCGGTTGGCGAACCCCTCGGAAAGATCAGCGATTTCCTGATCGATGTGCGTGCCTGGTCGGTCGAATCGACAGAACCCCAGCGGCCGCGGGTTATCGCGATCAAAGTGAAGCAGGGCAAGGACCTGAAATCTTACGAGTTCAATAATTTCGAGATCAGGAAATACAAGGGTCATCTCCAGCTCATCTGCAAGGAACTGAAAGAACTGAATACCGATACCCTTCACAACTGCATCTGGCTTAACGAGAACATACTTGACAAGCAGATCGTGGACCTGGAAGGGCGGAAGCTGGTTCGCGTAAACGATATAAGGATGGTCATGATCCCGTCGGGGACCTATGCCCTGGCTGTGGATGTAGGGGTCGAAGGACTGTTCAGGAGGCTGGGGGTGCTTAATTCCATCGCTTCCTTCATGGAAAGCATGGGGATGGACCTTCCTTCAAAAATGATCCTTTGGGACGATATCGAAGCTGTGGATTTTTCCAAATCGAGCATCAAGCTTTCCAAAGCCTCATCCAAACTCAATACTTTACATCCTTCCGATCTGGCCGATATCATAGAAGATCTCGACAAAGCCTCGCGAACCTACGTTTTTTCAACCCTCGACGATGAAAAAGCCGCCGATGTCCTTGAAGAACTGGAACCGGAAGTCCAGGCACATATTGTCGAAAGCCTTCCTCTTGAGAAGGTGGCGGATGTGCTTGAAAAGATGCCTGCCGACGAGGTTGCCGATATCATTGACGAGCTGGGTGTGAAGAAAGCCCAGGAGCTTCTTAACGAGATGGAGGATGAAAGCTCCAAGGAAGTGCGCGAACTGCTGGAGTATCCCGACAAGGTCGTGGGTTCCATCATGAGCACCGATTATATGACCTTCAGTGCCGACCTTACGGTTGAGGAAACGTTCAGGGCCCTGCGCAAGGAGAAACCGGAACCTTCCTATATCTATTCCATCTTCGTCGTCGATAAAAAAGACAAACTCATTTCGGCTATCTCCCTGGGCGAACTGGTGATCTCCGATCCCCTGCTGACCCTCGGCCAGGTCATGAAGCCCAACCCGGTGATGGTGTTCGACGACGACGACATAGACTCCCTGGCCGAGATCGTTTCGAAATACAACCTTCTGGCTGTGCCGGTGATCAACCGTTCCCTTGAGATGGAAGGGGTGGTGGTCATTGAAGATATTGTTGAAGACCTGCTCGACAAACGTAAAACCAAGTAAACCCGGAGGACTATGGCAGTTATCAATTTTCGTCGTTCCTGGTGGAAACGCGTTGCGCTTTTCCTCGCCATCCTCGGTCCCGGGATCATCACAGGCAGCGTGGATAATGATGCAGGCGGCATCACCACCTATTCGGTAGCAGGCGCCCTTTACGGCTACAAACTTATCTGGACCCTGATCCCGGCATTCATAGTGCTGGTGGTGATCCAGGAGATGAACGCCCGCATGGGGATCGTTACAGGCAAAGGACTTGCCGACCTCATCCGCGAAAGCGCAGGGGTTAAGATCACCTTTTTTATTTTCACCGGACTGCTGATTGCGGATATAGGGAATACGACCACTGAGTTTGCAGGTGTAGCAGGATCGATGGAGATCTTCGGTATTTCAAAATACATATCCGTGCCGCTCTCGGCGCTGATGGTCTGGTTTTTAGTTGTGAAAGGGAGTTATTCGATAGCCGAACGGATCTTTCTCATCTTCAGCGCATCCCTGCTGGTATACGTCATATCGGCCCTGCTTGGAAAACCCAACTGGCACGAGATCGGGCAGAGTATCGTGCACCCTCAAATGGACATGACCTCAAAATCGGTGGCGCTGGTGATAGGGCTTGTCGGTACAACCATCGCCCCCTGGATGCAGTTCTACATGCAGTCGTCCGTCATAGAAAAAGGACTGAAAATAAAGGATTACGGTTATACCCTCCTCGATATCATAATAGGTTGTATTGTAACGGTCGTGGTTGCATTCTTTATCATCGTTGCATGCGCATCCACCCTGCATGTCAAAGGCATTGTCATCAATGAAGCCAAGGACGCGGCCATGGCCCTGGAACCACTGGCAGGAACGCTTTCGCATATATTGTTTGCATTCGGATTGTATGTTGCATCCATATTTTCAGCCACCATTCTCCCCATTGCCACCTCGTTTTATATATGTGAAGCTTTCGGGTTTGAAGCCGGCATCGACAAGAAATGGAAAGAAGCCCCCGAATTTTACTTCCTCTACACCATGATCATCACTATTGGAACGATCATTATCCTGATGCCGAATGCACCGCTGATCGGGATTTCCATCTGGTCGCAGGTGCTTAACGGGATCTTCCTCCCGGTGGTACTGGTTTGCATGATGTTGCTGGTGAACAACAAGAAGATCATGGGCGAGCATGTGAACAAGCCGCTGAACAATATTATCGGCTGGGGTGCGGTAGGCGTGCTGATCGCGCTTTCGCTGATGCTGCTGGTGATGCCGCTGTTTACTTGATTTGAAATAACTGTGTTACTTCAATTTCTTCCAGCGGAAGGTGGCGATCATATGCTCGATATCCTCCTTGAGGAAGCCAATAACCGGCTGAAGGGAATCATTGTTCGGGACCAGGTTGAAATAAAGGGCCCCCCTCACGAACTTCGCAACACTGTCGGTAAGATAAAACTGGTAAGTGGATGCGGCATCGGATCCTTTGATGTCGAAAACAAGTCCGTACACCTTATTCGCCGGATCGAGGTACTCGCGCTGCTGTATTGCATTCGCTTTCGGGATATGCTTGTTCACCAGGGTGCGGGAATCATCCAGGTATTGTTTCAGGTTATTGGTGACGACCTTATAGCTGAAATGCAGCTGGGCGTTAAACGGCTTATATACGATGTTGAACCAGTAAAGCTCTCCCATCCTTGAGCTGTCCTTCACGATCTTCGCATATACCGGGTATTCGAAAGTAAACGGATAGGTCGTATCGAACTTCTGGTATCCTTTCTGCGGAAGGTCGATCCTGAAATATCCCCGCGGCTTTGGTGTAAAATCGGAGTTGCAGCTGTATAGAGCTGATACCAGGAGAAAGATCAGGATGAAATGTTTCATGAGGTCGTTATGACATGATGAAGGTGATGGCGTTATGTCGCTCGCATCTTCACATAAGCTGCATGTATTGAGCGAAGCATTTCACACAAGCCGCCTTGGGTGCAGCGAAGCAAACCCCAGCGGCGGTGTGAAGATGCGAGCGAACTGATTAAAACGGCAAATCATCCTCCGGTGTAGGAGGAACGAACGATTCTTCTTTGTCGGCCGATGCAGGTGCACCTCCCTCTTCACGGCGTGCGCCACCTCCACCGCCAAGCATCTGGAGCACATCGCCCATGATCTCGTAGATGAACTTCTTCACACCGTCCTTATCCTCATATTCCCTCTTCCGGATGCGGCCTTCGATATATACTGTATTCCCTTTCTTCAGGTAGTTTTCGGCAACTTCAGCCAGCCCTCTCCACAACACGATATTATGCCATTCGGTATGCGACGCCTTTTCGCCGTCCTTACCCTTGTATTGTTCGGTGGTCGCGAGGGAGAAACTTGCTTTCTTCACTCCATTGTCGAACCTCTGTACCTCGGGATCCCTCCCGAGATTTCCTACCAAAATCACTTTGTTGATTCCAGCTGCCATGTTTGTAAATTTTAAGTGAAACAAAAGTACTTTATTTTCTCCTTAATCCGTCATGCTGAGAAAAGTGATATGGTTTGAGCATGTTTTTTTAAAGAAGTACGAAGATGCAAGCGAAAATCACATATGCAAAATTTCCGATTAATTATTTTATTTCCGATATTTGTGTACATATTAATGCCAAAACGCAAACCATGAAACACATCCTATACATGCTCGCGTTGCTCATGCTGCCTGCTCTGCTCAGTGCGCAGATCTACCAGGAAGTCAAAGTTCATGCTTCAGCAGGAGGCCTCAGGACCATCGCATCGCTTGGAATAGCCGTTGACGAGGGGATTTACAGGAACGGTACCTGGGGAACCGTGCTCTCGGAAGGAGAGGTTGCAAAGATCATCAAGGCGGGGTTTACAGTGGATGTCATCCGCCAGGATTATTCAAAATATATTTCCGGGCGCAATAAAGCTGCGCTGCAGGAGATAGACGGGATCAACAAACAGATCCGCACCAAGAGTGCAATGTCATACCCTTACCCCGTTCCTGTGCATTTCGAGCTGGGTTCCATGGGGGGATATTACACTCCCGACGAGGTGCTGAACGAACTTGACAGCATGCGGTATTTTTATCCCAACCTCATCAGTACGAAAGCGGCGGTGGGAAACATGCTCACATTCGAAGGGCGCAGCATCTATTATGTGAAGATCTCCAACACCCCCGATGAGAACTCCGCTAAACCCAGGATAGAGTATAACTCCCTCATCCACGCCCGCGAACCTATGGGCATGCAGCAGCTGATGTTCTTCATGTGGTACCTGCTTGAGAATTACAATACCAATGCCGGGGTGAAGTACCTGGTCGACAACCTCGAGCTGTATTTCATCCCCGTGATGAATCCCGACGGGTATGCCTATAATTACCTGACCGACCCGGCCGGCGGAGGGATGTGGCGCAAGAACAGGAAAAACACAGGGAGCGGGTACTATGGCGTGGATCTTAACCGCAACTTCTCTTACGAGTGGGGATACGATAATATAGGTTCTTCACCCGACCCATGGTCGGAAACTTACCGGGGCAGCTCGCCCTTTTCTGAAACTGAGACACAGGACTTCCGTAATTTCTGCGTGGCGAAAACCTTTAGCATGGTTTACAACTATCATACCTATGCCGATGAAACGCTTTATCCCTGGTGTTACATTACAGAGCCGACTCCCGACAGCCTTACTGAATATGCATTCACCGACCATATGATGGCACAGAACGGCTATGTATGCGGTACAGCCGGTTTGGTATTATACAACACCAACGGGGATGCCATGGACTGGGAATACGGGGAGACCACGCTTAAGCCAGGCATCATATGCTTTACCACCGAAACCGGGAATGACTATGACGGTTTCTGGCCCGTTGTAGGGCGTATACTCCCCCTGGCCGAAGAAAACGTTTACGCAAACCTCGAAGCAGCCCGGCTTACCTTGCCTTATGCCGAAGTCACAGATATGGGAACTGTTATCAATCCCAGGCGGGACGGGTATTTCCCCTTCAGGTTCAAACGCCTCGGTCTGACCGGCAACACCGATTACACGGTATCGGTTAAACCCCTTGACACTTTGTTATTTGCAAGCGTCGGCCCTGCCAAAATCATTCATGATCCTGCCAGGCACGCCCTGTATACCGATTCCGTTTCATATTCCCTGAAACCGGGGATCCGGATAGGCCAGCCATACCGGTATATCTGGCAGATCAATAACGGACTCACTATCACCAGCGACACCATTACAAAGTATTACGGATGGCCTATGGTGCTGCTGAGCGACAGCTGTAATACCATGGACAACTGGACGTCAAGCCACTGGAATGTCTCGGGCAGGGCTTATCATTCGGCATCCAAGTCCCTGGCCGATTCCCCGAACGGTCCTTACGGAGATTACATCCAATACAACGTAAGCCTGAAAAACAACATCCCAGTAACGGAGTCTCCTGTAGCCGTGATCGAATTCTGGATCCGTTACGGGATAGAAAAAAGTATGGACTACGCCCAGTTCTCAACTTCCCTCGACAACGGGACCAACTGGACAAAGCAGTCTACAAGGTTTACAAATAAGGGTTCGACGGACCAGGATTTCCCGAACCCCATTTACGACGGGTTCACCAACTGGGACCAGGACAGGGTTGTGCTGCAAAACACGGCCGGCGGGGAATTGCTCGCCATGTTCTCCATGAATTCAAACTACGACGGGGTCCAGGGTGATGGCATCTATGTTGACGATTTCAAAGTGAGCGTGGTCGACATGACTTATAACGCGACAGATCCTGGCGGCCTGATTCTTGGATTTATCTCTGACGCCATGCCGAATCCCGCTATTGCCGGGCTTGCTGTGAATTACCAGCTGCCCGGAAAAGAAACCGGCAACTGCAGGTTCCAGCTGTTCGATTCACGCGGCATCATCATTAAGGAACTACCCCTTAACTCATCCGAAGGCAGCATAAAATTTGATGTTTCCGGCCTTCCGGCAGGGATCTATCTGTACAGGATTAACGGGGATTTCGGGACATCAGCCGTTAAAAAGCTGTTGGTTGCTCATTAAACATCTGATGAGCGTTTGGGAATTTTGCTGAAAACGCCCTCGGTAATGACGAATGTTCCCCCCGGACCATCCGTGTTGATGTTACTGAAAGAGCCGGTAACCTGGTTTGCCGAATTATCATAGGTCGAAATTACCAGGGTCCCGCCGTTCCCGCCTGAATAGGCTGTGGCAGTGGGCCAATAGATAAAATCATTATATACCCCGATGGTATAAGTTGCGGCAATGATCCCGTTGAGATTGATCTCGAACTCGGCGCGGCCTCCTTTATAGGCAAGGATAAAAGTTTGTATTGTATTGCTGGAATAACTTGCCGAATCAGCCGTGAAGGCAGTCCCATTGACTTTGCAACTGAACGTGCCTGTAGTTGGTGAAGGATTTACAGGCGTTGTGTCATCAGTCTTCTTTTTACAGGATCCTGCCGCGATTGCAAATATTCCAAGAGATATTATATAAAGTTTGATTCTCATAATTCCAATTTTAATTTGGTACAAATCTAAATAAGATTTTTAGAATTGCAAAATAGGGAAAAAGAAATTGATACATGCCTGAGATGAGAGGGTGAAATTACTGACTGCTGAAAGGTGTTGCGAAGGACGAGCCACAAATCATGTCTTTCGGTTCATTACATCCATTTGCTTCTGGATGGTTTCGTCGTGGATGGCTTCGAGCAGCCTGATGACGAATTCACGGTTAAGGCCCAGCCGTATGCCGTGTTCGATGCGGTCGCGGATGATCTTGTTCCAGCGTTTCAGCTGTAAAATCGTAATGCGGTTTTCTTTCTTATAACGCCCGATCTCCTCCACCACGCTCATCCTCCGGGCTAAAATATCGATAAGTTCCTCATCCAGCTTATCGATCTCGCTTCTCAGGCCTTCCAGTTTGGTCTTGAATGCAGGCGACCCGGTTTCCTTGCGGATCACTAGCGATTTCAACATCTTTTCAAGCTGGGCGGGGGTGATTTGCTGTCGCTTGTCGGTAAGCGCTTCTTCGGGACGGTAATGGGTCTCGATCATAAGACCGGTCATCTCGAGGTCCATAGCTTTCTGGGCGGTGGGGAGGATAAGTTCCCTGTTTCCGCAGATATGGCTGGGATCGCTGAGCATGGGCATTTTGGGATACATGCACATGAGCTCGATGGGGATCTCCCACATGGGGGCGTTGCGGTAGGGGCTGCGGTTGAAAAAGGAGAACCCGCGGTGTACGGCGACCATTTTCTTTATGCCAAGCTGGTTGAACCGTTCTATAGCTCCCGTCCAGGTGTGAAGGTCAGGGTTCAGGGGGTTTTTGATCATCAGGGGGATATCGTGTCCCTTCAAAGCCTCGCCTATTTCCTGTATCGAGAACGGGTTGACCACGGTACGGGCGCCAATCCACAGGATATCGATATCATGTTCCAGCGCATCCTGCACATGTGTTGGGGAAGCGACTTCCACCGTCAGCAGCAAACCGGTATCCTGCTTTACTTTCTGCAACCACTTCAGTCCTTTTTTTCCTACTCCTTCGAAGGCGGATGGCCTTGTACGCGGTTTCCAGATACCCGCACGAAACACTTTTACTTCGGGGATCTTCGCGAGTGCCAAAGCCGTTTCGCGCACCTGCTTCTCGGTTTCGGCGCTGCATGGCCCGGAAACCACAAGGGGCCGGCTGTCGTAGGGGAGCCAGGACTTAATCGGTGTGATATGGAGAGGAGGGGTCATTGCGCTCTATGTTGCAGCAAAGGTAGGAGAAATTTGGGTACTGGGCACCAGGAAGCAGGAAGCAGGAAACAGGAAGCAGGAAACAGGAAACAGGAAACAGGAAACAGGAAGCAGGAAGCAGGAAGCAGGAAACAGGAAACAGGTTCTGGGTTTTTTGCCCAGCACCTGGCGCCCAGTACCTGATACCCAGTGCCCAGTGCCCAGTGCCCAGTGCCCAGTACCTGGTCTCTACTCGAACAATTTCTTATGGCACTCCGTGCAGAAATATGTCTTCCAGTTATCCTTCACGTTAACCGGGTGCTCAAATGGCAGGGGTTTGTCGAAGGTGGAATAGGCGATATTCCCTGTCGGCCCCTGGGCAACGATAGTGTGGCAAAGGTCACAGCTTTTCGAGATCAGTTTGCCGTCGGCCGACTTATGCTTGTCGGAATGGCAGCGGAAACAGCCGTTGCTCTCGAGATGGCCGATATGGCTGAGATAAGACGACGATTCCACTTTCATCGAGGGGAATGTATTGTTATTGTAAGCATCCTGGATGGCGGCGATGGCTTTGTCAATATCCTTGCGGCGGCTGGTGAGAATATCCTTCAGCGAATCGGAATAAAAAGCGAGGATGGTCGACTTGATCGTCATCATGGCCGTATCCTGGTTGGTGAAGGGGTTTTTCAGAGCTTCCATTGCAGCTTTCTTGATATAGGGGATATCCTTGGGGATAGCGCCTGCAACCATTGCATTGTCAACATAGAACGGGGCCGAACGGTAGAGGTGGGAGGGACGGTTATGGCAATCCATGCAGTCCATCGTACGAACCGGGAGGGTGTCCAGCGCTTTTTTGTCGAGCTTGTTCTCTTCATCCTCGAAAACACGGGTTTCGCCTGTTTTCAGGTTGGTGTAGCGCACCCAGGGAATGGATTCACGGTCTTTGGTGGAGGCCACGTATTCGATCTTGAAATTCTGGTTGATATGCCAGTGGATCCCTTCGGTGAGCCCGAGAGCGCTCTGCTCCGGACCTATCTTCATGACCATCGAGATGTTCCACTCGGTATTGGCTTTATTTGCAAGGTATCCCTGCTGTATACGCAAGGTACGCGAATAAAATTTCTGGGGCCAGTGGCAGCGTTCGCAGGTTTCCCTCGCAGGACGCAGGTTTGCAATAGGAGTGGGGATGGGAGTGGGATATTTATGAAAGAGCACCGAATACACCTGGTACAGGCCCGAGAGTTTTGATTTCACATACCAGCTGGCACCTTGTCCTACGTGGCACTCAACACAGGTAACCCGCGCATGCGGCGAATGCATGTATGTGGTATACTCAGGATTCATCACCTTGTGGCATAGTTGTCCGCAGAACTCAACAGATTCGGTATAATGAAAAGCCTGGTAGCTTCCGACCGCAGAGACCAGCAGTAAAACGAAGGTGATAATGGATATTTTGATGACGCCGTTCCTCTGTTTCCTGAGGTTCAGATTCAGGATGGGCCAGCGTAACGTAGGGTCGATCTCTTCGTATTTTTTGCGGAAGGAGAAAAGCATCCCAATGGGAATGATGATAAGCCCTAGTACGAAGAATGCAGGGAGGACGATATAAAGAAATACGCCCAGGTAAGTATTGGTGTCCCTTGCAAGGAAGGAGAAGATCAGGACGATAAGCATGAGCAGGAGACTGTTGACGACAAGGATTATGCCGGTGATGCTCAGCCAGTTATAAATAGATTTAGGTATCTTCATAGGTCGGAGGTTTGATTCTGTTTAATGACCCCAAAGGTAAAAATATTTCTTACTTTTGCAAAAAATTGAACGGAATGGAACATCTGCGAAGGAACAAGGTCTGCGATCTGCTGAAATCAACTGAATTCGGGAAGGAAGTGCTGGTGAAAGGCTGGGTGCGTACCCGCCGCGGGAACAAGAACGTGAATTTCATCGCCCTTAACGACGGGAGCATCATCCACAGCATACAGGTGGTGATCGACATGGCAAATTTCAGCGAAGAAGCATTGAAACCTGTGACTACCGGTTCATGCATCGCGGTGAAAGGCATACTCGTCGAGTCGAAGGGACAGGGCCAGACCGTGGAGATCCAGGGGAAGGAAATCGAGGTTTACGGTACCGCTGATCCTGAGACATATCCTTTACAGAAAAAGGGCCATACCATGGAGTTCCTCAGGGAGATCGCCCACCTGCGCCCCCGCACGAACACCTTCGGCGCCGTGCTCAGGATACGTCACGCAATGGCCTATGCCATACACAAATATTATAACGATAACGGGTTCTTCTACCTGCATACGCCCATCATCACCGGATCCGATGCCGAAGGCGCAGGAGCCATGTTCCGCGTTTCCATCCTGGACCCAAAAAATCCGCCATTAAAAGAAGACGGGCAAATCGATTACAGCCAGGATTTCTTCGGGAAGGAGACAAATCTTACAGTTTCCGGGCAGCTCGAAGGCGAACTCGGGGCTATGGCCCTTTCGCTGGTTTACACTTTCGGCCCCACGTTCAGGGCCGAGAATTCGAACACCCCCCGCCACCTAGCCGAGTTCTGGATGATAGAACCTGAAATGGCGTTTTACGATATCACCGATAATATGGACCTGGCGGAAGACTTCCTGAAATACCTGATGCAGTACGCCCTTGATCATTGCATGGACGACCTTGAGTTCCTTAACAAAATGTACGACAACGAACTGATCGCGAGGCTGAGGCAGGTCATCGAGAATAAATTTGAACGCCTCACTTACACCGAAGCCGTTGAAATACTGATGGCATCAGGACAAAAATGGGAATACCCCGTAAGTTGGGGCACCGACCTCCAGAGCGAGCACGAACGTTACCTCGTTGAAAAACATTTCGGCAAGCCTGTCATACTGACCGATTATCCAAAGGATATCAAAGCCTTTTACATGAAGCAGAATGCCGATGGGCGCACGGTACGCGGCATGGATGTGCTGTTCCCGAAGATCGGGGAAATCATTGGCGGTTCGCAACGCGAGGAAAACCTCGAGGCTTTGCAGCGCCGCATCCGCGAGATGAACATCCCCGAAAAAGACGTATGGTGGTACCTCGATACCCGCAAATTCGGTACGGCACCTCATGCAGGCTTCGGACTGGGCTTCGAACGCCTGATACTGTTTGTGACCGGGATGGCGAATATACGCGATGTCATACCTTTCCCAAGAACTCCGAAGAATGCAGAGTTCTGAGCAGGGAGCAGGGAACAGGGAACAGGAAGCAGGGAACAGGGAGCAGGATACCAATTTCCGGTTAGTGGGTTACGTCGAAAAACATATGTAAAAATTAGGGTATTGCATTTTTAAAATTTCGTTGTATTTTTGCATCCAGAATGAACGACTAACGAAAGGAGCGATTGAAATGCCGGTAAAGAAGCAGAAGATCAACAAGATAGACTTGGATTCCCTTAGCGAGACCCCGGTAATCAGTATCGACAAAGCAACAGATTATTCACTCGAACTTATCTCGAAAGACGTCATTGAACATATCGCCATTACCGATCTCAAGGGAAAAGTCATACACGAATCAGACATCAACGGGAACAAATTCGTGTTCAATTACAAAGCCAACTGCAAGGACATGTTCCTGCTGAAAATCCACAAGCAAAATCAGAAGGGCGAATCGCAGATACTTATTCTGTAAAATTCTCGCAATCTTACACCGCTGCTGCGCTTGTCGCTTGCAGTTGCACACCGCTGCTGCGCCTTACGCTCGCATCCTCACACCGCTGCTGCGCCTTCTGCGTCGCTCACATTATCATCCACCAGATTAGACTCTTTTCCCAGGTTCGCTCCTTGAAGCCAAGGCAGCTTGTGTGAGATGCTTCGCTCTTGACAGCCAAGGCAGCTTGTGTGAGATGCTTCGCTCTTGACAGCCAAGGCAGCTTGTGTGAGATGCTTCGCTCTTGACAGCCAAGGCAGATTGTGTGAACTGCATCGCTCTTGACAGCCAGGGCAGCTTATGTAAGTTTCTTCGCTTTTTAATAATAAGTGTAATAAAAGGTTAAAAATGTATCATTAAAAGTACATTAAAGGTACATATTAAGTATATTTGCAGAAAATACTGTTCCATGGAATTTGAGTTTGATAAGGGGAAAAGCATTTCCAACAAAATAAAACATGGAGTTGATTTTTATCAGGCTCGGAAACTATGGGAGGATCCGGAACATATCATAATTCCTGCCAGGACTGCAGGAGAAGAGCGATATGTTATGATTGCCCAATCGGGTGAAGATTACTGGACTACGATTTATACATTAAGAGGTGAAGTTGTAAGAATAATATCGGTTAGAAAATCAAGGCAAAATGAAAAAGCAATATATAATGGCTGAAGAACTGGACAAGAAGTTCGACCTTGGCGAGGACATTACTGAATATCTTGATCTTGAAAAAGCATCCAGGCCGGGATTAAAACAAAGGCGGGTCAGTATAGATTTTCCCGATTGGATGGTTAAAGAACTTGACCGCGAAGCTGACAGGCTGGGCATCACCCGGCAGTCGATTATCAAATACTGGATCGCAGAGAAGCTGAATGAGCTGGTAATTAAATGATCTTGAACCTGCCTCCCCAGGCAACCTTTTCCCTATTCCGGGTTATCTTTACAGGATGATATTTTCGCGGAGGAAAACTGAAGCAAAAAGGCTTGACCAGGCTTCCATTGGGGCGTTGTATGACAAACATGCTCCCTGGCTACTGGCGGTATGCCTGCGCTACACGGGAAACCGCGAGGATGCTGAGGATGTCCTGCACAACGGTTTCATGAAAATCATCCACAGCATCGACAGTTTTAACGACCAGCATACGGGCAGCCTCGAAGCCTGGATGCGGAAGATCATGGTGAATACGGCTCTTAACTACATACGCGACCACAAAAAGGAAAAAATGTTCACGGTCCTGGATCCCCGGCTTGAGAACTTCCGGGAATCTGAAGATACCGATGATTTCGGCGGATGTGATCTCACCAAAGACCAGCTGATGGGACTTGTGTGCGAACTTCCGTCCGGTTACCGCACCGTATTTAACCTATATGTGATGGAGGATTACACCCATAAAGAGATCGGGGAGTTGCTGGGGATCTCCGAAAACACATCCAAATCACAATTATCGAAAGCAAGAAATTTATTGAGAAAACGCCTTCTTGAATATCAAAGCAGTAAAAATTATGAAAAAGCAGAATCCAATAGATGACCTCTTCCGCTCTGAACTAGCGGATTACAGGGTCGTGCCTTCGGATGAGCGCCGGGCAGCGTTCATGCGGGAGGCGGTTGGGAAATATAGTAAGGGCTCCAGGCCTTTCTGGTGGATCGCCGGAGTGGTCGCGATTTTTTTGATCGGAGTTGGAACAGCGGTGTTTGTTCTTGAAGATCATTCGCCGGCGCCCGTCAGTGATCGCAAGGTTGCTGTCGCAATCCCTTCAGTTTCCCCTGCTGCTTCCGCCCCAGCTGCCCCTTCAGCTGCCCCTTCTGCCTCTTCAGCTTCATCTACCCCTTCAGTTTCTTCTGCCCCTTCAGCTGCATCTGCCCCAGCTGCCGCATCTGCCCCTTCAGCTTCATCTACCCCTTCAGCTTCTTCCGCCCCTTCAGCTGCTTCTGCCCCAGCTGCCCCTTCAGCTGCTTCCGCTCCTTCTGCCCCTTCAGCTTCTTCCGCCCCTGCTGCCTCTTCAGCTTCTTCCGCCCCTTCTGCCCCCGGGTCAGCAAAAAGCTCAAACAAAATTGTAAGATCGAACGAAATAAATGGAAATAAAACAAATACTATAAGTACCCCTCATCCCGCTATCCCGGATCCCGCATCCCAAACCCCTCATCCCGCTATCCCGGATCCCGCATCCCAAACCCCTCATTCCGCTATCCCGGATCAGCGCGAAGCGCTTAATCCCGCATCCACTGCCCCGGATCCCGCTATCTCGCATCCCGATATCCCCTCCGCGCCTAAAGAGGAAACAACCAAATCACCGGCCAAACCTGAAACTCAGAACGAAGAGAAAAAAGCCACATACAGTGAGAAAAGTTATCCGCCGAAAAAATGGAATATCAGCGCGGGTGTTTACTACACCCCCGAGTGGATGTTCAATACCCTTAACGGTGATAAATTTGTAAATAATTTCGGGGTGGAAGGCACCTTTCACTTCGGGCGGTATTCAGTGAGAACGGGGGTCGGGCTGAGCATAACTACAGGCTCAAACGAAATGCTGAGGCAAACGAATTCGTATCTCGGGGCCTACAACGCCCTGGATTCCATCTCGTTCCAATGGAACCAGAAGCATACCAGCCTGGTTCCTACCTATTATACCCAGCAAAAAACCGTTTACGATTCCTCACTTACCTTTAATTACTCCTACAATAAGAAACGCTATACTTACCTCCAGGTGCCGCTGATCCTGGGATATGACTTCTGGCAGAACAGCTGGCTATCTCTGGGAGTAAGAGGCGGGGCTGTGATGTCGCTGCTGGTGAAATCAGAAAACCTCAGCGACACCTATAACCAGGGGAACGACAAAGTCATTTCGATCAATAATGTGAGCCCCGACCGTATCCAGCTCAACTGGCAGGGGATAGGAGGGATCAACGCAACGTTCAGGCTGTCGCGGAGGTTCAGCCTCGAAGTGGAACCGGATGTAAGATATTATTTTAATTCAGTATATGAATCCTCGGAGGTTACTACAAAACCCTGGAGCCTGGGGGTAAGGGCAGCGTTTGTTGTCACTTGGTGAGTTCGCAGGCAACCTTTTAGTAATTTCGTGTTTATAATACAGATGCAACAAACAATAATCCCAATGGTCAATCAATTTTAAATCTTATGAAAAAACTTTTCCTAATCCTGATGATGTGGTTCGCAGCTGCCGGAATTTCGGTACACGCGGACTCAATCCATGTTACGGGCTATGTTACCGACAGTGTAACAGGTCTGGCTGTACCCTCTTATCTTGTTCATATTGACATCGATTCATCGAGCACCGGGTTTACATACCATGGAGTAACCGGCACAAATGCAAATGGTTTTTATGCCGATACCATTGAATTTTCTACCGGGGGCGCACCAACTGGCGTAATGCAGGTATGGGTGCTTGATTGCACGCAGAGTCTGCACATTCAGTATTTCTCATTCAGTCCGGGCCACCTCACCTTCAACCAGAATTTCCTCATCTGTACCAGCCCGCCTCCGCCCCCCTGCCATGCTGATTTCTACCCATCCCTGCCACCCCCGCCGGTAACTCCGATGACGGTTCATTTCATCAATACTTCAGTAGGGGCAAACGGACCCTGGCAGTGGATGTTCGGCGACGGCACAGGATCCACACTGTTTGACCCGACCCATACTTATTCGTTCGCAGGAACATATTATGTTACACTGGCTATGGGCGACAGCGCCGCCGGCGGATGTTTTTCTACCATTACCCACGAAGTGATCATTGTAGATTCAACAGGGCAGTGCCAGGCACAGTTTACCTGGATGCAGGATTCAACCCAGAATCAGAACATTGTGCATTTCTTTGACCAAAGCACCTACGGCGTTACTGCCTGGGCATGGAATTTTGGAGATGGCACCATCTCAAATGAACAGAATCCAACTCACCTTTTTACCACTCACGGGACTTTCTATGTATGCCTTACCATCACAGCGAATAACCAGCAATGCCATAGCACCGAATGTCATTATGTGACTGTTTACTCGCCCTCATGCCATGCCAATTTCTACCCCATACCACCACCTCCTCCTGTGACCCCCCTTACGGTTCATTTCATCAATACTTCGGTGGGAGCCGGCGGACCATGGCAGTGGTTGTTCGGGGACGGAACTTCATCTGACCTTTTTGAACCGACCCATACTTTCGCAAACCCCGGGTATTACCACGTACACCTGACCATGGGCGACAGCGCACAGGGCGGATGCTGGGATTCCATCTCACATATGATCTTTGTTGAGGATTCAACGGGAGGCCAATGCCATTCCAATTTTACCTGGAATATAGATTCAACCTATCTGAGCCATCCTGTTCAATTCACCGATCTTTCCACTCCCGCACCAATAAGCTGGTTGTGGAACTTCGGGGATTCGTTATCGGGTGCCGCTAATATTTCAACCATGCAGAACCCTGTGCATGTCTACAGCGGAAACGGTGTTTTCCACCCCTGCCTTACCATCACCACAGCCAACCAGTGTACTTCAGTCGAATGCAAAGAGATCCATATCGGCCCTCCGCCTCCGCCTCCCTGCGAAAGCTGGTTTACCCATATGAACAACTTCCTGCAGGTGAGCTTCGAAGGGCATACCCCTCAGAATGCGCCACCCAGCGCCTATAACTGGAACTTCGGCGACGGCACCGGCGGAACCGGGAAAAATGTTGACCATACCTATGCAGCTGCAGGATTGTATGAAGTCCACCTGACGACCATTACCCAGGATTCCAACCAGTGCACGTTTACAAGCATGCAGCATATATTTGTAGGCGACACCATGAACCTGCACCAGGTTTACGGACAGGTTTTCGAAGGGAACTTCCCCCTGCCTTTCGGTATGGCGATGATCTTTTCCAATGACACAATGCCGGGCGGACAGCCGTTCTTCGCTGCATCTCCTATAGATTCCATGGGCGTTTACATGTTCCCCTATGTCCCCAACGGACATTTCGTGATCTGGGCCATGCCGTTTGATTCCACAGGCGGGTTCCTGCCCACATTCTATGAGCATACGCTTTACTGGCAGCAGGCAACGGTGATCGAACTGGGAAATCCGCAGAACCCATACAATATCAACCTTATCCATGCAGGCAATATGCCCGTTGGACCGGGCGGTATCACCGGCCATGTGAATACTTCCGGACTGAAATCGGTGAGCGTCGACAAGATCGCCATGCTGGTCACCGACGAACAGGGCAACGTGCTCGGGTTCAGGAAAGTAACCCCTTCAGGGACCTTTGATTTCAGCGGGATGGCCTACGGCACTTACTACCTCCTTCCCGAGCTCCCGAACACTACATCGGAGCAGGTGAAAGTTGTGCTTAGCGCTGCTGCACCTGTTGCCAACGTGGTGATGACCTTCAACGGAAGCACCATCAACGGCATCAGCGAACAGTCGGCTGTGGAAAGCTTTATCGCTTACCCCAACCCTGTAAAGGATGTTCTGAACCTGAACCTTAAGCTGAACGCTTCGGTGAATGCAAACGCCGAGATCTACAGTTTCACCGGGCAGGTAGTTTCACGCCAGGCGCTTGACCTTGCCAAGGGCGCCAATGTGGTTAAGCTCGATGTAAGCCTCTTGAATTCAGGCTTGTATACACTGCGGATCACATCTGCGGATGGCATTAAGATTACGCAGAAATTCGTGAAAGAGTAGAACTGGATAACTGGATAACTAGATAACTGGATAACTGGATAACTAGATAACTAGATAACTGGATTACTGGATAACTAGATAACTGGATAAATGGATAACATAACCGTTTGATTTAATGTGTTCTTTCGTTGCGGCGGACCGGATCCCGGTCCGCCGCAACACTTTTATCCACTTATCCCGATATCCCATATCCCATAATCCCGTATCTTTGATCAATCAAACGAATGCCATGAAATACACTGAGTCACACAAATACCTTATGAAAAAGGTCGATTTCGAAAAGGAGATCGTCGACCTTGGGGATGTGGAAGTGAGGAATATCAGCTTTGAGTCGAAGGCCTATGACCTGATACCCGGGGCTGAAGAGTACAAATGCGAGGACCACGATCTGAAATTTGGCAAACCCCGCTCGTTCGTGTTCAATACAGGGCATGAGGACGAGCTCATCGATATTGCCGATACCCTGATCCCCGAGAACAGGAAGTTCTACTGCCCGGTGTTTTTTCCTAAGGACATGCCCGGTGATACCAGCCGGGAGCAGGGAATGGGGAACAGGGAGCGGGGAGCGGGGAACAGGGAGCAGGGAACGGGGAACAGGGAGCGGGGAACAGGGAGCAGGGAGCAGGGAGCAGGGAGTCCCCAGTCACACCAGCGTCTTATCCTCCTCTTCCACGGATTCAACGAGAAGAGCTGGGATAAATACCTGCCCTGGGCTCTGAAACTTGTGAGGGAAACGGGAAAACCCGTGGTACTTTTCCCTATCGCTTTCCACATGAACCGCGCGCCGGTATACTGGGTGGAGAAACGCAGCATGTTCGCCCTGAGCGGCAAACGGAAGCAGCATTTTCCAAACGCGATGAAGTCGTCACTCTCGAACGTGGCCATCAGCATACGACTGCACTCCCAGCCCCAGCGCTTTATCTGGAGCGGGCTTCAGACCTATTACGACGTCATCCGCTTTGCGGAAGAATGTAAAAAAGGAGTATTCCCGGGCATAGAAGAAGGATGCAGCTTCGATTTCTTTTCATATTCCATAGGCAGCCTGCTCGCCGAGATCCTGAAGCTCAGCGACTACAAAGGTTATTTCACTGATTCCAAACTCGCGATGTTTTGCGGGGGAGCAGTATTCAACCGCTTATCGCCGGTGTCGAAATTCATACTCGATAGCGAAGCCAACGTGGCCCTGTATTCCTTTTTAGTGGAGCATATCGACAACCACCTGAAACGCGACCCCCGCCTGAAGCATTACCTCGGACCCGGACATCCCGAAGGCTATAATCTCCTGGCGATGCTCGATTACCGTAATATGCGCGAATACAGGGAAGGGAAGTTCAGGGAGATGCATGATAAGGTCCTCGCCATTACTTTGAAGGCCGATAAGGTAGTCCCCGCTTACGAAGTCATCAACACCTTGCAGGGCGCGGCACGCGACATCCCTATCCCCGTGGAGATCTTCGATTTCCCATACCCTTATATACACGAAGACCCCTTCCCCACAACGATCATCCCCCCCGATATGGTGGATGAGGCGTTTGATTGCGTGTTTGAACGAATTACAGGGTTTCTGAACGGGGAACCGGGAGCAGGGAGCAGGTAGCCGGAAAAAACGTAGTTTTGCATTCCGAAGTTTTCAATCATGATGGACGAAAACCCCTGGTACGCGGTTTATACCAAGTCGAGGTACGAAAAGAAGCTGGCCGAAAACCTCAGGGATAAAGGCATTGAAGCCTATGTGCCTTTGCGTAAGGTTGTAAGGCAGTGGAGCGACCGGAAGAAACTAGTGGCCGAACCCCTCATCCGTTCCTATTGTTTCGTGAGGCCCGTGCCCGGACCGAAACAATATAACCAGGTGCTGGATACCGACGGGGCCGTGCGTTTCGTTTGGTTTTCGGGCAAACCCGCGCCCATTCCCAACAAGCAGATCGATATCCTCAAAGCCATCACCGGCGCCGATGTGGAAGTGGATGTGCTCAACGGCTCATTGCTAAAAGGTTCAACGGTGAGGGTGAATGCCGGTCCGCTGGCCGGGGTCATAGGCGAACTCGTCTCCATTGCAGGCAAACACAAGGTGCTGATCAAGATCGATCACCTCGACCAGGTCTTGACGATATCGATTTCGCCTTTGCTGATTGAGCCGTATCGGGGATGACTGGATAGCTGGATAGCTGGATATCTGGATTAGTGGATGGCTAGATAGTTGGATATCCCGCTAAGATTGGAATACCATCATTTTGCGGGAACCTGATCTGATCATTCCTTTATATTGACTGCGGATGTGGGGGGTGAAAAGATCCAGGTATTGGTTGGGATTGCGGATCACTTCGGGGGGATCGAAATAGCGGTCGAAGCGTTCGAACAGACCCGGCGCGCCATCCGCATAGTAATCTTCAAGAATAAGTACCTTTCCGCCGGGCTTTAAAACCCGTTTGGCTTCCCTGAGGACCTGGATGGATGTAATATCATCGATATTATGGAATACCCCCGATAAGAGGATGCCGTCAAACGAAGACGCTTCGAACTCCAGCGCCATGGCATCCATCACTTTGAAATCCCCCTTGAAGTGCTTACGGGCATAAGCGATCTTCACCTCGCTGAGATCGACGCCCGTGTAACTGTAATCCCTGAAAAAGTTCGAGAAGTACCCGCTTTCGCAAGCGATATGAAGAATACCTGATCCCGGGGGAAGCGATAAAAAATAGTTACGGATGACCCGGCGCTCGGAAATAAAATGAAAATGCCCCGCCTTCCGCAAGAACAAGAACAATCCGGGTTTTGATGCAATCCGATACAGGACGTGGCGGAACATAGAGCGAAGTTAGGGAAAAACATGATTTCCGAAGGAAGCATTTCTCAACGATTGTATTTTCTTAATTTCTAATTATTTATAAAACCTTTATAGTAAAACCACCAAAAGCATATTATATTTGTAAGGTAGAAGTCAAGGTCTTAAAAATATGACGGACGAAATAAAATATAGTGTCGAGGATGATATTCTTTACTCTGAAGTGCGTGGGAAGGTCGATTTTAAGTCCATGATTGAGAAGGCTGAGAGCCTGGGAAAGATGACCGGACTCCCAAAGAAGCTGAAGATCCTTGAAGATGCCTGGGGCGCGGTACCCTCGTTTAAGATTTCCGACATCCCGTTCCTGGTGCGAAACCTTGAAAGCCAGCTTGACCAGTTTGATTCTGTAAGGCATGCCGTTTTACATTCCGATCCCACCGGCACTGCATTCACTTTAATGGCCGACCATTTCCGCAAAAGCCACAAATACCGTATCAGGGTTTTCTCCACAATAACTGCAGCCAAGGAGTGGCTGGAGCAGGGAACGGGGAACGGGTAACAGGGAGCGGGGAGCGGGGAGCGGGGAGCGGGAAACGGGGAGCAGGGAACGGGGAACGGGTAACAGGGAGCGGGAAACGGGGAGCGGGGATCTGAGCGAAATTTCTATCTTTGCTAGATGAAGCTCCTGCGCCTGCTGATCCTGATACTGTTGCTCCCTATAACGGGCCTGGCCCAGATCGTCTACCAGGACCTTACCAACACCAACATTTACGACTTCATCGACGAGCTGGCGAATAACAAGATCATCACTATCACCAGCGTGATCAAACCCTATCCGAGGGAGCTGATCTCCCAGAAACTCCAGGAAGCCTCATCCCCCGAAAACAGGACGAAGCTGAGCAAGCGCCAGCAGAAAGAGCTGGATTTTTACCTCCGCGATTTCAAGCTGGAGCTCAGCCCAAACCTCAGTTACATCACAAAGAACAGCTTCTTCAAGAAGAAAGAGTATTTCAGGCTGCCGTTCAACCCCTTCGAATTCGTATACAAGGATTCGATCTTCACCTTCGTGGTGAGGCCGGTGCTGGGGGGTTCGTACATCCGCAACGAGAACGGTTCGGCCTACCACCGCTGGAACGGGGCCGAGGTCTTCGGTTACGTGGGGAAGCACTTCGGGTTTTACGCCAGTCTGCGCGACAACCACGAGAACCACCTCATCACCAACCCCGGGGAGTTCAACCAGGAAGAAGGGGCGGTTTGGAAGCCTTATCCCGAAGGGGCGGGAGATTACAGCGAGATGCGTGGCGGGCTCACATGGAAGTGGAAGTGGGGCGACCTGGCTTTTGTGAAGGACCATTTCACCTGGGGCGATAACTATCACGGATCCAACATCATGAGCGGGAGAACGCCATCCATTCCCTATCTTCAATATCATATGAAACCCCTCAAGTGGCTGGAATTCACTTGGGTACAGGCCTGGCTGGTGAGCGAGGTCCCCGATACCACCAAAACCTACACCCTTCCCACCGGCGCAAAACGCATCACCTATTTCAATAAATATTACGCTTCAAGCATGTTCACGTTCACGCCTGTGGGCGGACTGGATCTCAGCATAGGCAATTCGGTGGTGTATTGTGCGAATTATATGAATCCTGCCTATATCAGCCCGTTCCTGTTTTATTTCAACTACGGATATGCCGAAGGCGACGGCAAATCGGGATTCTACGGCAAGGAAGTCCAGACGTTCATCAATGTGAGCACACGAAATATTAAACATCTTCATCTGTATGCGGATGTGTTTGTGAACCAGGCTTCCATCGAAGGGATCTCGTACAAAATCGGATCCCGGATCTCGGATCTCCTTATCAGGAATTTCTCGCTTACAGCCGAATACACCCGGAACAACGGTAAAGCCTATGCCAGCGCACTTCCCACAACATCCTATACTTCAAACCAGTATTGCCTCGGCAGCTATCTGAAGGAAAACTCCATGGAGATCTATGCCGCACTCTGCTGGAAGCCCATCCGCGGACTCAGGTTCGACGCCTCCTACCTGTTCGCAAAGCATGGGGAAGGCACCACCTTATCCGCCCTCGATTATAAAGACCAGGAAATTGCTGTCCAGGCGAAGTACGAGGTGATAAACAATGCCTACGTTTTCGTCGAATACCTCAGGCGCAATGTCGAAGGCGACGTTCGCTATATCCCCGCAATTTACTTTGGCAATACCAACTCGCTTGTGGCAGGGATTAATATAGGGTTCTAGAGCGGGGAGCGGGGAGCAGGGAACGGGGAACGGGGAGCGGGGAGCGGGGATAGCTGGATCAGCGGCTTTGCCGCGATAGCTGGATAGCTGGGTGTCTGGATAGCTGGATGTCCAGTTCCGGGTCGATATCATTTTAAATAACAACGATATACAATAATTTATCAAAAATTTGCAGTGATATAATTTTAGTAAATTGCAGGTGGAATTGTATTACCCTCAAAAATTTACCTATGAAAAAATTTCTGTTCTCTGCTTTTCTGATGAGCCTTTTTGTCTTTAATTCGTATTCACAGGATGTGATCATAAAGGTAGTCGGGGATTCAATCAAGGCGAAAGTGCTTGAGATCTCTTCCACCGAAATCAAGTATAAAAAATTCGATAACCTGAACGGGCCCACCTACTCTGCACTGAAGTCGGAAATCTATATGATACGGTACGAGAACGGTTCCAGGGATGTCATCACCAATCTGGAGCCCAGGCAGTTTGAAGGGGAATTGGGACAGGTTTGTATTATCCGCAGGAATGGTTACAGCGGAAGTGGTGTTACCTTCCTGGTTTCAATTGACGATGCCCTGGTTTGCAAGGTGAAAAGCAATTCCCATTCGGAACATATGGTCAAGCCAGGCGATCATAAGATCTCCCTTACAGGGAATAATTTTACCGTTTCCATACCCGTCACCGTGAGTGTCTTGCCCGGGAGGATCACCTATGTGGAACTGGTTACCAAAACCACCTTTACCACCTTCAATGTGATCATTGAGAAGATATCAGAAGCCCAGGCCACCCTGCTACTCGAAAAGGTCAGGGAAAGTAAAAAATGTCTCTAGTGAACCAGGATATTAGGATAGCTGGATAGCTGGATCAGCGGCTTCGCCGCGATGACTGGATGGCTGGATGGCTGGAAAACTTGGAAACTGGATAGCTGGATCAGCGGCTTCGCCGCGATGACAGGATGGCTGGAAAACTGGATATCGGCTGCGAAGCAGCCTTATCTGGTTATCGCAGCGTTCTTCGCGCTGCTTACCAAGCTATCGGCTGCGAAGCGCCTTATCCAGTAAATTTCTTACCTTAGTATCGGCCTTAAATCCCGTTCCTATGAAAACGCTCAGTTATTTCCTGGCATTGATCATACTGTCTTGCTTTTTTCAGGGCTGCAGTAAAAAGACCACCGACTACTCCAATACCGATTGGGGGAGCATGCAGGTGATCATAAACGACATCCCTTTCAAAACCAACGAGTACCTGCGTATACCTTTTACGCTGAAGACCTGGGAGTGGAAGAAGAACGGGCTTTCGCTCAGGCAGATCAACGTGCTGGACGATGTGACGAAGGAAGTACTGGCCACGTATAATACAGGGGCATTTCCAAAGATCTTTTCCGATCCCCTTCCAAGCAGTCCGATCATGCCATCCGACAAGCTGTACAAATATTATTTCTCCATCCAGCTGCCTGTACCTCTTGACAAAACGCCTCCCGTGAAGATATCAGAAAGGCTGGTTTTCAGGGATACCGTCTCGAATAACGATGTGATCGTAAGCGGGGGCGTATTCACTCCCAGGTACAACGAAACACCCCTGGTGATCGCCTCACCGGTGAAGGGTACGAAATGGATGTTCATCAACCAGAGTACCAACGAGTATCATTTTTATTCCATGATGTTCATCGGGGGCAAAATAGGCACCGGTGAACGGTTTGCATTCGACAATATGCAGCTTAACGATACCTATGATAAATTTTACCAGGGAGATCCCACCCAAAACAGTTCGTACTTCTGCTATCGTGACAGCCTGTTTGCAGTGGCCGACGGTACTGTGATCGCCACCAGTGACACCATGACCGAAAACGACGGAAATACTCACAATCATCTGAATTTCAAAGCTCCCATCGATTATGCCGGGAATTACATGATCATCGATATCGGCAACGGCCATTACGCCATGTACGCGCATTGCGTTCCTCATTCCATCAAAGTGAAAGCCGGCGACCAGGTAAAAGAAGGAGACTTTTTAGCTTTGCTCGGT
>CAILVF010000032.1 GCA_903837605.1 uncultured Bacteroidales bacterium | reverse complement strand
ATTGTTCTGGACCCTGACATATTCATCGATCACATAATTTTGTTTACAGCTCAGGTTGATGGTCCCGCCGTTTGGTATGGGTTGCCATACATTGTTGACTTTCTGCCCGAAAGTAACATCCAGTGCGTAACCCTGATGAACAATGGCAAAGGCAAGCAGACTAAGAAGAATGCAAATCTTTTTCATGGCCTAAAGATTTTAATTGCACATTAAATGTACGTAAAAAACTGATATTGTCAATGCCTGATCATGTATTTTAATAAATCGCTTGCATTGAAATTAAAATTTTCTTACATTTATTGTGACAAATCTTTTTGTAAAACTACGGTCTTATGAAAAACAATTCCTTGTATCTCCTGCTGTTCCTTCTTGCTGTTTCCGGCAGCGTATTTTGTCAGAACCCTAAAACCCATTTGATCGAAAGGCTTACTTTCACCGATTGCGGAGAATGCCCCTGCCTTGACTCAATCATTTATACCTGCATGACCCCGGCTCTGCAGAATTCTGTTGTACTCCAATATCAAACCAGTTTCTCGGGGCTTTACACTCCTGGCTTTGACTCAATCATAAGAAACCTGATCCGTGACGGGTCTGATCTCAGGACAAATCGCGACGGATATATATACAACTATGTATTCTTCATTAACATTCACCAGGTCTGTGACAGTGCATTAAAACACCTGAAAAACGACACTGTGGCAAACGTCAGGATCCTTATGAAATCAAAAGTGTATGATCCGCTTAGCCGGACTATTAACTTTTCCGCTGATCTCACTCCCTTTGGCGGAAATCTTTCAGGCACATACATGGTCAACTCCGTTATGACTGAAAACAACATCATTTTCCTTCAGCAGCATAAGGATTCCTGCGGGATACCTTTTGGTCATGGAGGAAGGTACCTTGCGAAACACAATGATGTATGCCGTAAGATGTCCTACGAGCCCTATGGCGATACCCTTGTAAGAGGCAACTGGCCTGCAACCCAGACGATCACCAGGAATTTCAGCCTTAAGATAGACTCCACATGGAACTCTTCCAACTGCAATATAATTTTATATGTATACAAGCTGGATAATGTACTTGGTAATTCCAGAATTCAACAAGCACTCAAACAAAGTGTAACATGGCCGCTTGATATTAATGCTCCGTCTGCTCCCGAAAGCGTTGAGATCAGTATTATCCCCAACCCTGCAAAGAACTATGCCAATGCCCATGTGAGACTTCATGAAGGCGGCACTGCAGAGATTTCCATCCTCGACCTGTCAGGCAAACCCATCCTGCAAATAGCTCACGGATTGATAGTCAAAGATCTCTATAATGTTGAATTCGACCTTGGCTCCATCGGAAGCGGCCAGTATATCTTCAATATATTGTTAAACGGGAAAAGCTACTCCGAGAAGTTTACCGTTATAAAATAAGCGGCTTAGAAACAGCACTCTGGCAATTAGGGACCTGGCTCAGGTTTGTTATTATCCCAAAATAAACATGACATTTTATCAGTCCATGGTTGTGATGGCATGAAAATTGACATCTATTTAGACCGATTTAAAATAAATTCATGATACAATATAAAACGCTGCTGCTCGCCAGTTTTTTTATAATCCTGTTTGTCCCGTTTCAGGCTTCAGCCCAGCTGGGAGAAGTCAGGGGCAGGCTTTTTGATCACAAAAACAACCAGGGTATTCCTTTTGCCAATATTGTAATTGACGGCAAACCTTCCCAGGGCACAACAACAGACTCGGTCGGCAACTATGTTCTAAGAAAAGTAGATCCAGGGTACATTCGACTTGTCGTTTCAGTTCTTGGTTATGAAAAGAAGACAACCGAGGACTTCCTTGTCACCAAGTCCCATCCCGTATTTTTCGATATCGCACTTGACGAAACCTCGGTTAACCTGAAAACTGTGGAGGTGAGACCTTCATTAACCGAAAAAAAAGAAGACAGTCCGCTGTCGGTCCAGTCCCTCAGCATCCAGGAGATCGAAAAAAGCCCCGGGGCAAACCGTGATATTTCAAAAGTCATCCAGTCTCTGCCGGGTGTTTCCCAGACAGTTTCATACAGAAACGACATCGTTGTGAGAGGAGGAGGCCCCAGTGAAAACAGGTTTTATCTTGACGGGGTAGAGATCCCCAATTTAAATCACTTCGCCACCCAGGGTACGTCGGGCGGTTCGGTCGGTATAATCAACGTGGATTTCATACGCCAGGTAGACCTGTACACAAGCGCCTTCCAGGCCCGGAGGGGCAATACCATGAGTTCGGTTCTGGAGATGACACAGATCGAAGGCAACAAGGATAAATTCGGAGGCAGGTTCACCATCGGCTCCAGTGATATCGGGATCACACTTAATGGTCCGATAGGATCAAAGTCAACACTGATGCTATCGGTTCGAAGGTCTTACCTTCAGCTCCTGTTCAGCCTGCTAAAACTGCCATTCCTGCCTACTTATAACGATTACCAGGTAAAATACAAATGGAATATCACGGCGAAAGACCAGCTGTCGTTAATATCTATAGGATCACTTGACAATTCAAAACTGAATACAGGTATTAAAAACCCCAATGAAACTCAGAAATATATTCTCGGTTACCTGCCCGAATATTCCCAGTGGAGTTATACCGTTGGGCTTGTTTACCGTCATTTTCGGCAAAAAGGGAACGACACCTGGGTCCTGAGCAGGAACATGCTGAACAATGAGGAGATTAAGTATTCAGGAAATATTGAGATTCCCGACAGCCTACTGCTCAAGGTCAAATCGCAGGAGATCGAGAATAAATTCAGGTATGAAGGCGTCACCGATCTTGTAAAATGGAAAATCACTTACGGAGGCGGTCTTGAGTATGCGAAGTATAATAATCACACGTATCAGAAACTCTTTCTGAGGGATTCGGTGAGGATACTCGACTACAATTCGACTCTGGACCTGTGGAAATATTCTGCATTCGGACAGGTAAGCAGGGATTTTTTCAATGAGAAACTGCAGCTGTCACTTGGTTTAAGGTTTGACGGCAACACTTATTCAAACCTCATGAGCAATCCGTTAACGCAGTTCTCCCCGAGGTTTGCGGCATCCTGGCAGTTTTCAAGGGGATGGTTCCTCAATTTCAATACAGGCAGGTACTACCAGCTTCCCGCATACACCACACTCGGATTCCGCGACAACCAGGGCAGCCTGGTAAATGACTCCCTGGGCATAAAGTATATATCCTCCGATCATATCGTGCTGGGCATGGAATACCAGTACCGGCCCAATGCCAAAGTTTCTCTTGAAGGCTTTTACAAGTACTATAAACATTACCCCCTGTCGTTATACGATTCGGTTTCCCTTGCAAGTAAAGGGGGTAATTTCGGGATTGCCGGGGATGAACCTGTAATCCCGACATCAAAAGGAAGGGCTTACGGTATTGAAGTTTTATTCAGGGATATCAACCTGTTCGGGTTCAACGTGATTCTTTCATACACTTTTGTCAGAAGTGAATTCACAAATTACAATGGGATCTATATTCCTTCTGCCTGGGATAACCGCAACCTGCTGAACCTGACCATCAGCAGGAAATTCAAATATAACTGGCAGATTGGCATTAAATACAGGTATGCCGGCGGAGCTCCGTATACCCCCTGGGATTATAATAAATCAAGCCTGGTCAGCGCATGGAATGTCCAGGGCAGAGGGTACCTCGACTATGACCAGTACAATACGTTAAGGCTTAACGACTTTAACCAGCTGGACCTTAGGGTCGACAAGGCGTTTTATTTCAAAAAATGGTCCCTTATGTTTTATATCGATATTCAGAATGCCCTTAACCTGAAAGCCCAGCAACCCGATATTCTTGTAAATACCCAGCCCGACGGAAGTGTCAAGACCTATGTTGATCCCCAGGGGAACCTGCGCTATGAGCTCAGGACCATTCCCGATTACGCCGGGACCATCGTCCCTTCGGTTGGGATCATGGTAGATTGGTGATCCGTTTTTTTTGTATTCCGAATATTTTTTGTAGTTTGGCCTGTAAAATCAAATCGGTATACCATGAAAAACATCTTTATCATCTTACTGGTGCTGATGGCCTTTGCTGCCGGAGGCCAAACCGGGAATAAAAGCAAGGAAAAGGTTAAGCCAAAGGATAAAACCACCAGCCCTGTGGTCACACCCCAGGAAAAACCAAGAGAGGCTCCTCCTATAAAGGAAAAATGCTGCAACTGGATCGCTTCAGTTAAAGTGTTTAAAAGCTGGGGTTATATAGATACTAATGGCGTGTATCTTATCAATCTGCAGTTTGACGATGCTGAGAATTTCCACGAAGGCCTGGCCAGGGTAAAAAAAATGGGCGACTGGGGCTATATTGATACCAAAGGAACTTACGTGATCAATCCGCAGTTTGACCTGGCCGAAGATTTCAGCGAAGGTCTCGCCAGGGTGTATAAATTCAAAAAATGGGGATATATCGACAGTAAAGGTATGATTACCATTGATTACCAGTTTTACGATGCCGATGATTTCCATAATGGTATTGCAAGGGTCAGGCAGGGAGTGTCCTGGGGATTTATCGACAATAAAGGCAAATTCATCATCAATCCCCAGTTTTCTTCACTCGGTGAATTCCACGATGGCCTGGCAAAGGCCCACCTGGGGAAAGCATGGGGTTATATAGATCAGAGCGGAAGCTGGGTCATCAATCCCCAATTCAGCGATGCGGAGGACTTTCATGACGGTCTTGCACGGGTCAGGAGAGGAACCCAATGGGGATTTATTGATAAATCGGGCGCTTACGTCATCAACCTGCAGTTTGAAGCTGTAGGGGATTTCAGTAACGGGCTCGCCAGGGCAAAGAAAATGCACCAATGGGGGTTTATCGATGATAAAGGCTCATGGAAGATCAATACCCAGTTCGACGATGCTTCGGATTTCGTGGAAGGCCTGGCCAAAGTGAGAAAAGGGAAATCATGGGGCTATATTGATCCTACAGGAGCCTATGCCATTAACCTGCAGTTCGAAGATGCCGAAGATTTTTGCGGGGGCACTGCAAGAATTAAAAAAGTAACAAAATGGGGGTTCATCGACAAAACCGGGAGATATCTTACAAATCCCCAGTTTGATGCTGCAGAGGATTTCAATCACGGCTTCGCCAAGGTGCGCAAAGGTGTCAAATGGGGTTACATTAACACCCAGGGCAACCTTTTCATCAACTATATGTATGATAACAGCGGGAGTTTTGACAAGTAATACCTGACGCCACCTGCTGCAGGCGAAAAGTAGGAGCTGCTTCTTTGAATTTTGCCCGGTTTTAAAGCAATATTTTGGTATTAATTAAAATCTGCGTATATTTGCAGCGGATTTTAGGTTGATTCAGTGACGAGGGGACGAGAGTCCCCTCGTTTGCTGAAACAAATCAGGGTAGTGTTTTGCCTGATACGCCGAATGCCTTATTAACCCTGAACCTCATCCGCAGACATAAAAAAATATGATCACAGAGAAACAGGTCACAGGATTGATTAAGGAATTTCTCGATGGCTCTGATAAATTCCTGATTGAAGTGCTGATTAAGCCTCTCAACCATATTATGGTTTTTATTGACGGCGATCACGGGGTTACTATTGACGACTGCAAAGGCCTTAGCCGGCACCTTGAGCAGAACCTCGACCGTGAAAAGGAGGATTTTGACCTCATGGTATCTTCGGCAGGCGCCGACCGTCCGTTGAAAGTGCTGAGGCAATATAAGAAATACATCGGGAAGAACCTCGAGATAGTGACAGTAAGCGGTGCTAAAACAGAAGGCGTTCTTGTTTTTGCCGACCGGGATGGAATAAAACTTGAACAGGAAATAAAGAAGTCGAAGAAAGAATCGGAGAAAAAGGAATTGGATCTGAAATTCAATGAAATAAAGTCAGCAAAAATCGTTATCAGCTTTAAAAAATAAAAGTAAAATTATAATATAGTACTGCAATGGAAACTTTAAATTTAGTCGAAACCTTTTCGGAATTCAAAGAATTCAAGAACATCGACCGCGAGACCATGATGCGTATCCTCGAGGAAGTCTTCAAGCATATGCTTACCAAAAGGTTCGGATCGGCCGATAATTTCGACATCATTGTAAACATCGACAAAGGCGACCTGGAAATCTGGAGGTACCGTACCATTGTCGAAGACGGAACAGTCGAAGATGAGAACCTGCAGATCGCTTATTCCGATGCTATCAAGATCGAGCCTGATTTTGAAGTAGGAGAAGAACTTTCGGAAGAAATCAAACTCGTCGACTTCGGCAGGCGGGAGATCCTGGCAATTCGGCAGAACCTGATCTCCAAGATACAGGAATATGAAAAGAACAACATCTATCTTAAATACAAGGATAAAATTGGCGAGATCATTGCAGGTGAAGTTTACCAGGTTTGGAAAAAAGAGATCCTGGTGCTCGACGACGAAGGGATAGAGATCATCCTTCCCAAGTCGGAACAGATCCCGACCGACTTTTACCGGAAGGGAGATACTATCAGGGCTGTTGTCTCCAAAGTTGAAATGAAATCAAACAACCCGGTTATCATACTTTCCCGTACCTCCGAGGCCTTCCTTGAGAGGTTGTTTGAAGCTGAAGTTCCAGAGGTTTTCGACGGGCTTATCCAGATCAAAAAGATCGTCAGGGTACCTGGTGAAAGGGCCAAGATCGCAGTGGAATCGTACGACGACCGCATTGACCCTGTAGGTGCCTGTGTTGGGATGAAAGGTTCACGCATCCATGGCATAGTGAGGGAGCTGAAAAATGAAAATATCGATGTTATTAATTATACGACCAATCCGTCGCTTTATATCCAGCGCGCACTGAGTCCTGCAAAAGTCACCTCCATCATCATCAATGAAGAAGAGAAAAAAGCTGATGTGTATATGAAACCCGACCAGGTTTCACTTGCTATCGGTAAAGGAGGTTTCAACATTCGTCTTGCCGGCAGGCTAACAGGCTATGAGATCGATGTTTACCGTGATACGGATGTTGACAATGAAGATGTGGATCTCATGGAATTTTCTGATGAAATCGAACAGTGGATCATCGACGAATTCAAGAACATTGGATGCGATACTGCTAAAAGCGTTCTCGATCTGAATGTTGAAGAACTTGTAAAACGTACCGACCTCGAGGAAGAAACGATCAATGAGGTCATTCGCATATTAAAAGCTGAGTTCGAATAAAAATTTATAATTTTGCCGCATGAGTGAAGGCGCAGTAACGGTCAGGTTAAGCAAAGCCGCGAGAGAATTCAATATCGGGATAAGTACCGTCGTGGAATACCTTTCCAAGAAAGGGTTTACCGTAGACCGTGACCCTAATGGCAAGCTCAACGAGGAGATGTACAATCTTCTTAAGAAAGAGTTTGCCACGGAAAAACAGGTGAAGGAGGAGGCTAAGAAAATTGAACTGGCATTTACCTCTCACCAGACAATTACTATCGAAGACAAAAAAAGTGCGACCAAGGAAAGAGAGAAGGAACGTGAGGACCTTTTCATCAAGAATGTTTCGCTTGACTATGACAAAAGGCAAACAGAGGCTCCCAAGAAACCCAGGGAAGTCCATCTAAAGGAAGCTGTAAAAGAAACGCCCCCGGCAGAGATCAAACCGGCAGAAACAGAAAAGCCTGTAGCTGAAAAAGAAAAACCGGTTGAAAAAGAAGAAAAGAAACCTTCTAAGAAAGTTGCGGTTGAATTAACTTCCGAGGAAAAAGCAGAAGAGACACAAGCCCGGGCAGAGGAAGAGGAAACAAAGAAAACAGCTTCCAGGGCAAAAGAAACTACCGGGGAACAACCTGTAGAAATTAAGGAAGAGAAAGCTTCCAAAGGAATGGGGGAATTGAAGATCGTGGGAAAAATGGATCTTGAATCCTTCGAGAAGAAACCTTCCAAAAAAGGCAAGAGTAAGGCGAAAACAGAGGAGGTTATCGAGCCCCCCGTTGAGGAGCCCATGCCGGTTGAGGTTGTTGAAGTGCAGCCGGAACCTTTGATTGAGGAGATTGAGCCTGTAGAGATTTTACCTCCTGTTGCAGCTGAAATCGTAGACCTGAATTTCCTGCCTACCGAGAAGATAAAGCTTGAAGGGCCTACGATCCTGGGTTCCATGATACTGCCCAAACCGAAAAAATTCGAAAAGAAAAAACAGCTTGTTGCTTCTTCTTCCGATGATTCCATTAAATCAAAAAAGAAAAAGAGGAAACGTATCAAGCGTGCCGACGAAGGGCCTGAGGCTCCGAAAACCGAGAAACCTCATTTTGTCAAAGATAAAAAGTATACCCGGGAGATACAGAAACCCGAAGTAACCCAGGAAGATATTGAACGCCAGATCAAGGAAACGCTCGCAAGGCTTAGCCCTACAGGCAAATCTAAGGCATCAAAATACCGCCGCCAGAAAAGGGAAGAGGTAAGCCAGAAACTTCAGCAGGAACAGGAAAGGATAGAAGAAGGTAAAAAAGTGATCAAGGTCACTGAATTTGTTACAGCCAACGAACTTGCAAATATGATGCACGTTGCTGTTACCGAGATCATCTCAACCTGTATGTCGTTAGGCCTTTTTGTATCTATCAACCAGAGGCTGGATGCCGAAACCCTTACACTTGTCGCAGATGAATTCGGTTACAAACTCGAATTCGTCAGTGTTGAAGTTCAGGAAGCCATCGATGGTCATAATGTGGATGATAATCCTGATGATATCCGTGACAGGGCTCCTATTGTTACGGTCATGGGCCATGTTGACCACGGTAAAACCAAACTGCTTGACTTCATCCGCTCTACAAACGTGGTTGCAGGCGAAGCCGGAGGTATTACGCAGCATATAGGCGCTTATGAAGTTGTGCTTGAGAACGGGAAAGCAATAACTTTCCTCGACACACCGGGTCATGAGGCGTTTACTGCAATGCGCGCACGCGGTGCCAAAATAACCGACGTTGCCATTATCGTAATTGCAGCTGACGAAACAGTAATGCCACAGACCAAGGAAGCCATCAACCATGCCATGGCTGCAGGTGTTCCTATTGTTTTTGCCATCAATAAAATTGATAAACCGAATTCGAATCCCGAGAAGATCCGTGAAGAGCTCTCAAAAATGAACATTCTTGTCGAGGAATGGGGCGGCAAATACCAGACCCAGGAAATATCGGCCAAGACAGGTGTGGGTATAGGCATTTTACTTGACAAAGTGCTCCTGGAAGCTGAAATGCAAAACCTCAAGGCTAATCCTTCAAGACTTGCACTGGGGACTGTTATTGAATCCTCCCTTGACAAAGGCCGCGGTTATGTAGCCAAACTGCTTGTACAGAACGGTACACTTAAGATCGGCGATATCGTTTTGGCCGGTGCGACTTATGGAAGGGTGAAAGCAATGTACAATGAACGGAACCTTCCTATCAGGGAAGCAGGGCCTTCAGCTCCTCTTCTTATGCTTGGCCTCAACGGCGCCCCTCAGGCAGGCGACGGCTTCAATGTAATGATCGATGAAAAAGAAACCAAGAATATTGCAACGAAGCGTCTCCAGCTTCAGCGTGAACAGGGCCTGAGAACTCAGAAGCATATTACTCTTGATGAGATCGGGCGCCGGATTGCCATCGGGGAATTCAAGGAACTCAACATTATCGTAAAGGGCGACGTTGACGGCTCGGTTGAAGCTCTCTCCGACTCCCTGCTCAAACTGACCAACGAAGAGGTCGCCGTTAATGTGATCCATAAATCCGTTGGACAGATCACCGAATCGGACGTGCTGCTCGCTTCTGCATCCAATGCTGTAATTGTAGGGTTCCAGGTGCGCCCATCAGTAAGCGCACGCAAACTGGCTGAAGCTGAGCAGATCGATATCCGCCTCTACTCCATTATTTACCAGGCCATTGAAGAGATCAAATCGGCTATTGAAGGGATGCTTGCACCCGAGATCGAGGAAAAGATCACATCCAATATCGAAATCAGGGAAGTATTCAAGATTACCAAGGTTGGCACTGTTGCCGGCTGTATGGTGCTCGACGGAAAGATTACCCGTCAAACCACTATACGTGTGATCCGCGACGGTATCGTTGTTTATACCGGGAAACTTGGCTCCCTCAAGCGATTTAAGGATGATGTAAGGGACGTAAGCTCAGGCTTTGAATGCGGACTGAACATCGACAACTTCAATGATATCAAAGTAGGCGACATAATCGAGGGTTACGAACAGATCGAAATCAAGAGAAAGCTGTAAAAAGCCATGAGCCATAAGCCATGAGGCATGGGTCATGAATGATTTTTACCCTTAAAGGTTTTACAGATTATTTTGTTTGCAGGGTCTGCAGCCTGTCAGGTCCAATGGATACCGTATCAATAGGCAGTTCAACAAAATCTTCAATGAATTTGATGTACTTCTTCAGAGGCAGAGGCAGTCTCTCCATGGAAGTATTTGAGCTCAGATCGGTATTCCAGCCTTCCATTTCGGTGTATTGCGGTTCAAGCCCTTCCGAAGAAAGTTCAAAAGGATAGGAACTGAGCAGCTTGCCTGATTCCTTATAAGCGGTGCAAACACCGAGTTTCTCAAAAGGATTCAGTACATCAGCTTTCATCATGATAAGGCTGTCGACCCCGTTAAGCATGATGGAATAACGCAAAGCGGGCAGGTCAAGCCAGCCGCAACGCCTGGGCCTTCCGGTAGTCGAGCCGAATTCTTTTCCGCCCGTTCTGAGTTTGTTGCCTGTTTCATTTTCCAGCTCGGTAGGGAAAGGACCGCTTCCAACACGGGTGCAATATGCCTTAAACACTCCGAAAACTTTCCCGATATTGTGAGGTGAAACTCCCAGCCCGGTGCAAACCCCCGCTGCAACAGTGCTTGAGGAAGTTACAAAAGGATATGATCCAAAATCCACATCAAGCATGGTTCCCTGGGCACCTTCGGCAAGTACCGAACGCCCCTCAACAAGGGATTTGTTTATAAATACTTCAGCATCTACGACCTTAAGGTCTTTCATTTTCTCAATTGATTCAAACCACTGGGTTTCGTATTCTGCAAATGGCAGCCCGTCAAGTGTAAAACTTGCCAGGTCAAAACCATAGGTAGTCACGGTTTTCAAATGCAGCTCTTTCAGGCTTTCGTACATCTTCCTGAATCCGGGATAGCAAATATTGCCAACCCTGATGCCGTTCCTGGCATATTTATCGGTATAAGTGGGTCCGATACCTTTCAGGGTTGATCCTATCTTCGCATCTTTCTTTGCGCTTTCATAGACCGCATCGAGCAAACGGTGAGTGGGCAGGATCAGGTGGGCGCGGTTTGCGATTAAAAGATTCTCCCAGGGTTTCATCCCGGCTTCACTTAACTTGCCAATCTCCCTGAACAGGATAACAGGGTCGATGATCACCCCGTTACCAATGACATTCATTGAATTTCTATGAAAAATACCCGAGGGAATGGTATGCAGGATGAATTTCTTACCATCAAACTCTATGGTGTGCCCGGCATTAGGGCCTCCCTGGAATCGGGCAATAACATCATACCTGGGTGAAAACACATCCACAATCTTTCCTTTGCCTTCGTCCCCCCACTGGAGTCCGAGGATTACATCAACCTTCATCTGAAATAAGTTTATTTTTTAACCCTGGCCTGACCGTAAAAAGTAAGAGAATAACTTGTAACTTCAACATTGAAAATCTTTTCAACCTGGTCCCTGATCTCCTCAACACGTGGATCATAGAATTCAAGCACTTCGCCGCTGTCGTTAAAAATGAAATGATCATGCTGCTTGAAAAGATTCGACTTCTCAAATTGAGCATAATTGGTCCCGAACTGGTGCCGGGTTACAAGCCCGCAGTCAAGCAATAATTCAATTGTATTGTACAATGTCGCACGGCTTACCCTGTATTTGTGGTTTTTCATCCGGATATAGAGAGTCTCGATATCGAAATGACCTTCGGTAGCATAAATCTCCTTAAGAATTGTATACCTCTCAGGTGTTTTTCGATGGCCGTGCTTTTCAAGATATTCCGTAAAGAGCTTACGAACATTTTCAAAGGTATCTTCGGATGGCTTCTTCATTATTACTGGAAATTTCGAGTAAAGGTATAAAATTAAAATTATTTAGAACAAATAAAAACTAAAAATTAATCGACCCTCCTTACAGAAGTAACCCCTTCAATATCTTTCAGCTTTTCCAATACATTCTCAAGAGTATTCGCATCCCTCACGAAAAGCCTGATCTGTCCTTCAGTAACCCCGTTATCGGCCTGAATATTGAACGACTGGATATTAAGATTAAGCTCATTGGAAATAATCCTTGTAATTTCGTTGATAAGCCCCTTTTTATCGATCCCATTTACACGCACACAGGTGAGGAAGGAAATAAACTCATTGTTGGTCCAGTTAAGCTTGACAAAACGGGTACCGTACTGGGAAATCATTTCCAGCGCTTTGGTGCATTTTATCCGGTGTATCATCATCGGGCTTTGCCCTGATGCGACAAGGCCTATCACTTCATCCCCCGGAATGGGGTTGCAGCAGTCAGAAACCTGGTATCCGTACTGGGTCACATCGCCCTGAACCTCTTCCTCAGCATAGACCGGTTTGATATCACTGGTAGCTCCCGCCATGATTTCCGATTCGTGCGGAAGTAACTCATTTTCCTTCCTGGCTGACCTGGAAACATAGTTTATCCAACCGTTTCTATAGTTGGATGCCGCAAATATCTTTACATCCTTTATACCTATCTTGTCAGTTGCCGCTGAATAATAAAGATCCACAAGCGTTGGGAAATTGTTGACAGTCTGGAATTGCCTGATCTGTTCCGGCTTGAAATCCACGCTGAGCTGCCTGAACCATTTTTCCAGCTTTTCCCTGCCTTGTTTGCTGAAAAGCTTTTTTTCCTCCTTCACAGCTTGCTTGATGTTGGTCTTGGCCCTTGTCGTTACAACGTAAGTCAGCCACTCCTCCTTCGGGGTTTGCTTACTGGAGGTAATCACTTCAACCTGCTGGCCGTTTTTCAGCGGGTGGTTGATGGGCAGAAGTTTCTTGTCAACTTTAGCGCCTATGCAGTTATTTCCCAGTTCGGAATGAATTGCATAGGCAAAATCCAGCACCGTTGAGTTGGCAGGAAGTATACGCATCTCACCGGAAGGGGTAAACACCGAAATTTCATCCAGGAAGAAGAACCCTTTTACATCGTCTATAAAGGAAATTGCATCGGCATCAGGCGATTCGATCATCTCCTTTATCCGGTCGAGCCAGTTATCAAGTTTACTGCTGATGTTAAAGGATTCCTTATACTTCCAGTGGGCCGCATAACCCCTTTCGGCAACCTCATCCATTCTTTTCGACCTTATCTGTATCTCTACCCAGTGGCCGGTATGCCCCATCACAGTCGTATGAAGGGCTTCATAGCCGTTGGCTTTGGGGATGGAAATCCAGTCGCGTAACCTGTCCATGTTCGGGAGGTAATGATCCGTGACAATCGAATACACCTTCCAGCAATCCGATTTCTCGCTCTCTATCATGGTGTCGATTACGATACGGATGGCAAAAATATCATATATCTCCTCGAATGGCACCTCCTTCTTTTTCATTTTTTGCCAGATGGCGGCAATGGACTTTTCCCTTGCTTTAATGTTAAATTTAAAGCCTTGCTGTATAAGGTCCTTTCGTATCGGATGTATGAATTTGCTGACAAACCGGCTTCGTTCCCTGGCCGAAGACCTGAGTTTGCTTGTGAGGCTCTCATAAACCTCAGGCTCGGTATATTTGAGTGCAAGATCTTCAAGCTCACTTTTAATTGCATGAAGGCCAAGCCTGTGGGCCAGTGGGGAATACAGTATGATGGTCTCAGAAGAAATCTTTAGCTGTTTTTCAGCTGGGAGGGCATCGAGGGTCCGCATATTATGAAGGCGATCGGCAAGTTTGATCAGGATTACCCTTACGTCATCGGAAAGGGTCAGTAACAGCCGTTTGAAGTTCTCGGCATGGATTGCGGTGGTCCTCTGGTCAAAAATACCTTTGATCTTGGTAAGGGCATCGATAATGGAAGCGACCTTGTCACCGAACAATCCCCTGATATCCTCCAGGGTGTATTCAGTATCCTCAACAACATCATGAAGCAGGGCGCATACCACCGAAGTGGCTCCAAGGCCAATCTCTTCAACACAGATAGTTGCTACCCCCAGGGGATGAAAAATATAGGGTTCCCCGCTTTTCCTCCGCATATCTTTATGGGCTTCAAGGGCAAGCCGGAAAGCTTTGCGGACAATTTTCCGGTCCTCAGGGTTCCTGGGTTTCCATAACCTCAACAGGTTCCGGTAACGTTTTAGTATTTCCTGGTTCTCAGATTCCAGAATAGTTGTAGCCATCATAGGTATAGCACTCAATAGTTCTGCAAAAATAAAGTAAAATTTAGAATGATTTGAAATAAGATTTGGCCCGAAAGGCAAAACCCTGACCTTTAAAATTATTACTTTTGGGATTCAATTCAACTCATGCCCCGAAACCTGACTCATACTTACCGGAGTTTACTGCTGCTGATCCTCCTTTTACTTCCGGCCTGCCTTCTTGCCACTCATCAGCGGGCTGCAGAGATAACATTCAGGCATGTGGGTGCAACAACATATGAAATCACCCTGATCTCATACACCTATACTTTAAGCCCTGTAAACGCATCAAGGGATTACCTGCAGGTAAACTGGGGAGACGGCACCGCCGATTTGGTCCCGAGAGTCCAGACCGTGTTCATGCCCGACACCATACGTTACAATAAATATGTTGGTCAGCACACATTTTCGGGCCCGTCCACATACATGATCTCATGTGAAGACCCCAACCGGAACTTCGGGATCATGAACATCCCCAATTCGGTAAACATTCCAATGTTTATCTATTCGGAACTTACCATCAGCCCCTATATGCAATACGACAACTCCCCCGTCCTGCTGATCCCCCCGGTTGATAACGCCTGTGTTGGCCAGCCTTTCTACCATAACCCCGGGGCTTATGACCCCGACGGCGACAGCCTGTCCTATAAGCTGGTGACCTGCCTGGGCTTTCATGGCATGCCAATCCCGGGTTATACCCTTCCGCTCCCAGCTAATTCCTGCCGCATTAACCCTGTTACCGGTGACTTTTCCTGGGTAAGCCCTGAACAACAGGGCGAATATAATATTGCGATACTTGTTGAGGAGTGGAGAGACGGGATCAGGATTGGTTCTGTTGAACGGGACATGCAAATCCATGTTGTCAGCTGCGACAACCGCCCCCCCGTCATTGATTCCATTGCAGATACCTGTGTTGAAGCGGGACACAATCTCCGCTTCCCTGTCAATGCGCATGATCCTGACACAACCGACATCGTAACACTTACGGCAATCGGGGGCCCGTTTGTGCTTACACCAAGCCCTGCTTATATGGAACCCGACACGGCACAGGGCAAGGGGCATGTTACCAGCATTTTTCAATGGCCCACTGTTTGCCAGCATGTTAAGAAAAACCCATACCGGGTTTATTTTAAGGCACAGGACGATGGTTCCCCGGTTCGCCTGGTGGATATTAAATCCATGAATATACTGGTCATTGGGCCCAGGCCGGTAAACCTTGCGACTGCACCTGCCGGCAATACTATAAACCTTACGTGGAACCCATATTCATGCACCAATGCAAAAGGCTTTTATGTTTACCGTAAGTCCGATTCCACAGGCTATGTCCCCGCTTATTGCCAGACCGGCGTTCCTGCCTACCTGGGTTATACAAGAATTGCGGTGATCAACGACGTAAACGCTACCGGATTTCTTGATGACAACCAGGGATCCGGGCTTAACCGCGGGCTCAAATACTGCTACCTGGTGACTGCTTTCTACCAGGATGGTGCCGAAAGTTATGCCTCCAATGAAGCCTGCGCCGAATTAAAAAAAGACATTCCGATTATAACCAATGTCAGCATTAACACTACTGATGTCAACCAGGGTTCCCTTTACCTGGCCTGGTCCAAACCCACCCAGCTTGATACTCTGCAGGCGCCGGGGCCGTATAAATACCTCATCTACCGTTCAAGATCAGATAATCCGGCACAATTCACACTGATCGATTCCCTGTTTAACCTGAACGACACCCTGAAATCCGACACCATGCTGAACACGGTCAGGTATTCATACCGCTACAGGATCGATCTTTACAACCTTACTCCCGGGAACCATTTCTTTATCGGTTCCTCCCAGCCTGCATCTTCAATATACCTGACCCTGTCACCTTCTGATAAAAAGATGAGGCTTTACTGGACAAATGATGTTCCCTGGAATAACAACAGCTTCGCGATATTCCGTAGCGGGAATTTTGACAGCGGCTATGATTCAGTCGGATTCTCCTTACTCCCATCCTATATCGATCGCGGGCTGTTGAACGGCAACACCTACTATTACAAGGTAAGAAGCAGGGGCGGTTATTCTTCTGGAGGATTTATCGATCCGATTTTAAATCTTTCCCAGAAAACAGGAGGCATCCCAGTCGACAACGACCCTCCCTGTCCCCAGATATTAAGTGATTCTGTTGTCTGCAAGGAGTTTACGAACTACCTGCATTGGAGAAACCCTAAGGACACCTGCGGCACCGACATTGCCAGGTATTACATTTATTTCAGTCCCTCCTCCGGAGTCAAGCCGGCCCTGCTTGATTCAATCCTGAACCCGTTCGACACGGTATACATTCACAAACAACCCAACTCAGTTGTTGGGTGCTACAGCATTATTGCCTGTGATTCGGCCGGGAACAGAAGCGATTTCAGCAATACCCTTTGTGTGGATTATACCGCATGCCCTCTGTATACCCTGCCAAACTTTTTCACTCCTAACGGGGACGGGTTCAACGACGTATTTGTCCCTATTACCAATTCATCGGTAGATCATGTGGATATGAAGATCTTTAACCGCTGGGGAAGGGTGGTTTTTAAAACCTCCGATCCGGAGATCAACTGGGACGGCAACGATTGCAATACCAAATCGGCCTGCGCCGACGGCACCTATCTTTTTATCTGTGACGTTTACGAGATAACCCTTTCGGGGATACAGCAAACGACCTTGCAGGGGAGCATAACTTTACTCAGATAGCCAGGAGCTGGGAGCTGGGAGCAGGGAACAGGGAGCAGGGAACAGGGAGCAGGGAGCAGGGAACAGGGAGCAGGGAACAGGGAGCAGGGAACAGGGAGCAGGGAGCGGGGAGCCGGGAATCGGAAATCGGGAGCTATACCCCCTGGCTCAAATTCGGCTCCCGGCTCCCTGTTCCCGATTCCCGAATTTTTCTTACCTTTGCACCCGTGAAAAACATCCGCAATTTCTGTATTATCGCCCATATTGATCATGGGAAATCAACTTTGGCCGACAGGCTTTTGGAGACGACAGGTGCAATATCCGAACGTGACTACCAGAACCAGGTGCTGGATGATATGGATCTTGAACGTGAACGTGGGATTACAATTAAAAGCCACGCCATCCAGATGAATTACAAGCATGAGGGTCAGAATTATACCCTGAACCTCATCGATACTCCCGGTCACGTCGATTTTTCATATGAAGTTTCCCGTGCGATTGCGGCCTGCGACGGGGCTTTGCTTGTGGTTGATGCAACCCAGGGCATCCAGGCCCAGACTATCTCCAATCTTTATCTTGCCATCGATCACAACCTCACTATTATTCCGGTCCTGAACAAGATTGACATGGAAGCAGCGATGGTGGAGGAAGTGAAGGACCAGATCGTTGACCTGCTCGGTTGTGAGCGTGAAGAAATCATTGAAGCAAGCGCCAAGGTAGGAATAGGTATCGACCGTATACTGGAAGAAATTGTGTTTAAAATACCGGCCCCGAAAGGCAGCCCTGATGCCCCGCTCCAGGCCCTGATATTCGACTCACTTTACAATCCCTTCCGCGGGATAATTGCCTATTTCAGGATTTTTAACGGCAGTATACGCAAAGGCGACCATGTGAAGTTTGTTGCGACAGGACAGGAATATGATGCAGATGAGGTAGGCATCCTACGCCTCAAACAGGAGGCCAGGGAAGAAGTTTTTACCGGTGATGTGGGGTATATCATTTCGGGCATCAAATCAAGCAAGGAAGTGCAGGTGGGTGACACCATCACCCATGTTGGTGAACCCTGCGATAAGGCAGTTGAAGGTTTCCGCCCTGTAAAACCCATGGTCTTCGCGGGCATTTATCCAACCGATGCCGACGATTATGAAGAATTGCGTGATGCCCTTGAGCGGCTTAAACTTAACGACGCATCTCTCACTTTTGAACCTGAGGCTTCAGCAGCTCTGGGTTTTGGTTTCCGATGCGGTTTTCTCGGCCTGCTTCATATGGAGATCGTCCAGGAACGCCTCGACCGTGAACATGATATGGATGTGATCAACACTGTGCCGAACGTATCCTATAAAGTATTTACAAACAAAGGCGAAGTGCTGGATGTGTATAATCCTTCGGGGCTCCCCGAACCGAATTACATCGAGCATATGGAAGAGCCTTATATCACAGCGAACATCATCACCAAAGCAGAATATATAGGGTCCATCATAAAACTCTGCATGGATAAAAGGGGGACCCTCAGGAACCAGGTTTACCTCACTACCGACCGTATCGAGCTTACAGCCGATCTTCCCCTTGGGGAAATCGTGTTTGATTTTTATGACAAGCTGAAAAGTATTTCCAAAGGTTATGCTTCCTTCGATTACCATCCAATCGGTTATCAGAATGCAGACCTGGTAAAACTTGACATCCTGCTTAACGGTGAAATTGTGGATGCTTTATCAGCCCTGATCACCCGGAACAACGCGTATGATTTCGGACGGAAATTCTGTGAGAAACTAAAGGAATTCATCCCCCGCCAGCAGTACGATGTCGCCATCCAGGCTGCGATCGGAGCAAAAATCATTGCCCGGGAAACCGTTAAAGCCCTAAGGAAAGATGTTACGGCAAAGTGCTACGGAGGCGATATCACACGTAAGAGGAAACTCCTTGAGAAACAGAAAAAAGGCAAGAAACGCATGCGGCAGATCGGTAATGTGGAAGTACCCCAAAAAGCATTTCTCGCTGTCTTGAAACTGGATTCCTGAGAAGGGACGCGGAGTGCGAGAGGCGGGAAGCAGGAAGCGGGAAGCGGGAAGCGGGATCCGGGGAGCAGGATTCAGAATGCAGGATGCGGGATATATTCACTGATTCCCAGTCACCAGTCACCAGTCACCGTTCACTATTCACCAGTCACCGTTAACTATTCACTATTCCCCAGTCACCAGTCACTATTCACCAGTCGACAGTCGCCAGTCTCTGGTTTAAAATCCCAGCAACGTTATCCCCACCGTCCATGGAAAAAGCTTTGGACCCTGGTTGTCCTGGAACATAGGCGTTAGCGAATAGGTGGCAAACAAATTAAGGAAAGACCAGCCGATCCTGAATGATGCATCCAGCTTAAACGGGCTCAGGTGATAGGCCCCATGTGAACGCACCACATTGTCCCCAACGTAATATGATGCCAGCCGGTTGCCTTTATCATCGACAAGGTAATAAGTCTGATCAATGCTGTTGTATTTCTGCTTCGAATAGGAACAAAGGCGCACCCCTCCTATCACACCGACTGAAACGTGAAAACTGTTCAGTTTGCGTTTTGCGTTTGTCTGGAACTCGAACAAAAGAGGAATATTCAGATAACTAACAAAAAGCTTGTCCTGCTTCAGCCCTACATAGTTATTGTTGCCATCCTTGACCTTGTATGCAACAAGCTGGGAACTGTCGGGGATCATGACATAATTTCCCGTGAAATAATAATTGCTCAACTGGAAACCAAGGCCCGAGGTAAAGCCCAGCTTGTTCTTCACCAGGTTCACGTTGAATTCAAACGGGTTCAGGTTTACTACCATGGAGCGGGCGGTATTCATATTCATATAGGGATACTTCGGATCGAAGTTCATATTGAAGTTACTGTTCACATAGCCGTTGATGCCGAGTTCCACCCCTGCCCAGTGACCGTTGTATTTACCTTTACGTGCGAAAGGACAGGGAGGAAATTCTCTCCAATTTGTCATTTCCTTTGTAAATTCCTTAGTCCTTACATAGACTACCATTGAATCTTTACCGATTCTCTTTATGGTCACACCCTGCATCTCAAACTTTGAGGAATCGCTGCAGGAATGATGTTTATGTTCTTTTTTGTCCTGCGCATAACCTGAAACAGAGATCAATCCGGCCAACATCAGAACCAATAAAAAAATACCTGGTCTTTTCATATCGTATAATTTAGAATGATTTTACTTGAAGCAATGTGGTATAGACGAAGCCTGAATGAAAATGTTACACTTTGAATAGTGAGCAATGAACAGTGAATAGTGAATAGTGAACAAGTAGTAAAAAAATCACAAGTCGGCAGTCACCGGTCACCAGTCCCCGTTCACCAGTCACTATTCACTTTTATCGAAGAACCTGTTTTCAAAGTTTACGAGGTACAGCTTTTTTGTCGCACGGGTAACCGCCGTATAAAGCCAGCGTAAAAATTCGGTGTTCAACATTCGTTCGGTCACATATCCCTGGTCGATAAATACCGTATCCCATTGCCCGCCCTGGGTTTTATGACAAGTGAGCGCATAGGCAAACTTCACCTGGAGGGCGTTGAAATGCCCGCTGAGTTTAACTTTCTCCACCTTCTCTTTTCTTGTCGGCAGATCGGCATAATCTTCCATAACCGTTTGGAACAGCCTGTTGTTTTCCTGCTGCGGAAGCGCAGGCGAATCGGCCATCAGGGTATCGAGGATGATCTTCACATCGAGTTCCTTCTCATCGGGATAATCGAGAAAACGGATAGTGACATCGGCAAACCTGAAACCATAAAGCTCTTCGATTTTCCTGATCCTGATCAGTTCGACGATATCGCCGTTAGCGATGAAACCGGCGGATGATCCGGGGGGAAGCCAGAAATAATTGTTCTTGACAACCATCAGGTAGTCGCCCGTTGATATTTCCCCGTCAAAGAAAAGTATACGGTTCCTGATCTCACGGTTGAAGATATTGGCCCGTTTATTGGACCTGCAGATCACAACGTTATTATCCTTGCCGGCACCAGAAAAAGCCCTGTTCAGCATCTCTTCAAGTTCAGAGCTGTTGATCCTGACCACATCGCTGTAATTTTTCAGGCTGAAAAGCGGGAAGCTGACTTTTTTCTCAGGGATCTCATCCCTGATCAGGGTAGCATTCTGCAGTATGCCCGACTCCCTGCTCTGGCGTACCACCTCGGTAAGCTCATCTTCATCGATTTCGAGGCTGTATGCCTGTTTAAGGAACGCTGTGTCAAGTGCCGGGCTTTCATCCAGGCCAACCGGTGGAAGCTGTGCCGTATCGCCAATGAACAGGATCCTGCAGTTCTCCCCCGACTGAACGTAGGCGAACAAGTCATCGAGAAGGTTACGGGTAGAGAACAGCTGGCCTTCAGCCTTGGTCACATGAGGGATCATACTGGCCTCGTCAACAACGAACAAGGTGTGTTTATGATGGTTTTTCTGAAGCCTCATGACGATATTCCCTTCCTTGGAGGTCCAGGCAAAATATATTTTTCGGTGGATGGTGTGAGCGGGAAGGCCTGTATAGCTCGAAAGAACCTTCGCTGCCCTCCCCGTTGGCGCCATCAGTACAATGCGCTTCCCCATTTGAGGCAAAACATTCACCAGGGCTTTTACAACAGTGGTCTTACCGGTTCCGGCATACCCTTTTAATACAAACAGGGCATTCGATTTTTTCCAGCCCAGGGTGAGAAAAACAGCCAGGTTGCCCATGAGCCTCCTCTGGCAGCCGGTTGGTTCATAGGGGAATTCCTGCACCAGGGTGGATATGACCGACTTCACATCCATATCAGAAATTATTCGTAGCGGAGAGATTCAATAGGGTCGAGGTTGGCAGCTTTCCTCGCAGGGATGATGCCTGAAATCAGAGCCACAAAAAAACAAAGCACAACGCCTGTCAAAATCCACATCCAGGGAATTATGAAGGCGCTGCCGATCAATAGCGAGATAATATTGCCTATCATGATCCCCAGGGTTATACCGAGCGCACCTCCTAACTGTCCGATGACAACGGCTTCCACAAGAAACTGGTTTCTTATCACCCGCCTTGTAGCACCGATAGCCTTGCGTATCCCGATTTCGCGGGTCCTCTCAGTTACCGAGACCAGCATGATGTTCATGAGGCCGATAGCTGCACCCATCAGAGTGATGAGGCCGATCAGGGTTGCGGCATAGGTCACATACTTTATGTTTTCAATCAGCATTTTGGCGATATTATCGCTTTTTGTGATCTCAAAGGTGTTTTCTATGCCTACCGGTACTTTACGGATGCTTCGGAATATCCCGCTGGCTTCGCCAACTGCGGGATCCACCAGGTCGGGCCGCTTGGCCATTACATTAATGGTAAATGAAAGGTTAGGCCTTGGAAATTCTTTCCTGCAATTATTTAAGGGTATCAGGGCATTCCTGTCCCCGCTGAACCCCATGCTGGAACCCTTCGATTTCAGCAATCCGATGACCCTGTATTTCCCGGGGCCTATCGAGATAACCTTATCCAGTGGATTCTCATTGTTTTTAAAAAGGCTTTTTACTACATCCGCCCCGAGTATGCAAACCGAAAGGCCCTGCTCTATCTCATTGCCCGAGAAATTCCTGCCCTTCTCAATCTCGTCACCTGAAGTTATTATATAATCCTCGTCGGTACCCATCACCCGGGTATTCGGATTGGTTTTATTCGAGCTGTATTTAAGTGTCACCCCAAAAGAGGCGAACATAAATACCGCAGTATTTGCCGGGAGGTCGAAGCGTTTTTTAAACTCCATGGCCTGGGCATAGGTAATAGGATCATACCGCTTCTGAACCTGGTTGTCGTTCCCCATATGAACATTCATGCTGCGGTTCCTGATTGTAAAGGTATTAGAACCCATCATGGAGAAGTTCTGGGTAAGATAATATTTGATGGAATCAGTAGCCGTAAGAATACCAACCAGGGCCATGATCCCGAAAGCGATGATCAGAATGGTCAGAATGGTCCTGAGAAGATGGCTTCTAATAGAATCCAGCGAGATCTTAACATTTTCAAGAGCAAGTGAGTTTTTCATGTGTTGATGTCTTTTTTCCCGAATGCAAGGTCACCGGCATCACCCAGGCCGGGTACAATGAGTGATTGAGCAGTCAGTTCCTCGTCAACAACACCAAGCCAGATGTCGAGGTTTTGCTGCGGTATATGTTTTTTTATATAATCAATTCCTTCTTCGCTGGCAAGCACCGAAACAATATGGATATGCTTTGGCTTGCCTTTCAGCAAAAGGTCCCTGTAGGTATTAACAATGGATGTCCCCGAAGCAAGCATGGCATCGCAAATAATCAGGACCTTGTCGTTCAGGTCGGGAACTTGTGAATATTCCACGTTTATTGTAAACGAACCATCCTTATGGGTTTTCCTGTGGGCCGAGATAAAGGCATTGTCGGCACGGTCAAAATAATTGAGAAACCCCTGGTGAAAAGGCAATCCGGCCCTCAGGATAACGGCAAGGACAGGGTTCTCAATAAGTACAGGCACCATGGCAAACCCAAGCTGGGTCGCAACCTCTTTTTCCACATAGGCCATCTGCCTGCTTATTTCGTAGGCAAAGACCTCCCCTATCCGTTCAAGGTTGAACCTGAACCTCATGCGGTCCTTCTGGATTTCTGCGTCACGGATCTCCGAAATGAAAACATTCAGTATCGAAGGTGTGTTTGACAAAATATGGATCATGGCCTGTTGTTTGATGATTTTGACAAATGTACCTATTTTACTCTCTCCCTTATCATTCTGCCCAGCATTAATCCTGCCTTCATCAATCCCGGGAGACGGTTCCTGAGGACCCTGTGATACAATATCTCCCTTGCACCAAAACTTTTATAGAACCTCCCGAGATTCGGATCATCGCCGCCCTCAAAATCAAGGATAAGATTTGCTCCTGCGTTCTCTTTAATGAATTGTTCTATAAGCAGGAACATCGCACCATTCTCCCTTGCAGGTGGAGCTGAGGCGGCAAACAGGAAATATACCCTGGCTCCATCATTAAGGAAGAAAGCTGCAGAGGACAACAACCCTTCTTCGTCAAATGCACCTCTGACATGGCCGCTTCCCCTTTCCGCCGCCGTAGCCATCAGCTTCTCCATTCTTTGATAATGGATATCATTCAGCTTCCCCTCCCTCTTCCCGAAATTCTCACGGAATAATCTGACCAGCTCTTCAGGACGGAGATTTCGCCCGGTATTTACTCCCGAATCCATTGCTTTCCTGATGTTCCTCCGGGTATTCTGGGAAAAACCGGCAACGATCTCCTCATAAGTTCCACCCAGGTCAAGTTCATGGTTAGCCCTTGGAATAAGCATAGTATCCTCTCCCCCGGGGACGAACCCGGGTGTAACCTGGATATCGACATACCTGAAACGTGAGGGGATGCAATTCATAAACCTGTCTGCATCTTCCTTATCGATTGGGTTTAAGGAAAACAAACCGAGCTGCTGGGCGAAATAAGGTTGAAAGAGGTAGTTTATGCCTGCCTTGCGACCCGGGGTAAGCGGAAACACAGAGGAATAATTATCCGAAACCAGGGCTTCCCAGGCAGGGGAAACGATATCCAGGTACCACGAAAAAGCATAAACCCTGCGGTCCAGGGACTGACTTATACATCTGTCCCACCTGGCCTTGTCGATTTCGTAGTGCTTTAAATAGCTGATCATTTCCCTAATGTACTGCAAACCTCAGCAGTTCTTCATAAATGTTACGCCAACCCAGCCAACGGCCATATTCCGAGAAAGTCTCATTATGGCAAAGGCTTATAAACTCACCACCTACAGATCTTACCATCGAGATCATATGATGAATGGTTTCAATACTTTGTTCTGGCGTTAGACGTAAGTAATCTTTCATTGTTACATCCATCAGGGTGACAGGATGAATTTTTAAGGGAAGGGTTTCATTCTTGGTAAGGTCAAAGAAATAGTACGGCCTTGCGATGCCACTCCTGAAGCCGGGATGGGAAGCGTATCCCATGGAGAAATCGTCGGTGATCCCCACGTTGATCAGGTTATGGTAAGTCCTGGGAAAGGATATTTTCATGAAGTGCTGCCGGCTGAAAGTGATATCCCGCCCCAGAACCTGGCTGAGTCCCGAATATTCCTTGTCAAGTTTCCTCAGGTGCTTGTTGGATGAGAGTGACGGGTGAATCCCCACTCTCTTATCATAGTCAAGACTAAGTATAAGCTTATGAAGCGCCTTATGCGTTACCGGGACATTGTTGTCATCCCCTCCGTAATCGGCAAACAGCATAAAATAATAAGGGCTGAGGCCGTAACGTGAATGAACCTGCTGAATATATTCGTATGTGTCGTATGGGTCTGATTCAGCGCCGGTCAGCACTTTAAGCCTCGTCAGGACATCGTAAAAATCAAATTTCATCAGCGCCCTTGCGACACCTCCCCCGGTCCTTGACAATCCCCGGCATCTGTACGCATAGGCATGGTCAATATCAATGGTTGGGATAAACGAGTACTCCGGCCTTTTTATTTGTACTCCCGGGAAACGTTTGGTAATCACCTCGGCAAGCCGGTCGGCCCAGAAATGAACCACAGGCATCTCAAGAAACTTCCCTTTCACAGCGATGGAAGCGTGAGCGGGAAACCGGCCGTATTGGTCATGCTTTTGCTTTTCATACTCCTCGTACCTGGTAACCATGTAAAAACAGGCGGCAAAGGGATCGAAGGATAATGAAGATTTTTCATGCGTGGCAGGGAAGATCACAGCGAGACCATCATCTTCAGCTAAAAGAGGATCTATCGGGAATACCGTTTCCTCGAATAACAGGCTGTTTGATGCAATGAAAAGCTCATTTCCCAACGGCTGAGGCGCATATACCAGCTTGGGTCCTTCAAATGATAAAAAATCGTCCTGGAAGTTGGTGAAGGCACAATCTGTTCCAAGCAATTCGCCAAATATCAGTTTGCTGATATACCGCAGGCGGTTGGTAACAGATTGGGTATAGACCAGGATCATTGTTCAGGCATTTGATGTTGCCAAATTAAAGAAAAAACGAAAACTTTCGTACTTTTGATTCAGAAATTTGGAACAGAACTGAAGGAAAAATGGATAATTTCATCGTTTCGGCAAGAAAATACAGACCACAGACTTTCGATACCGTTGTTGGCCAGGCAAATATAACTAATACCTTAAAAAATGCGATCCGGCATAATCAGCTTGCCCAGGCTTTTTTATTTTGCGGGCCAAGAGGGGTAGGCAAAACAACCTGCGCCCGTATCCTGGCTAAAACCATCAACTGTGAAAACCTTTCTCAGTCGGGCGAAGCCTGCGACCAATGCCAGTCCTGCACCTCGTTTAACGAGAATTCTTCTTTCAACATCTATGAGCTTGACGGAGCTTCAAATAATTCGGTGGATGACATCCGCACCCTGGTCGACCAGGTAAGGATACCGCCCCAGATGGGGAAATACAAGGTGTATATAATAGACGAAGTGCACATGCTCTCCGCTTCTGCGTTTAACGCTTTCCTGAAAACCCTTGAAGAACCTCCTCCCTACGCGAAATTCATTCTTGCAACCACCGAAAAACATAAAATAATTCCTACCATCCTTTCACGTTGCCAGATATTTGATTTCAGAAGGATTACTGCGGATGACATGGTCGGACACCTGAAGTTCGTAGCCGGCAGGGAAAATATAACTGTTGAGGAGGATGCCCTTCATATCATCGCCCAGAAAGCCGACGGAGCTATGCGTGACGCCCTGTCGATTTTCGACCAGCTCGTGAGTTTCGCCGGTAATGACCTGAAATATTCCACCGTCATCGAAAACCTGAATGTACTTGACTACGAATATTACTTCCGCATCACAGAGCAGATAATGAATGCCGATATTGCCGGGACCCTGCTCACCATTGACGATATCATCGGGAAAGGATTTGACGGACAGCATTTTCTGACTGGGTTCGGAGAGCATCTGAGGAACCTGCTCGTTTGCAAGGATCCTTCAACCCTGAAGCTGATGGAAACAGCCCCATCAATCAGGAACCGCTATGCCGAGCAGTCAGCAGGTTTCAATGCCGCTCATCTCCTTAGCCTTCTCGACATTGGGAACCGCTGCGACCTGGCTTATAAGACCAGCAACAACAAGCGCATCCATCTTGAGCTGGCGCTGATGCAGATGTGTTCGACTGCCAACCCTTCTCCTTCTGTTATGAAACAGAAGGGCGTTCAGGATGCTACCCAGCCTGACATCATTCCCCAGCCTTCTGCAGCTACGCAGCGCCCGGCCCCGGCCGTTTTGCCTTCACGGGAACACAAAACGACCATAGCTGAGAAACCACGCCCTGCGGCGACAACCGCCCAGGCCACGGTTAAACTCAAAGATCTGAAAGAAACTGTTTCAGGAACGATTTCGATAAAGCAGGCGGTTAAACCTAAGGAAAGCAATACAGAGGTATCGGACATCCCGGTTTTATATGATAAGGCAACCCCGTTTACACAGGAAGACCTGAATACAGCCTGGAAAGAATATGTTGCAGGACTGAAAAGCGAAATGCCCCATCTGTACAACAGCCTGGCAGGCTATATTCCTGTTCTTAAAGACGGTTTTAACATTGAGATCTCACTTGAGAACAAACTGCTTGAGACCGATCTCTTCCAGAAAAAAGGGGAAATGCTTGGGTTCTTATGTTCAAGGCTTGACAATCACAAACTGAGCATCACGTCAAGAGTCGAGGAGAACAGCAGGGAGCTGAAACCTTATACCGACAAAGAAAAATTTGATAAAATGGCTGCAAAAAATCCTGCATTGCAGAAGCTGAGAGAAGAACTGGATCTTGAAATTGAATATTGAGATGGGCCGTGTAATTTACACTATAGGAGAAACGGTACTTGACATTATTTTCAGGGATGGCAAACCGGTATCGGCCATTCCGGGAGGCTCCATGCTGAATTCTTCCGTATCACTCGGCAGGGCCGGGCTTAAAGTGGAGTTCATCAGCGAATACGGGAGCGACCAAACCGGCAGGATCATAGATTCCTTCCTCCTGGAGAATAATGTCGGAACCAGGCATATAACAAGATTTACCGAAGGAAAAACTGCTCTTGCCCTTGCATTCCTCGACCAAAAGAGCAATGCTTCATATTCTTTTTATACATCCTATCCCGGGATCAGGATGAAAGATCCCCTGCCGGCGGTTAACAAGGGGGATATCATACTGTTTGGCTCGATTTATTCCATTACTCCCGGCATTCACGGTAAGATATCACAATGGATCCGTAAGTCAAAAACAAGGGGAGCCATTATCGTCTTTGACCCCAACTTCAGGAAATCCCACCTTGACAAACTGGAAAAAGCCAGGCCCTGGATCGTAGAAAATATATCTCTTGCCGATATCGTAAGGGGTTCCGATGAGGACTTTCTTACAATTTTTAATTTGAAGAAGCCTGAAGAGGTTAAAACGAAGGTCAGGGCTTGTGGTTGTACTAACCTGATCATAACCAGGAACAGTAAAAGCGTCATAGCCTGGTTTGGCGACAAAAAAATCCTTGTCGACATCCCGCCTGTGAAACCCCTGTTAAGCACAGTAGGCGCCGGAGACTCCTTTAATGCCGGGATAATCTATGCCCTGGCAACCGCGGGCCCGGGCAATGCCTCAGCAGATTTAGAAGCCGCCGGCACGCCTGAGAGAATCATTAAAACCGGTATCGCCTTTGCCGCTGAGGTCTGTAAAAGTTTCGAAAACTATATTTCACCCCGGTTCAGTAAAAGTCTGAAGCCATGAGCCATTGGATCACGAAAACGGTGTTGAAATCAATGGGCTGGAATACCGATGGCAGGATGCCTCCTGAGATTAAAAAAGCAGTCATCATATCTGCTCCTCATACCAGCTATATGGATTTTATCGTAGGCTGGATGACATTCCACGTGGCCGATGTGAATATCCGCTTCCTGATCAAAGAGGAAGTTTTCAAAGGAGCCTTCGGATGGTTTTTTAAAAAGCTGGGCGGAATACCCGTCGCCAGGGGCAAGAAAAATAACATGGTCGACCAGGTTAAGGAGTTATTCGACGCCAGCGAAACACTGTATGTCGTGATCACGCCCGAGGGCACACGAAAGAAAGTCACACACTGGAAAAAAGGGTTTTACATGATAGCCCTGGAGGCCCATGTGCCCATAGCCTGCTCTTTTATTGACTACAGTAACAAATCGGGAGGGATAGGACCGATCATCATTCCAAGCGGGGATTTTGAGAAAGACCTTGTGATCATACAGGATTTCTATAAGGGGAAGAAAGCGAAACACCCCGACAGGTTTAATCTTTCAGGATTATAGAACCGTAAATCATATCAGCATGAAAACCTCACGAAAGTCAATTGAACAATTCCTCGAAGGCAGGAAGCTTGCAATAGCAGGTGTTTCACGTGACCCTAAAAAATTCGGGCATGTCGCTTATCTGGATCTGAAGAAGAAAGGCTTTGAAATTTACCCGGTCAACCCGGAGACAGATATTATTGAGGGCCAGCCTTGTTTTCATTCGGTCAGCGCCCTCCCCGGCGATGTTAAAAACCTCCTGGTAATCACGCCAAAAAACAACACTCTTGAGGTTGTGAAGGAAGCCATGGATAAAGGTTTTGACAACATATGGATACAACAGATGAGTGATACCAGGGAGGCTTTGGATTATCTTAAAGACAAACCGGTCAACCTGGTAAGCAAACAGTGCATCCTCATGTGGACTGAACCTGTGAGCGGATTTCATAAATTTCATAAGACCCTGAAAAAGATCTTTGGCCCCTTGCCCAACTGAAAATTAATTTATGAAGGAACCCGGGGTCAGCATCCTGATGACTGTTTACAATGGGGAAAAGTATTTGAAAGAAACCATTGAGAGCGTAATCAGCCAGACATTTGAAAATTTCGAGTTCATTATTATCGATGATGGCTCGACCGACCGTTCCAAAGAAATCATAGCTTCCTTCAGGGATAACCGGATTGTTTATGTACACCAGGCCAATGCCGGTGTTGCCGCTGCATCAAACAAGGGCCTGTCGATTGCAAGGAGCCGTTATATTGCCAGGATAGATGCAGATGACATCTGTCTTAAGGATCGTATCAGGTTGCAGTTCGAATTCCTCGAGAACAATCCCGGCTATGTTTTATGCGGCAGCACAGCCGAAATGATGGATATGGACGGCAACTACATATTTACTTCCAGCCTTCCCCGGTCGGATGAAGACATCAGGAAAGTCCTTGAAAAAGAAAATTGTTTTGTTCATTCCTCCACTTTCTTCCGCAAGGAAGCTGCTGTAATGGTCGGAGGGTATAACGAAATGGTGAAGTTTTATTTTAACGATTATATCTTTTTGTACCAGCTTTCGAAACATGGCCGGGTTGTAAATTTCGCCGAGCCCCTGGTTAGGTACAGGATGGTCCCCAGTTCAATCAGCCTCAAGATCAGGGATGCCAGGTTCAGGGATATCCTTAAGGAAATCGTCCGCAAAGGCACGGCAACACAGCAGGAGATCGATTACCTTATCAGTTTTGAAAGTTCACACAATCTGAACCAGGCCGACAAAACCTATAATTACTTTATTACCCTTGCAAAGCTTTACAGGATTGAAGCTAAGGACTGGGGCCGGTCAATGCATTACCTTGTGAGAGCTTTTAAATTAAAACCGCTGGCATTCTCCTATATGGCATCTGCCCTTACGCAGATACTTATGCCCCAGCAGCTTATAAAGCATATCAGGAAAAATTATTATTGATCCCCCGGCAAACGCCCCCGATGGATCCTTACTGCCTTGGCAGGCTGTGCTTCCTTGCCAATGCGATGATCCAGAGGATAATTCCCAGGGAATAGAAGCATTGCAGGGCCGATAACAGGATGAATGCCATGATGGCATCTTTAAAAAACAGTCCTCCTGAAACGATTGGGACTATGATCAGAACCGCGCCTATCAGCGAAAGGTAGAACATGGGTTTTGCTTTGCGGATAATGAGGGGGGTCTGGTGAATAGTTGAGCGGATAAAATCAAGGAACATCCAGGGAGCCAGTATTCGCGCATACATCCCGGCTTCGGTCCATGCCCTGCCAAAAACAAAACCGATAAGCCAGGGGCCCGCGGTAAGAAGTATGATCAACACGGGCAATGCTATCGCAGCGGATGTTTTAATCGTTTTCATCACCGGCTTTATCAGGTTTCCGTCCCTCTGGTATTGTTCGGAAGCTTCTTTATAGAAAACCTGTCCGATTGATATACCCACCAGCCACATAGGGGCCTGGAGCAGGCGAAGGGATAAGGAGTATAATCCCAGCACAGAAGCTGAAAAGAAGATCTTTAAAAGGTATACGATCCCATATGACTGGACCATTTCAACAATCACCTGGGGGGTATTAGCCAAGGGCAGGTATTTATATTTTCCTGCCAGTTCCTTTTGTAGCGGGAAGTTAAATTGCATTATGTCTTTGCGGTACCTCGAATAAAAAATAAGGACAAAGAAGACTACCACCACCAGGAAGCCGGTAAAATTACCGAGCCACAATCCAAGCGCCCCGAAACCTGCATAGCCCATAAGCAGGGTTGTGAGGTTATTTCCGGCCGACGTAAATATCTTGGAATACGCCAAAGCTTTGTATTCCTTCCTGTGGTTAAACCATTGCTGGAAAATACTGCTTGCCGCCATAAGGAAGATAAGGGCAGGGAGAAGGTAGATCCATTGTTTGTATAAGGGATTCCTGATAATGCCGGGCAGAAATGCCCTGTCAATTATGAACAGTACCGAAGTTGACAGGAATGAAACAAACAAAGCGATGATCAGTGAAAGAAAAACGAGGTTAACCGAGTCCCTGTTCTCCGCAGGGAGTATGATCGCCATCTCATACCTCAGCGCAGCAACCAGGCCTATGCCGCCTGCAATGGATATGAGAAATGTAAACGCACCTACATCCGAAGGGGTATAAACCCTCGTTATAACAGGCGCGGCAAGAAACGATATGAGCTGTGCGACAGAAGTACCTGCAACCAGTTTTGAAATATTCCTGAAGTAGTCGGAGCGGTTCCCAAGGAATTTTAACATGATGCAAAGATTGCAGAAAATGCAGTAATAAAAAAAATCGTGATGAATCAGCTATCTGAAGGCCGTCAGGATATCATTTTATTGTTCCTGAACTGGTTTCTTAGGCTGAAGATGGAGTTTAGCTTCTGCCGGAGTTCCCAAAAGTATTGCGATCCATCGGGTATTCTCATTCTGTTCCAGGATGATCTTAATGGTCATGGTGAGAGGAACTGACAGGAACATGCCCACCGTTCCCAAAATAAACCCCCAGAAGAGAAGAGAAAGGAATACAACCAGAGTTGAAAGACCAAGGCCTTTTCCCATGATCCTGGGTTCAACAAAATTTCCAAGAACATTGTTGATAAGCAGAAACGAGCCCAGAGTCCAGAGTGCACCACCTAATCCGAATTGTACCAAGGCAAAAAGAACTGCTGGAATCGCAGCTAGGATGGACCCAATATTCGGAATATAATTCATAAGAGCTGCAATCAGTGCCCAAAGCAAAGGATAATCAACCCCGATGATCAATAATGCTATGTAGATAAAAATCCCAATTGATAAACACACCAAGGTCTTAATCCCAAGATAGTGACGGATATTTTGTGTAATGATCGAAAAATAAGCAATGGATTCATCCGATCCACTCAGAATTGCTTTTGCTTTAACAGCAAAACTACCGAATTCCATAAGAATAAATAAAGTGATAAGGAAGATCAGGAAGGTATTCCCCATCATATTTAACAGTCCATTTACAGCGCTTGCGGTAAATTCCAGTATCCTTGCCGGTTGAATAAACTTTGATACCTCATCAGGCTGGATTTTCAACCCTTTCTCATTTAAAAATTGAATAAATGAGTTGCTGATTGTCGTGAGAGTAGATTCATATTTTGAAACATTGCCAGTAAAGGAGGATACTGTTCCTCCGATCAGGAAAGCAAATCCGGAGAAAAGTATCACTAATCCTGATATTACGACGATAAGCGCGAGCCATCTTGGCATTCTCTTTTTCTCAAGCCAGGAAATGGGTTGCGCACAAATGATACTTATAAATAGCGCGAGTAAAAACGGAGTGATGATGGCTTTTGCATAAATCAATCCTGCAATTATAATTATCAGTGCAGCGACTTTTATAACGGAAGAACCCTCCAATGATCTAATACTCTTGTTAATCATTTCAAAATTGTTTTACGGAGTTTAACAGAGTTGACTCCTTCATTGATGACAAAGTTCAACTTTTTTCAATTTACTCGTTTTTAATATAGAATTTTTTTTATAGCCGTCATGGAATTTACATGCAACAATTCACCAACAAAAAACCACTTACGAAATTTTCATAAGTGGTTTTTTTGAAGTGGGAGCAACAGGATTCGAACCTGTGACCCTCTGCTTGTAAGGCAGAATCCATCTATTATTTTAAATTTTATTGGATGCTATTTAAATATTCGTAAAATACTTTATATGTGTATCTTATATTGTTGTTTCCTTGAATTAATTTTACATCTATTTTAGTTTTTTATAGGATTCTGTATTCAATGTAGGTATATTTGTATTCAACCTTATACAAAATTGACCTATTATGAAGCCTAAACAAACAAAATCTGTGACAACTGCCATCCTTCTTGAAAAAAGAATGGCAAGAAAAGATGGTCACTACCCTGTTAAGTTGAGAGTGACATATGATCGTAGGCAGAAATTCTATACTATAAGGTATATTCCTGAGAAGGTAGGTGAAGACTTTACAGAGTACCAAAAGTTCTGGCTAAGGAAGGTCGATAAGAGCATATCGATGACGGAACAGGAGTTTAAAAGAGTTAGAAAGGACAATCCCAGTGAACCGTATAAAACTATTGATGTATATATTAGAGCGCAGGAAAATGAAGCAATGACAGCAATTGCAACTATTGTTAATAAGCAACCCTTTACCTTCGAGGCTTTTGAAGAGGTTTACTTTGCGAATGCAAAGGATGACCAGGACGTTTTTGCTGCAATTTATAATAAGGCTTCAGTTCTCCGCAAAGAAGGTAAAATTGGAACTGCCATAACTTATGAATGTACTCTGAATTCACTGAATGATTTTACTGCTAAGGAAAATTATCCATATACTGCCGTGACAGTCAAATTCCTGAAAGATTACGAAAAATGGATGATGGGAAGGACTGTTGGAAAGAAGGCAAAGCGTCCAATATCAAAGACAACTGTTTCAATGTATCTACGATGTCTTAGGGCAATCTTTAATGAGAAAGCACCAGAAGGAACGGTGTACCCTTTTGGCAAAGGCAAGTATACCATTCCGAATTGGAACCACAATAAGCGAGCTCTAACACAAGCTGATGTGGCAAAAATTGCAGACTATAAAGTTATTGATGGAACAAAAGAGCATCTGAGCCGGGATCTGTGGTTATTCAGCTTTTTGTGTAATGGTATTAATTTCAAAGATATCGCACTATTGAAACGTTCAAATATCAGGGGTGACACAATGGTGTTTGAACGCGCTAAGACTGAGAAGAATGGAAATGAAAGCCTTGAAATTACCGTGATTATAACCAGGCAGATCGGTAGGATAATTGACCGCTGGGGCGTTAAACCCTCAACACCAGATATGTATATTTTCCCAATCCTGAAGGAAGGAATGACCTATAAAGATCAACATAGGACCATTGCTCAATTGATAAAGACTACCAATAAATACATGAAGCGGATCACGGGTAGTTTGGAGATTCCTGTTGCAACGACTTATGTAGCCAGACATAGCTTTGCAACAGTATTGAAAAGAACCGGGGCCAGTGTTGAGTTTATTAGTGAATCATTAGGACATAAGAACAT
>CAILVF010000031.1 GCA_903837605.1 uncultured Bacteroidales bacterium | reverse complement strand
GGCCTCGATTATGCCATTCACGGGGAAAAAGCTTACGACGAAGGAGCGATATAAGGGGAGCAGGGAGCAGGGAGCAGGGAGCAGGGAGCAGGGAGCAGGGAGCAGGGAGCAGGGAGCAGGGATGCGGGGATGCGGGATAACGGGATTGATGATCACTGATCACTATTCACTATTCTCCATTCACCATTCACTATTCCCGGTTTCCCGTTTCCCGTTTCCGGTTCCCTCAATTTCCGTATCTTTGCATTATGGAAAGCATGCGACAGCAGAAAATCAACCGTATGATCCAGAAAGAGCTAGGCAATGCCTTTCTGCGTGAAGGCCGCAGCCTGTTCAGCGGTGCCATGATAACGGTTACGAAGGTCACGGTTACAAAGGATCTTTCACAGGCTAAAATATACCTGAGCCTTTTCGGTACCAAGGATAAAGCAGCTCTTCTGGCCCTTATAAGGCATCACGGAAGGGATCTCAGGTTTCACCTGGGCAAGGGACTGCATAACCAGTTGAGGGTGATACCTGAACTCCAGTTTTTTGAAGACGATTCCCTCGATTATATTGAGAATATTGACAGCCTCCTGAAAACCTGATTCCTTCATGCAGTACGACCCCATAAAACGTTCCCTGGGCAAGGTATTCAATAAAACCCCCTTTCTTCGACGGCTGTTTTATAAGCTTCTGGACATCCTTCTGCTGCGCTCGTGGCATGTGAGAAAGGAACTCAGGCTATGGGCCCGGAAAAAAGCCGGGCAGGGAAGAATGAACATCCTCGACGCGGGATCCGGGTTCGGACAGTATACCTACTTCATGAGCGGACTCAGTCCTGACACCAGCATCCTTGCCGTCGATGTAAAAGATGAACAAATCGCCGACTGCAATGCCTTTTTTAACAGCATTCACGGGAAAAACGTCCTTTTCGAGAAAGCCGACCTTACCACCTTCACAAAACAAGCTTATTTTGACCTTATCCTTTCGGTGGATGTCATGGAGCATATAGCCGAAGATGAGAAAGTTTTCTCAAACTTCTACGATTCCCTTGCTAAAGACGGTATACTGCTGATCTCGACCCCGTCAGACCAGGGCGGATCGGATGTTCACGACCACGACCACGGGGAATCTTTTATTGATGAGCATGTTCGTGACGGGTATAATATAGGCGATATCCGTGAGAAACTCAGTAAAGCCGGCTTCAGCCGCAGCGAGGCAAGTTACACTTACGGAAGACCTGGCCAGCTGGGATGGAAGCTTTCAATGAAATACCCTATCCGGATGCTGAATGCCAGCAAGCTGCTCTTCGTTTTCCTCCCTTTCTACTATCTTGTCACTTTCCCATTAACATTGGTGTTCAACTATTTCGATCTGTACACAAAACATAAAAGCGGAACAGGATTGCTGGTAAAGGCCTGGAAATAACAGGCAGCGAAATGAAATCGTAAATCGTAAATCGTACATCCGTCTTGAACTTCCCTTTATACATAGCGCGCCGGTATCTCTTCTCAAGGAAGTCGCACAACATCATTAACATTATTTCCCTGATCTCCGCCGCCGGCGTAATGATAGTCACGGCCGCCCTGGTGATCGTGCTGTCGGTATTTAACGGTTTTGCACGCTTGTCGGAATCCCTGTTCAATTCATTCAATCCCGATATGGCCATCACCTTGAAAAAGGGCAAAACCTTCAGGACAAACGAAATTGATATCCGCAGTCTTAAACAGATACGGGGAGTAAAATACATAACAGAGGTCATTGAAGAGAATGCCCTGATGAAATACCGCGACAAGCAATCCATTGTTACGCTAAAGGGGGTCAGCAGGGATTATGAGAAAATGTGCGGGATTGACACCATGATGGCGGCTGGTCGTTTTATCCTGGAAGAAGGTGATATGAATTATGCCGTGCTTGGCTACGGCATTGCCGATTACCTTGGTGCAAACCTTAATGATTATACAAACCCCATCACTGTTTATGTTGCCAGGCGTGACGCCAATTTTTCCAACGTATTCGACAATGCATTCAATACCGCATCGATCTTCCCTTCAGGTACATTCTCGATACAAACCGACTTTGACGTGAAATATGTTCTTCTGCCCATACGCTTTTTAAGGCAGATCCTGGGATACAATGAAGAGCTTACATCACTGGAAATCGGTTTGGATAAGACAGCCGACCCGGCTCTTGTCCAGCAAACCCTGAAGGAAGTTGCAGGGGAGAAATTCAGGATAAAAAACAGGTATGAACAACAGGAGCTTATATACAAGATCTTCCGCACCGAGAAATGGGCCATCGTGATGATACTGGCTTTCATCCTGCTGATCGCCACTTTCAACGTGATCGCCTCGATCTCCATGCTGATCCTGGAAAAGAAAAAGGACATCGCGGTGCTGCAAAGCCTGGGAGCAAGCAAAACCCTGGTTCAGCGGATCTTCATGCTCGAAGGCCTGCTGATTTCGTTTTGCGGAGCCGTGGCGGGGCTTTCTCTTGGTGCAGCTATATGCTGGGCGCAGATGCGTTTCGGCCTGATAAGGCTGGGTGATGCCAACAGTACATTTGTTGTGAACAACTACCCGGTACATATGATCCCTGTTGATTTTCTGATTATTTTTATGATTGTAATGTCCATTGGTTTTATCGTCGGATGGTACCAGATCTATACCATCCGTAAAATCGATGTAAGCATGATGCGGGCCGAATAGGCTGTATTGCCTGCTCACTCCTAAGAAAAGCAATATGTCGCTCAAACATTTCGCCTTGCTCATTTTCTGTATTGGTTTTATCCTGTTCCCCCCGGCGCTTCCTGCCGGCAGCATAAGCATCAAACCCCTTGAAAATACTGTTATTTATACCTCCTCGCCCTTTCAGTCCCTGGATGTCAGGATGTTTTTGGGCAAACTCGATTTCAAAGAGATACAAACCAGGCTCGGGCCGTTTACAGGACTTTTTGCGGAAGGTTTAGGATTTAGTAACATTCCCGGAGAACCTGAACTTCCTGTTTATCATAAACTGATCCAGGTTCCTGTCGGGGCGGGCTTTGAGATACAGATCATTTCTTCACATTATACGGAACTCAGTCTCAAAGATCAAGGCATCATGTCGCGGCTTATCCCTGCCCAGGCTCCGGTTTCGAAAAACATCACCGATCCCGGGCAGCTCCCATTTATAATCAGCCAGTCAGCATACAGGCAAAATAAATTTACTCACTCTCCCCTTGTGAATGTCTCCTATACAGGCATCATGAGGGCCGTTGTTCTTGCAAGGCTTGACATTTCTCCTGTTCAGTACAACCCGGTCACCGGCATGATCAGGGTATATGACAATATTGAAGCCAGGATAATCTTCACCCATCCTGACCTCCAGGCCAGCAGGGAACTTCTTGATAAATACAACTCACCTTATTACCAGGCTTTATACAGCAGGATACCGAATTACACAAAATCGGCAGCGTCACTGAGCACTTCCTCCCCTGCCACCTATGTGATCGTAGCCCATTCATCCTTTAAAGAGGCGTTAAAACGGTTTATCGCATGGAAAACACGTAAAGGGTTCAGGGTCATTACGGCGTACACCGACAATCCGGCATTGGGAATCACCGCTGCTTCCATCAAAGCCTACCTCCAGGGTCTCTATAACAACCCGCCTTCAGGATACAATCCCCCAAGCTTTGTTTTGATTGCGGGTGATGTGGCCCAGATCCCTGCATGGAATACCGGAGGGCATCCTTCCGATCTTTACTACTGCGAGTATACGGGGGATCATATTCCCGAGGTAACCTACGGGAGGTTTGCGGCCCAGAACACCGAACAGCTGAATGCTTATATAGACAAGACTCTCGAATATGAGCAATACACCATGCCTTCCGATGATTTCCTTGGGGAGGCGGTGATGGTGGCGGGTGCTGATGCGACTAACGGTCCATTGTATGGGAACGGGCAGATCAATTATGGAACGGAAAATTACTTTAACACGGCCCACAATATCTTATCCCACACCTACCTTCAGCCCGAACCCATTAGTGCAAATTATGCCTTGAATATACGCCAGAATATTTCAAACGGGGTTGGATTTGCAAACTATACAGCCCATGGAAGCGAATCGGGATGGGCTGACCCTTCTTTGCAGATCGCTAACATTGCATCGTTGCAGAACGCCCATAAATACCCCCTGATGATCGGGAACTGCTGTAAAGCGGCTAATTTCAGTGTGAACTGTTTCTCCAAGGAAATAACCCGGGCAGCCAATAAGGGAGCTTTGGGTTATATCGGCTGCTCCGATTATTCCTACTGGGATGAAGATTACTGGTGGGCTTGCGGATATAAGACTCCCATTTCAACCCATCCTCCATATGAGGCTGATCATATTGGTGCATATGACCGGACTTTCCATGACCATGGCGAATCCCTGCCGGAGTATTTTGTGACCATGGGACAGATGGTACAGGGCGGATGCCTGGCAGTGGAAGAATCCAATTCAGGCATGAAGCTTTACTACTGGCAAACATACTGCCTGATGGGGGATCCCTCACTGAGCATCTATTATTCGATCCCGCCCGCCCTGCAGGCCGGATTCGGGCATACCTTGCCGGTTAGTATGACAAGCCTGAGCATAACAACCGAGCCCTTGTCGTATGTGTCCCTCTCCCTCAACGACAGCACCATTCTCGATGTGAAGAGTGTTGATTCAACAGGGATTGCAATTCTGAATTTTCCTGCCGTTCCCTCACCTTGCTATGCTCGCCTGGTAATTACCAGGCAAAATCGCAAGCCACTGATCGACAGCATTCAGTTCATTGCTCCTGTTGGGACTGGTGAAAAAGCGTCTGAAGGATCCATCTCGGTTTATCCGAATCCCTTTAGTTCAAAGTTCACCGTAGCTGTTGATGAAGAAAAACAAGGAAATGTCATCGTCAGCCTTTTCGATACTTACGGGAACAGGGTGCTCATCATGAATCACCCGGGCCTGGAGGCCGGAAGGCAGTTTATAAGTGTTGACGCAGCATACCTGGCACCCGGGATGTATTTCTGCAGGATTCAGACCGAAAGCAGCACTGAGATAAAAAAAGTGATCCTGGGCAGGTAGGAGTCACTGCAAGGATCAGACTCCCTATCGTCCCAGGATTGAAATCTTAACCTTCTTTACTCCTATAATCTCCCCGCTTGAAGTCGCGGGGTCCGTTATGGTTGTAACAAGCCAGAGTTGGGTGGGATCCCAATCGTTATTGGTGACCGTGAATTTTTTCGTATAGGTATAGGTTATCGTGGTATCGACACTGGCTGTGAGTTGCTCACCGTAGGTACCGTTCATGGAAGCCCTGAAGGTTTCGTTGAAATAATAAGGATTGATTTCAGGTGTAGGTCCTGCAGCGGTATCCTTATTGGACTGCAGTCCAACAATACTATCCTCCAGGATGTACAGGTTGATGCCTGCGCTTGAGCTGAGCTTTCTCCTGAACCTTACAGTCACATCGGCAGTGATCTCTTTTGTGTCGTTATTATAGGTTGACCGGGCCGAAATTCCTGTTTTAACAGCCTTGAGCATCTGTAGCTCAATGGCAGCTGCCCACTGGTCGGAATTCACGGGATAACTGCCTCCGACCGGGGTGCGGTTGACCAGGGCCCTGGGGACATAACCAATTGAGAAATCAGTGCACCATTGAGCACCTTCAGGGGTCCTGAGGTCCAGGGTGTATTTCGGATCAGGATCGGCAAGGTTTGTGGCATGCACTTCCATGACGATCACTCTGCCAGCATAGTAATCGGCCAGTTTATGGGCTTTTTGAGTTGCAAGCGGACAGTTATTGCATTTATGCCCGGTATATTCCTCAAGCAGGACAAACGGTTTATTGGTGGTATCATATTGAGTCTTCACGGCTGCATAGGGAGGATCCAGTTTATCACAGGAAGTAATGATCCAGCTGCACAATAACAGGACAGGAAGCAGAATTCTGAATAGTTTCATATCGCCTTTGATTATCATTAAAATTAAAAACTGCTGGTAACGGTAAGCGTCAGCCCGCTGGACTGCGGCACGTAGCGGCATACGCCGCCTACACAAATGATCCCTTCACGCTGCCTTCCCCAGGAAAGCTGGATCCTCGATGTATTATAAACAAATCCGGCAGCAACATTATAATAATGAAGTTGTTTGCTTGCATCCGAGTTACCGTAGTTCCACTGGTCGCTGACCGAAAAGAACCATTTGGGTGAAATTGTAATTTCCATCAGGCCTGCAGCCCAGTTACCGTTATCCTGTTTAGTCCACAAACCCTGGAGTTCCCAGCGAAGCGATAATTTTTTATTGACATTGTAAGTGACATCGGCAATACCGATCTGTGAATAGATCAGGGGATCTTCAGGATGGCCCTGTACTACGGCTTTGTTATAGGTCTGGTATAGGTAATCGAAAATTCCCTTTACTTTTTTACCGAATTTCTTACTAATCTCCACCTGTGTTTCCTGCCAGTAAACCTCGTTGCCAACAGAATAAAAGTTCGTGGCATAGCCCAGTGTGCCTGATTGCCCGATGGGCGTAGTATCATTTACGGGCGTTTTCTTTATCGAATTAACCTGCGAAAAATCCACGGCTATGGTGAGTCCGTTCTTACCTCCGAGCTTGGTATTCTTTGGAATAGTATACATTACCCCCGCAGCAATACCGACTTCACCCGTAGTCTGGGTTGCATAAGGATACATCGAGGCAAGGGCATAGGTATGTTCCTTGTTGATGGCCGGGAGATAATTGATGTCGAGGCCGTTGATCGTATAACTCCGGTTCGATTTATAACTGAAATTGTCAATCCATTTCGATTTGATCTCCACTCCGAAATTCTTCCTCGAATATGAAAGATCAAACAATATTGAATTACCCGGTTTATAGATGTATACGTTCATCTGTGATGGGTCGTTGATCTTATGGGCATATTCGGAGTAAAAATTCACACCAGCATAGTTCAGGTTAAGCCTTCCTCCGTAACAAGCTACATTTTCGGGAAGATTAAAAGTATAGACCTTGTCACCAACGGGATAGATCATCGTTTTACCGGCCTGGTAGTCACTTACGAAACTTCCCCCGAGGGTGATCTTCAGCTTTGCGTTCGCAAGGGCATTGAAGATATCATTGAGATTAAAATCTGCGTCAAGCCCTTTGACAATGCCCCGGTTATTATTCTGATACGGGATCCAGAAAGTTCTTTGGAATCCATAGACTCCGGTAATTGTGATCCCTTTCGACGGCATGAATTTTACCCTGAGCCCCCGCATGGAATTGTCATAACCAAGAGTCCAGTCCTGGTATGTCCTGAAAGTCATGCCCTGTGCAAATTGTTCATAAAAGTTACCCGCCGTGATCTCAAGAAGGTCGTTCTTGTATTTGACATACCAGTATGGCACGCCGGCTCCCTGGTATTGTGCGTCGTATCCTAAAAGGGGAGGCAGGTAAGCCTCAAACCTCATCCCGGCATAAAAATTCTTGTATTCATAATTCACTTCGGTAAAGCCGTTCATCCTGATGGGTTGTCCGTTCAGCGACTGGCTGTTGATCCCCATTGCGGCATCAGTCTGGTACAGTGCGGCATCAGCCTGGAAAGACCCGGTGATCTGGGCATTCTTCAGGAAATCCTGGGCAGGTAAACGAGCGGGGAATAATCCAACAGCTGCCATCCCAATACAAAGCAGTATAATTTTTTTCAATGTTATAGGTTTTTAATAATACCTGATTATTTGATTGCTTCTCCTTTTACAATTTTCCTGATAACCTCGATGATATCGTTTTCATTACCCTGGGCAAAGGTGGTATGGCTCCAAACGATTTCTCCTTTCCCGTTCAGGACAAAGGTCATCGGGATCGGGCCAACGCCCATGGCGCGTTTAAGATCGGAATTCTGGTCGAGAAGGATTGTGTATGACCATCCTTTACCGTCAACGTATGGTTTCACAAGGGAAGATGATCTCGGATCATCAACAGAAATTGCATACAGTTTTACCCCGGTCTCCTTCACCCAATCATCAAAAACATCGTTAATTGCATCCAGTTCACGTTTGCATGGAGTGCACCAGGTTGCCCAGAAATCGATGATGACCGGTTTGCCTCCATTCTCAATGTTAGCAGTATTGAAAACATTCCCGTAAACATCCTTGATATTGACCTGTGGGATGGTTTTGCGTTTGGCTGAAGCGTCATCACTCTGTGCGAAGGTTATTACCAGAACTGAGAGAAAGATAAAGAGCAGGCTTGCTTTTTTCATGTATGTAGTGTGATTAAATTAACAGGTGCAAAAGTACATTTTTTTTATACATTGTACACTTCCAGTATCTTGCAGGAAGGGCGAGGGAAAAGTGCGATCTTGTCAAGGAATGCCGGGATCAGCAGGACTTCCCCTTTAGTTATACTTTCTTTTCCCGATACAGAGGCGATTTCAGCATCACCGTCAAGGCAAATAAAGATGACATAGGAGTCGATTTCGGAATAATCCTTGACGATGGGAAGGTTGAAATCAAGCAGGTTTGTCATGAAGTATGGGCATTGAACCAGGCTGACGGTATGGTTCTCCGATGCTGCATACCCTGTGCGGTACGATTGGGGCACAGTAAAATCAATCGCATCAAGTGCAAGTTCAGTATGCATTTCCCTTGCTTTGCCTTCCTTGTCGACGCGGTCCCAGTCATAAATCCGGTAAGTGGTGTCGGATGTCTGCTGGATCTCGGCAAGAAGGATGCCGGGGCCAAGCGCATGGACCCTCCCGGCCGGAATGTAAAAAACATCTCCTTTCCCAACCGTTTCAAAATTCAGGATGTTGCCAAGGGTTTTTTCCTTTACATTCCTGGTATAAAAATCCCTGCTGATCTTCCTGTTAAAACCTGAGATCAGCTGGGCTCCAGGAACGGCATCCAGTACATACCACATTTCGGTCTTGCCGCCTCCCAGTTTGCGTTTAGACGCCAGGGCATCGTCAGGATGAACCTGCACCGAGAGCCAGTCGTTGGCATCGATGAATTTGACCAGGATGGGAAACTCTTCTTTATGTTTTGCAAAGTTCTTTTCTCCAACAAGCTCATCCATGTATATTTCAAGAAGCTCGTTCAGCTCATTGCCCTTCAAAAATCCATTCGCCACCTTAGTCTGGGACCCGGGCACGCCCGAAAGCATCCAGGCTTCCCCTGTATCAGTGTGGGGAGCAATATTCAGCCCCAGTGAAGATTTCATCTTTTGCCCGCCCCATATCTTCTCCCGGAACAATGGCTTGAATTTTAAGGGGTACAAGGTATTCATGATAATAATGTTATGACGACGGATGACTTCGTTATAATTTGTAATTTTGCTTTCGCGGAAGCAAAATTAACATTTCCCGGGGATATGGTATGCATCGGAATTACCGGAACTTTAGGGGCCGGAAAAGGGACAGTCGTTGAATATCTTGAGAAATCAAGGGGATTTAAACATTTTTCAGTTCGTGGTTTCCTGCTTGAGTTGATCCGTGTGGAAGGGATGCCCGAAAACCGTGACAGCATGTTTTTGCTTGGCAACAGGCTGAGGAAAACTTACGGCCCTTCTTATGTCGTCGATTGCTTGTATGAGCAGGCAGCGGGAAGCGGCGAAAACTGCATCATTGAAAGCGTAAGGACCCCCGGTGAGGCCTCTTCACTGAGGGCAAAGGGTGATTTTTACCTCCTGGCTATAGATGCCGATCCGAAGGTAAGGTTCGAACGCATACTTGAAAGGAAGTCGGAGACCGATAATGTTTCTTTTGCTACTTTCACACAAAACGAAGAAAGGGAAATGACTTCCACCGATCCGAATATGCAGAACATCAGGGAGTGTATACGCATGGCCGATTTCGTGCTCACAAATAACGGGACCAGGGAGGAATTGTATACCGGGGTGGAAGAAATCTTAAAAAAGATCTGATATGGAAGAGCAGCATTACATACGACCAACCTGGGACCAGTATTTTATGGAAATTGCAAACACGGTAGCCACCAGGGCAACCTGTGACCGGGGCCGGAGCGGCTGCGTGATCTCCCGCGACAAACAGATACTTGTAACCGGCTATGTGGGCAGCCCCAGGGGACTGAAGCATTGCGACGAAATAGGCCACCTGATGAAGAAAGTCCATCATGATGACGGCCGCATCACCCAGCATTGCATGCGAACCGTCCATGCCGAACAAAATGCAATATGCCAGGCAGCGCGTCTTGGCATCTCCCTTCAGGGTGCCACCATTTATTGCAGGATGACACCCTGCCGCACCTGTGCCATGCTCATCATCAACTGCGGAATAGAACGCGTGGTATGCGAAAGAAAATACCACGACAGCATGGAAAGTGAAGAAATGTTCAGGCAGTCAGGGGTAATCCTCGATTATGTGTATAACGAGGTACAGGAATATACTAACCAGCAGGGATAAGGCATAATGAACCTGCCTCAGACGCGTTGAGAACATAGAATTATGAACCCGGAACACGGATTATCCAGATCCCAGTTTGAATTTTTGTTTCGCAGTGAATACAAAGGCATGCTGTACTTTGCCATCAGCTATGTTAAGGAAGAGGAAGCTGCGAAAGAAATAGTCCAGGAAGCCTTCATCAACCTTTGGGAGAAACGTGAAAGCATAGATCCGGAACGGGAAGTCAAATCCTACCTTTCGGCATCGGTAAGGAACCGCTGCCTGAATTATCTCCGCGACAACAAGCGTTTCTCAGGGACTTTGCTCAGCCTCGGAGGGCTTCTCCCCATTCCTTCAGCCGAAGAATACGATCAGATTGAATTCAGGGAGCTCAGCCGTCAGGTGCATAATGCCATTGAGGAACTTCCTGAAAAATGCAGGGAAGTGTTCCGGCTGAATCGTTTTGAGCAGATGAAATACCAGCAGATCGCAGACCATTTGCAGATCTCTGTCAAAACTGTTGAGACCCAGATGTCGAAGGCCCTGGCGCATCTCAGGACCAGGATAAAACGGAATTGATCTTTTTTTAATATAGTATCAGGGTAAACGAGTGTTCAGGTGTATAACAAGTAATCATGGAACAAGATCCTACATATTTTGAAGAGCTCATTGTGAAGTATTTCAGCGGGGAAGCAACACCTGACGAGGTCAGTGCGCTCTCGTCATGGGTTGAAGCGGATCCTGAAAATGAAAAGTGTTTCAGGGAGTCGCAATATTCATGGATGGCTTCAGAGGAAATTCGTGTTGCCGAGGCTGCAAATATTGATCTGGAATGGGAAGAGTTTCAAAAGCGGGCGGGGATGGTTAAAGATCATGATGAATTTGAAGACCATTTTGCCCCCGAAGATCGTGACATAGAAATCAGCATCTCACCATCTCACCATCTCACCATTTCACGCTTTCTCCTGCGGGCCGCAGCTGTGCTCCTGATCCTGGCCCTCCCTTCATTCCTGCTTTTCCGTTATCTCAACAGGCCTGTTATCAAAGAACTTGCCGCCAATACCGGCCGTATGGAAGCCTTTCTGCCCGACGGTTCAACGGTCGAACTTAATACAGGAGCGGTAATTAAATACCCCGAAACATTCAAAGGGAAGAAAAGGGCCGTAAGCCTTGAAGGCGAAGCCTATTTCGATGTGGCACACAATGCATCAAAACCATTCATCATTTCTACCGACGGGATCAGGGTTGAAGTGAAAGGAACTTCATTTTACATAAATACACATTCCCTGAACGGGGATTTCGAGCTGGTGCTGACCACAGGCAAAGTTGAACTTTACTTTGAGAACCAGTCCGGCCAGGCCAGGGTGCTGAACCCGGGTGAAAGAGCCGTTATCCATGGGGGCCAGATCCTCATAAACACCAACCAGGATGCCAACTACATGGCCTGGAAGACCCGCCGGATCACTTTCAGCAACGATCCTCTTTCTTCAGTGGTTGCCACCTTATGCAAGGTTTACCAGGCCGATATCCGTATAACCGATACGGCCCTGGCCCACTGCCGCCTTACTGCAACTTTTGACAATCAATCCCTTGAATCTGTACTAAACGTTATCAAAGCAACGTTAGATGTAAATATCAGGAATTCCGGATCTTTGGTGGAAATCTCCGGCAAAGGATGCAGATAAACCCCAGAAGAGAAAAAATATCAAGACAGATAACAGAAATCAGGTCTCTGCTGCTTTTGCTATGCTTAACCCTGGCATTCAATGCAAACGCCCAGATCCTCGACAAGCCCATCAGCATACATATAAAAAACAAGCCCCTGCCCGATGCCATTAAAGCAATATCCGTTGAAGGCAACATTAACTTTTCGTACAATCCTCAAAGCATCCCCGCCGATAAAACCGTTAGCATAAACTGCAGTAAGAAGCCACTGAAGGAAGTCCTCGATGCTATTTTAAAGCCTGCAGGCATTACTTTTTTTGAGCTTGAGGACCAGGTGGTGCTTAAAGCTCCCGCTGCCGGCCTGATTCCTCCCCAGGAAGAGCACGCAAAAACCCTCCGCCATATAACCATAAGCGGTTATATCAGGGAAAAGAGCAGCGGTGAGGTGCTCATAGGGGCCAATGTTTACGCCAGCGGGACAGCTTACGGCACCAATACGAACTCGTACGGGTTTTATTCGCTGACACTTCCCGAAGGCAGCTATGTGCTGGATTATTCCTTCCTGGGCTTCAGGGAGATCAAAGAAGAACTGGATTTAAAGAGTGATCAGAGAATAAGCAAAGAGATGGAGGAAGCCAGGCTTGATATAAAAGAAGTCGAGGTGAAGCCAAAAGAAACGGCATCCGACATCCGGCGGAGCCAGTTGAGCGATTTTAATTTTTCTAACAAAACCCTGGCCAGCCTGCCGGGATTTGCCGGCGCCCCCGATATCCTCAAAGCCCTCCAGGCCGTTCCCGGTATACGCTCATACGGTGACGGGTCCTCGTTCTTCTATGTGAGGGGTGGCAACAGTGACCAGAACCTGTTGCTGCTGGATGAAACGCCGATTTACAATCCATCGCATCTGTTCGGATTTTTTTCGGCCCTCTCTCCGGATGCGGTGAATGATATCCAGGTTTACAAGGGCGATTTCCCGCCCCGTTTCGGGGGAAGACTGAGTTCGGTGGTGGATGTGAAGGCCAGGGAAGGAAATATGAAACGCTTTGGTTTCAGCGGCAACCTGGGGCCATATGCTTCCAATATCTCCATAGAAGGCCCAATCTGGAAAAACCATGCCTCCTTTTTTATCTCCGGCCGCCTTTCCACGCTGAACTGGCTTAATTACCTCCTGAATGACCAGCCTGCATTCAATATCCAGTTTTATGATATCAATGCCAAGCTGAACTTCATAGCAAACGACAACAACAGGTTCTACATCACCTTTTATACCGGCCGTGATGATTTTAGCCGGGTCAATGCATCGGCCTACCGCACATTCGGCATAAGCTGGAACAATATCCTGGGAACGGCCCGCTGGAACCATGTCTTCAATAAAAAGCTTTTTTCAAACACCACCCTGAATTACAGCAGGTACAACTATTACCTGTACACCAGTGAAAAGCAGCAAAGTTTCTGGACCTCCTCGATTTCAAACATCAGCCTTAAATCGGATTTTACATGGTTCCTGAACTCCGGCAACACCCTTCGTGCAGGCATGGAAGTGACGAATTACCAGTCAAACCCGGGTAACCTGAACAAAGGGGAAGATAAAAGCCCGACCTCGGCCGGCACCGTCGTGCCTAAGTACCATTCGATGGAATATGATCTGTATCTCGGGAATGAACAAAAGATAGGGAACCATCTCGTTTTGAAATACGGGCTAAGACTGCCCCTCTGGCAGGATTTCGGCCCCACGACGGTATATTCTTTCGACGCCAACTACCAGCTCATAGATTCGGCAAAGTACAAACAAAACATTTGCTACTACACCTATTTCAGCCCTGAACCGAGGCTGAGCATTATTTACAATATCACAGAAAAGACCTCGCTGAAGTTCGGGTATTCCAGGAATACCCAGTTCATACAGCAGCTGTCGAATTCCACCGGGCCGTTTACATCCCTGGATGTCTGGGTTCCCTGCGGGCCCGATATCCCTGCCCAGAAAGCCGACCAGTGGGCCCTCGGGTGTTACCAGAAATTCTCCCGGGAAAGGCTGTTATTCAGCGCCGAAATTTTTTATAAAGCTTACACCGACCACCTGGATTATAAAGACCATGCCAACCTACTGTATAATCCTCTCATTGAAGGCGAGCTCCGTTTCGGCAAAGCCTGGGCTTACGGACTGGAGCTCATGCTCAGGAAATCGGAAGGCAGGCTTACCGGCTGGATATCATACACATGGTCCAGGTCGGTTGTGCAAACCAATTCGGTCAACAACAGCGAGCCTTATCCTTCGAATTTCGACAGTCCGAACGATGTGTGCATCAACCTGTCCTACGACAATCACCGGCACTGGGCTTTTTCGGCCGTTTGGTATTATCATACCGGCAGCCCCATAACCACACCTACGGGGTTCTATTATAATAACGGTTATTCGGTTCCCGTTTACGGAGCAAGGAATAACAGCAGGCTACCCGATTATCACCGCCTCGATCTTTCCGTGACTTACCGCATCAGCAAACCAGAAAAACGTTTTCAGCAAAACCTCATCCTTACATTATACAATGCTTACGGACGGTATAACCCGTTTTCTCTGAGCTTCAACCGCATGATGGACAGTAACGGCAACCTGGTAGTACCCACGAATTTGCAGGGCGGGTACCAGCTTGTCCCGACCACTCTTTCGGTAGCAGGGATCATTCCATCCATCAATTATCAATTTAAATTCTGATGAAGAGGACATTGATAATACTGGTTTTATTTGTTCTGATGGCATCCTGCGTCAAGCAAACCGTATGGAATATGCCCGGGGTGGACCCAAACCTCATCGCTGTGGACGGCATTCTTACTTCCGAGCGGAAAGCCCAGACCATCGTGATCAACCATCCCGTAAACGCACTGAACGATCCTGCAATTCCTTTAAGCGGTGCAACGGTACTGATCTTCACGGCCGACTCGAACTGGACACTAACGGAGGATCCCTCAGGAAGCGGAAGATACAAAACCCCTTCAAGCTTTATGGCGCTCCCGAACAAAACGTATACCCTGAATATCTATAGCGGGAGCTCGGTTTATTCGGCCAAGGCATCCATGATACCAGGTACGACATTCGCCCAGCTGATGTGTACACAAAACGATAAGGATACGTTATACCACATTGATTACGTTGCCAGCGCCTTCAGCAGCACCCAACCGGCGATGTGGGAAATACTGCTCGACTGGACCAAAGTCCCCGGGTATGAGCATGCCGATACAAGCAAATGCAAGGCAAGGATGCTGTTTTATACCCTCCCGACCCTGGATGTGAGCGAGGTCTTTGCCCCGGTGGTGGAACAGGTCTCATTCCCCAGGGGAACCAATATCACGCAAAGAAGATACTCCCTCGCTCCCGCGCATGCGGAATTTGTTCGCGAAATGCTTCTTGAAACCAGCTGGCAGGGCGGATTGTTCCCTACAGCCGCGGCGAATGTTTCTACAAACCTGAGTTCCGGAGCCGTAGGGTTCTTCGGTGTTTGTTCGGTGAATGAGTTGTCGGTGATCGCAGGAAAATGAACATTTTTAATACAGGCATCAGGGTACGATCAAACATCCGTGTATAATTAACAAAAGCTAAAACTAACCTTAACACATACCAACATGAAAACAACGAGAATCTTCACCTTAAGTCTTGCTCTTGTCCTTACCGCTTTCTTCGGATTGACATCCTGCCAGAAATCAAAAAGCTCTGTTGATAATCCAAACACAAGTTCCATCCAGAACCTTGCCAACGATGAAAACCAGGTAACTTCCGCATCAGATGAGGCCCTAAACGATATCAACACCGTCCTTTCGGGTAACGGCGGGCTGAAATCGACGGAATTACTGCCATGCCATGCAACTGTAGACTCCATGTCCATTGCAAGTGACACCATGACCTATTACATAACATACAACGGCGCTAACTGCAGGGGAAACCTCATCCGCACAGGACAGGTTGAGATCACCAAACATCTAGGCACGAAGTGGTGGCAGGCCGGAGCAGCCATAACTTATAAATACATCAATTTCCATGTCACCCATGTTAAATCAGGAAAATCAGTTACCCTTAACGGCCGTAAGACCTTAGTGAACGTAAGCGGCGGCCTTATCTTTATGATCCCGCAATACAGGACTTTCGTTACAACTAAAGACTCGGGATATATGAATGTGATTTTTAGCGACAGTACCACAAAATTCTGGAATGTTCGCCGCCAGGTCACCTTTACAAAGGTTAACACGAACCTGGTTATGACGATCGACGGTTTTGGTTCAGCTGATGGCTATGACAACCTCGTTCTGTGGGGAATCAACAGGAACAACGAACAGTTCTACATCCAGATCCTTCAGTCGGTTGTTCACAGGCAGGTCTGCGGGTTTGACCCATGCTCGGGACAGAAAAAGATGATGATCCCCGCCGACAGCAAAGGAGCGACCCTCACCTTCGGATACGACTCCAATAACCAGCCTGTAACCAATGATGATTGCCCGGTCAAATACAAAGTCGACTGGTATAAGAACGGCAACAGCGGAACCCTCTATCTGTTCCTGCCCTAAACTCAATATTAACTGATCCGATAAGGCCGGGCCGTGAAAACGCCCGGCTTTTTTTATCCCTTTAATATATCTTGACCTCCGCCGGGGCCCCGGCAGAAACAGTCCCCCTGAACATCGCATTTGAACTGAAGGGCATGGCTATGTTCCCTTCCCTGTCAAGGGCAATAAGTCCGCCTTCCCCTCCCTTTGCTTTCAGTATATCGAAGATCACAAAATCAGCGGCTTCCTTTAAAGGTTTGTGTGCATAAAGCATCTGTGCAGAAACTGAAAACCCCGCAGAGTTCCTGATGAAAAACTCACCATGCCCTGTGCAGGAAACCGCGCAGGAATTATTTTCGGCATACGTACCGGCCCCTATGATAGGGCTGTCGCCTACCCTTCCGCTCATCTTCATCATCCGCCCGCCGGTGGATGTACCTGCTGCCAGGTTTCCATATGTATCCAGAGCTACACAACCGACAGTTCCTTTTTTTTCTTTGTCGGCGGATGAGGGAGCGGGTTGCCCTGGCGGGATTTTCTGTTTAGCCTCTTTCCAGGCTTCAAGCCTCTCGGGCGTAATAAAATACGAAGGGTCAACGATTTGCAGGCCCATTGTTTTGGCAAAGGTTTCAGCCCCGTTTCCAACCAGCAATACATACTCGCTTTTATCCATGACCGTCCGGGCGGCAGAAATCGGATTTTTTATAGTAGTCACGCAACCTACTGCCCCGGCCTTCCCTGTTTTTCCATCCATGATGGAAGCGTCAAGTTCGGCTTTCCCGTCTTCGGTAAGCACGGCTCCCTTTCCTGCATTGAAAAGGGGGCAATCTTCCATGAACCTGATCACGGCTTCAACAGCATCGAGGCTGCTGCCTCCCGATGATAAAACCCCTGCCCCTATCTTTAAGGCTTTGTTCAGGGAATCGGTATATTGCTTTTCCTTCTCCGGTTTCATTGTACCTTTTACCGGACCCCCGGCACCCCCGTGGATTACAAGGACCCAGCGCTTGTTTACCGGGTTGGTTGAAACAGCGGTTGCAGGATTGACCTGGGCAAACAGCCATCCGCCCGCCAGTAAAAAAACAAACAGAAATACAGACCTTTTCATAGGCTTAACGTCTTATAAAATACTTTTCAGAAGATGTGTGAAGTTGATCAGTCCGCTGATCTGTAATACCGTCAAAATGATCGAAAGGATGATGACCGCCCTGATAAAACCGGCTCCTTTTTTAACGGCGAAGTAAGAGGCGATGAGCGCCCCAACCACGCTTCCGGCGCTCAGCAAAAGTCCGTACATGTAGTGGACCTGTCCGTTGATCACGAAGACCGCCAGTGCGAAGATTGCATAAAAAAACACGATCAGGTTTTTCACCGCATTGGCTTTTACCAGGTCGTAGCCGGTTCCCAGCACCAGGGCCATGAGCAGGAAATACCCGACGCCTACCTGGATGAAACCACCGTAAAATCCCACGGCGAAGAAGATCGCAAACTGCCACCACCTGAGTTTACGTTGCAGCAAGGCCGGGTTTTCCTTAAGCCAGCGGTCAGGCTTGTAGAACAGGAAAAAAGCCATCAGTATCATCGCTAGTATCATCGCGATCTCTATGACTTTCCCGTTCACATCAACCGCAAGATATGCGCCGAATACCGATCCTATGGTTGCCGGGATACCAAGCCAGACGGGCCTGAGGTCGGTGAACATTTTTTGTTTTGTGAAGCTTCCCACCGAAGAAAGCGTTTGGAAGAATATGCTGATACGGTTGGTGCCATTGGCAATCCCGGCGGGCAGGCCAAGGATTACCAGCAGGGAAAGGCTGATCACCGATCCCCCGCCCGAGAGGGTGTTAATGAATCCGACGAAGACCCCGGCTACGATAATAACGATGATTTCGGTGACAGGCATAGACATTTACGATTTACTGTTCCCGGTTTCCGGTTCCCGGTTCACCGATTCCGGGTGCCGGAGATGGCTGTGCTTACGCGAATACAGGATATATATGGTCATACCGATGAGCAGCCATACAATGAACCTCATCCAGTTGGTGAAGCCAAGGTGGACCATGAGGAATAGGCTGGAGAGCAGTCCGAGGACAGGGATCAGTGAGAGTTTTTTTATTATCCCCAGGAAGGTAAGGGCCACTGCAGCAATAATGAACAGGAACAGGGGAAGGTCATCCCGGTCGAAGGTAAAGTTGATAAGCCTGCCGAGTTCTTTCAGTTCAGGCGGGTTCCAGTAGTATAACACTACCCCAATCCCGGCCCAGACGAGAGGGAGGCCATAGCGTGAGTTGATGTAAGGGACGTGGAAGCCTTTGGTGGCGATTTCTCTGGAATTCTCATTTTTCTTTTGTCGCTTGCAATCTTGCACCGCGGCTGGGGTTTGCTTCGCTGCGCCCAAGGCCGCTTGTGCAAATTGCCTCGCTCCAACATCATCACTCACACCACCAGTGTAACGAATAGTGCGGGCAAACTGTGCATCCTTTTCTCTTCTCCCCCTGGGGTTAAGGATAAGCACTCCACCGCTTACCAGTACGAAAGCAAACAGGGTGCCTATGCTCGTAAGATCCGTTATCTCGGTGAAGTTCATAAACAGGGAGGGTATGGATGCAAGGAGCCCGGCTACTACCGTTGCAAAAGCGGGGGTGCGGAATTTCGGGTGTATCCTTGAAAAAGCCTTAGGTAAAAGTCCGTCGCGGCTCATGCTCATCCAGATCCTCGGCTGGCCCACCTGGAATACCAGTATCACGCTGGCCATGGCAATGATGGCGGCGAGTGAGATAAATCCTGCAAACTTGCCCATGTGGATGCGTTCGAACACATAAGCAAGCGGATCTCCCACACCAAGTTCAGAATAATTTACCATTCCTGTAAGCACCAGGCTGATCATGACATAGAGCAGGGTTGTAATGATGAGGGAGTAAATAATAGCCCTGGGCAGGTCCCGGCGGGTATTTTTACATTCTTCGGCAGTGGTTGAGATGGCATCGAAACCTATATACGCGAAGAACACCCCCGACACACCTTTAAGCACTCCAGTAAGGCCGTGAGGGGCAAAAGGAGACCAGTTGGAGGGCTTGATATAGAAGGAACCCACTGCGATGATTAGCAGCAACACAACTACTTTAAGTATCACCATGGAATTGCCGACCACCTTGGTTTCGTATATCCCTATATAAACCAACACTGATATAAGCGCTACAATGGCAAATGCAGGGACGTTGGCGACCAGGTGCAATCCACCGAGCACAGGGGAATTCACCCAGGCCAGGTAGGATTTCTGGATAACGGGTGTCAGCTGGGCCAGGCTGCTGCCGTGGGCAATGGCTGCAGCCCCTTCATTATACCCCCTGAAAGCTGTAACATAGTCGGTTGAAATAAATTCGGGAATATGGATACCCATTCCGCTCATCAGGGAGCAGAAATAATCAGACCATGAAATAGCTACCGCTATGTTCCCGATTGCATATTCAACGATGAGGTCCCAGCCGATGATCCATGCAAAGAGTTCGCCAAAGCTTGCGTAGGCGTATGTATATGCGCTTCCGCTCAGCGGGATCACCGATGCAAATTCAGCATAGCAAAGGGCAGAAAAACCGCAGGCTACGGCTGTGAAGATAAACAAGAGTGCAACAGCCGGACCTCCTGATGCTGCGGCGCCTCCTATCGTTGCAAAGATCCCCGAACCTACAATGGCTGCGATGCCTAAGGCAGTGAGGTCAAATACCGTGAGGCTGCGCCTGAGCCCTCCCGAATCCCGCTCATACCCGGCGGCATCGTTAAGGATCAGTCCTATAGGTTTCTTTCTGAAAAGGTCGGAAAAAGACAAGCTTAATTTTTGATAAAAATAGAAAGATTTTCAATTGCAAGAGTGCGGGGGCCGGAGTTTCTTCCCCGGCGGCCATCAAATTTTCGTAACTTTGCAGGATGAAGATAACAATATTTGGCGCAAGCGGCAGGACCGGGCTAATGCTCACCTTTCAGGCCCTGAACCAGGGGCATGAGGTAACCGCGTACACACGCCGGGCCGACAAGGTCACAATAACCCACAAAAACATCAGGGTCATCGAAGGAGACCTGGGGGATTACAAAAAGATAAAAGAGGCGGTGCAGGGCTGTGATGTGGTAATGTGCACCCTCGGGATAGATAAAAACAAACCAAACACGGTTCTTTCCGATGCTACAAGGCTGATTCTGCAGGCCATGGAAGAATGCGGGGTGAAACGGTTCATCTGCATGTCGTCGGCCGGCGTGCTTGGAAATGATTCCGGGTTCTGGTTCGGCAAGATCTTCATGCCCCTTTTCCTGAAGCATGTATTTGTTGATAAGAAACGCCAGCTTGAGGTTGTTAAACAAAGTAAAGCCGAATGGGTGGTCATAAGGCCTGTGGGGCTTACCGATTCGCCCAAGACGGGCCAGTACAGGATCAATGAGGACATTCCCACTTCGAGATCCATTCCCCGTGCCGATGTTGCCGATTTCATGCTGAAGCTGATGACCGACAGGAAATACGATTTAAAGATGCCGGCGATCTCAAGCAGTTAAATCATTACAGTAAATTCAACCTAATCCGATAATTATGAGATCAGTATTGCTTCTTTTCTGGGCCCCGAGGGTCCTCGCGATTGCTGCCATCCTTTTTGTAAGCGTATTTTCACTGGATGCCTTCCAGGCTGGATTGCCTTTAAAAACACAGATCCTTGACTGGCTGATGCATATGATCCCTTCGTTTGTACTGATCATTTTGCTCGTCATTGCCTGGAAATGGGAGAATATAGGTGGTATTATTTTCCTGTCGCTCGGCCTGGCCTTTTCGCCCTATGTTTTTTGGGGAAATTATACCATGAACCATTCGGTCTGGATGAGTTTTTTCATCATTCTCACCATTACCTTCCCGTTTATCCTGGTAGGAGCGTTATTCCTGCTAAGCCATCATACAAGGAAAAAAGCTGCTGAATTGCTGAAGATGCTGGAGAAGGGGAATAGCGAATCATCGAAGTAGCTTACCGCTCGCATCTTCACACCTCCACTGGGGTTTGTTCACACGAATTGTTTATTTCATTTACGTGTTCACGATTGCTTCGCAAATGCTGCGCTATATCATACTCTTTACTGCTGCCGCAATTCCTTCCGCATCGTACCCGCACTCATGGTGGAGTTCTTCATTCTTACCCTGTTCGATGAATTTATCGGGAATCCCAAGGCGTTTAACGCTGGCGGTGTAGCCATGTTCACTCATAAATTCCAGGATTGCACTTCCGAACCCGCCTAAGACTGTGCCGTCTTCAACGGTAATGATACGCTTGAAGTTTTTGAAGATTTCAGGGAGAAGTTCTTCATCAAGGGGTTTTACATAGGGGAAGTGGTAATGGGCGGGATGCAGCCCTTGTTTATCAAGTTCAATGCAGGCTTCTTTAACAAAATTTCCCGGGTGGCCTGTACTGAGAATGGCAACATCTTTTCCTTCCCTGATTATTATTCCTTTGCCGACGCTCATCTCTTTCATAGTGGTTTTCCACTGAGGCATCACTCCCCTGCCCTTGGGATAACGTAGGGCAAACGGACCTTTCCCCGGGAGCTGGGCGGTAAACATAAGGTTCCGGAGTTCCTCCTCATTCATCGGGGCTGCAACTGTCATGTTGGGGATGCAGCGCAGGTAAGCCAGGTCAAAGGCCCCGTGGTGGGTGGCTCCGTCTTCGCCAACAAGTCCGCCCCTGTCGAGGCAGAAAACCACCTGGAGGTCCTGTAACGCCACGTCATGGATGATCTGGTCGTAGGCCCTCTGAAGGAAAGTTGAGTAAATATTGCAAAACGGGATCATGCCCGAAGAAGCCATGCCGGCGCTGAAAGTCACGGCATGCTGTTCGGCAATACCGACGTCGAAGGTCCTTTCAGGCATTTTATTCATCATCAGGTTCAGTGAACAGCCCGTGGCCATGGCCGGAGTGATCCCGACAATCTTAGGATTCTTTTCGGCCAGTTCGATGATGGTGCGGCCGAAGACCGTTTGGTATTTTGGCGCCAGGCCATGGCATTTGTCCTCCTTGATCTTGCCTGTTTCTTTATCGAAAACACCCGGGGCATGGTATACCGTCTGGTCCTGTTCGGCTTTTTCGAAACCTTTTCCCTTTACCGTATGAACATGCAGGAGTTTTGGGCCTTTGATCTCCTTGATGTCTTTTAAAAGATTCACAAGACGAACAATATCGTTGCCGTCGACCAGTCCGAAATACCTGAAATTAAAGGCTTCGAACAATCCGCTGGGTTTAAGCAGGGTTCCTTTCAGGGCGTTGCCCAGCTGTTTTACAATGGCCCGTGAGTTCTTGCCGTAACGCGTTCCTCCCCCCATTAACATCCAAACCGCATCTCGGAATTTATTATAGGTTTTGGACGTGACAATATCCGCCAGGTAATCCTTTATTGCTCCAACATTTTTATCAATGGCAATCTGGTTGTCGTTGAGGATCACCAGGAGGTTTGCATTTGAAACGCCGGCATTGTTGAGCGCTTCCATGGCCATCCCCCCGGTCATTGCCCCGTCGCCTATGATGGCAACGTGGTGGCGGTTCGTTTCACCCTGGAGTTTCGAAGCTACGCCCATTCCAAGCGCTGCAGAAATGCTGGTCGATGAATGGCCCGTGCCAAATGCATCGTATTCGCTTTCCGACATCTTCGGGAAACCGCTGATACCGTGGAAAGAACGCAGGGTGTGGAAGGATTCTTTTCGGCCGGTCAGGATCTTATGGGCATAGGCCTGGTGGCCCACATCAAAGATGACCTTATCGTTCGGAGTGTCAAAAACATAATGAACTGCAACCGAGAGTTCCACGGCTCCGAGGCTTGCGCCAAGATGGCCGGGGTTGAGCGAGATCACATCGATGATAAACTGCCTGATCTCCGCGCAAAGCTGGGGCAGCTGATCAACACGGAGTTTCCTCAGGTCTTCAGGGCTGTTGATGTGTGCGAGCAAGGGTCCGACAGCTGGTGTCATTGGTTCATTGAAATTGCGGGTGCAAAGGTAAGGATTTTCCTAACTGTATTATGGATCGGTGTCTTGAAGAGAAAAGGCTAAGATCCTCAAATCATTCTTTAAATATCTGTTCATCATACTCTAAGAGAGCTCAGGACCCTGCAGCCACCGCTTGGGCAATATGAATATCCAGCAAATCATGCCAGCTTCTGGGATTTACCACCGAAGGAGAGGTTTCTTCACCGAACAGCAGATCGACCAGATACCTTGGCTTCTTCCCCCCGATGATCATAGAATTCACACAGGATATACAATACACCGCAACCTCTTCTTCTGGCATTTCCGACGCCCTCTTTTCCATCTGGGCATTCAACTGCTCATCACTCAGCTGTCCATAGAAACTGTCGCCGCAACAGACTGAGCGGGAACCTGTTTTTAAAGGTTCCGTGATAATGATGTTCATTTTTTTCAGAAGACTGCGGATGGCCCTGTGAATGCGTTCCTGATCGCGGGTCGGACACGCATCCTGAATCGTCATTCGTCTTCCGCCATAATCAGGAAATGGGAAATACCGGTCCGAATCTATGATCTCCCATAAAGAAATAGTGGTTGAAGCAGGATACAGAGTTCGGAACCGCTTGTCGCATCCCGGACAGATGTTTATGATCTCTGTCAATTCAGTGAGACCAGGTTCATTCTTACAACAGACATTATGAAATGGCATGTCACCAATCTCTTTTACAAGGTATTGGTGCACCTTTCGTGCAAGATCCGGTTTATAGAGCATCAAGGCGCAGCCAGGTGCAAAAGCTTTTCTGGTGGAAGGAAACATAATCAAATTAGTCCAAGTTCCACTTTCGCTTCCTCGCTCAGGTTGGCCATATCCCATGGCGGCTCGAAAGTAAGCTCGACTTTCACTTTTCCGACCCCTTCCACCCGGCTCACTTCTTCCTGTACCATTCCAGGCATATCTTCGGCAATGGGGCAGTTAGGGGTGGTAAGGGTCATCAGGATTTCCACATTGTGGTCAATGTCGATTTTGAGGTTGTAAATCAGTCCCAGGTCATAAATATTAATTGGGATCTCAGGGTCAAAAACCCTTCTCAGGGCGTCGATAACAGATTGTTCGAAGGGGTTATATGGTATGTTATCCGGGGTTTCCATAAAAATGCAATTTTAAAGGCAAAGGTAAGGAAAAGCGGGATGGCAGTTTGAACCCCTGAGTGAATTGACATAACTTTGTGGTTGGATGGAATACGTGAATATCGTTTTAGACTACCTTGGAAAGGTCCTGCTGGCTTCTGCTTACCAGATGCTGGCAATTTTTGGGTTCCTGTTCTTTTTCGGCATTATTTTATATTTCGTTTCACGGTCGACAAGGAAGGCATTTGTCAATTCCAATAATCCAAAACTGGATATTTATCTTACAGGATGGTTAGGGACACCTGTACATGAAGCAGGCCATGCCTTTTTTTGTTTGGTGTTCGGGCACAAGATCACCGGGATCAGTTTATTCGCTCCGAACAGCCAGGATGGCTCGCTCGGTTATGTAAACCATAGTTATAACAGGGGTAATTTTTACCAGAAGGCAGGGAATTTATTCATAGGTGCAGGCCCGATAATCTTTGGTTCGTTGCTGCTTTGTCTTTTAATGTTTTTACTGCTGCCAAACTTTAATGAGATACGGGAAACCATTTCAAACGAACATCTTTCAAATAAAGGGTTTTTTGAAATGATGGCGGATCTCGGTTCCACCATCTCATTCGGATTGGTCCTGACAGGGGAAGTGTTTGCATTAAATAATTTCGGATCAATTTCATTCTGGGTATTTTTCTTACTCGCCTTTTGTATTTCATCACATATGCAATTAAGTCCGCCCGACCTAACAAGCATGCTCACCGGGCTCCTTCCTATCGCCATCCTGTTTTTGATCTTCAATGCGGTCACTATTTTGCTCGGGTTTGATCTGACCGGTTTCATACTTCATTTCAGCCGCTATACAGGGATACTGTCAGGAGTTTTCATGATAGCCCTGATCATCTCGGTGATTAACTTTTTACTGACTTATATAATATTATCACTATTCTATTGCCCGAAGTATAGAAGAATGTTATCGATCTTTTGACCCTTATTTTATTCCTTGCACTATGGCAAGACTTGCACTCATAATCCTGTTATTCATGAATCTAAGTCAATCCTTTACCCGGATTCCATCTTCTCCCCTATCAATAGATGCAGTAAACCGTCGGCAGGAGAAACTGCTGAAATTGGATAATTCATTGGGGCTAATGCCCGGTAGCCCGGTTTTTCTCAGGATCTTCAAAGAACCCAAAGAACTTGAAGTCTGGATTAAAAAAGACCAGCAATACGTTCTCTTTAAGATATATACTATCTGCTATTATTCCGGCACACTTGGGACAAAGACGAGGGTCGGCGACAACCAGGCACCTGAGGGCTTCTATGTAATCCTGCCGTCTTCTATGAACCCGGCCAGCAACTATCACCTGGCGTTCAATATCGGCTATCCCAACGCCTACGAAAAGGCAAAGAAATATACGGGCAGTGAGATCATGGTGCACGGCGACTGTGTTTCTATCGGATGTTATGCCATGGGCAATGAAAACATCGAGGAGATATGGACCATTATGGTCAAAGCATTTGAAAAGGGCCAGGATGTGATCAACCTGCAGATTTTCCCGTTCCGGATGACTGATCAGAACCTGCAAAGCCATCCGCAGTCAACATTTCATGACTTCTGGCTGAATCTGAAGGAGGGATATGAGTACTTTGAGAATCACAAAACTCCTCCCTTGGTTATGGTTGAAAAAGGCAGGTATTGCTTCAAATGACAAGCGGGATCAAGATCACCCCTTCATCTTAAACACCATCGCATACAGCTTCATCTGCTTGACCATGGATGCGAGGCCGTTGGAGCGGGTTGGGGATAAATGTTCATTCAAACCGATGCGGTTTATGAAGCTGAGGTCTGCGGACTGGATCGCGTCGGGGGTCTGGCCTGATAACACGCTCACCAGCATGCTCACTATGCCTTTGGTGATGATGGCGTCGCTGTCGGCGGTGAAATAGACTTTGCCGTCGCGGTATTCGGCGTGAAGCCATACCTTGCTCTGGCAGCCGGAAATAATAAACTGGTCGGTCTTGTATTTGGGATCTATGGGCGGAAGTGATTTCCCCATGTCTAGGATGAGATCGTATTTGTCGAGCCAGTCGTCGAAGGCGGCGAACTCATCGACAAGCTGAGATTCAATTTCCTGGATTGTCATCAAATTCGAAATTCAATTAAACATAGTTTTCACCCGGCTCACCGCATCGGCCAGTTTGTCGATTTCTTCTATGGTATTATAAAAGGCAAAGGAGGCACGCACTGTCCCGGGTATGCCGAAATGATCTATCAGGGGCTGGGCGCAGTGGTGCCCGGTGCGAACGGCTATCCCCATTTTATCAATAATGGTCCCGGCGTCGAAAGGATGGATGTCGCCGACCAGGAACGAGACCAGGCTGGCTTTCGAAGGGGCAGTCCCGAAAAACCGCATATCCTTTATGGCCGACAGCCGCTCAACGGCATGCTTCAGCAGTTTGTCTTCATACGCATGGATCTCTTCCATGCCCAGTTTCTTCAGATACTGCACTGCAGCTCTGAGGCCCATTACTCCTTCCACATTGGGGGTTCCGGCTTCGAACTTGAATGGCAGCTCATTATAGGTCGTTTTTTCAATGGTCACATCTTTCACCATCTCTCCCCCGCTCTGGTACGGGGGAAGCTCTTCAAGCCATTTCTCCTTCCCGTAAAGGATCCCTATTCCCATGGGACCGTACATCTTATGCCCCGAAAAACAATAAAAGTCGCAATCGAGATCTGTCACATCAACTGAGAGATGTGAAACCCCCTGGGCTCCATCGACCAGGACGGGAATGCCCTTAGCATGAGCAAAAGCAATTATATCTTTAATGGGGTTTATTGTTCCAAGCACATTGGAAACATGGGTGAGGGCGATGATCTTCGTACGCTCTGTAATCAGTGAATAAAGATGTTCCAGGTCCAGCTGGCCGTCGGGCAGGATATTGGCAACCTTAAGACTGGCGACCTTTTCCCCGCAGATGATCTGCCAGGGAACGAAGTTGGAATGGTGTTCCATGATAGTGGTGATGACCTCATCGCCGGGCCCAAGGAACTTTTTACCGAAGGAAGCTGCTACCAGGTTGAGGGATTCGGAAGCCCCTTTGGTGAATACAACTTCATGTGTTGAAGGGGCATTGATGAATTCCCTGATCTCCTTGCGGGCTTCTTCGAAAGCTTCTGTCGCTTTCACGCTCAGGTAATGAACACCCCGGTGGATATTGCAGTTGTCGTGAAGGTAATAATCACTGATGGCATTGATGACCTGCAGCGGCTTCTGGGTTGTGGCGGCATTGTCGAAATAGATCAGCGGCCTCTTGTAAATCGTTTGGGAGAGGATGGGGAAGTCGGCGCGGATGTCGGAGATGTTGAAAGCCATTTTAAAATATTATAATGAATATCGAATGTTGAATTACTAATCGCTCATGGCTCTTGGCTCATGGCTCTTATAACTTCGTCATATCTATCACAAATTCCATCGGCTGCTCGGGGGTGTTGCAGTGAAGCACACAGGCTTCGCATATTTGCAGCTCGCCCTGGAGGCGCTTCTTCACCATATCCTCTATCCTTAGCCTCAGCGGGTCAATGGCTATTTTACTAATCACCTCATCGGCATACGCATACATTAAAAGCATACGGGCACTCTCCTCACCAATCCCGCGCTGCCTCAGGTAATACATGGCATCCTGGTCGAGCTGTCCGGTAGTCGAACCATGCGAACATTTTACATCGTCGTTGTAAATTTCCAGGAATGGCTTGGAATTCACCTTAGCCGTTTCGGTAAGCAGTATGTTTTTATTGCTCTGGTAAGCATTGGTCCGCACGGCATTTCGTTCAACCAACACATGGCCGTTGAAGACCCCGCTGGAATGCTCATCTAAAATCCCTTTGAAGAGTTCACCGCTGGTGCAATCAGGGAAAGCATGGTCGATAAATACCTGGTTGTCGATATGCTGCCTGGCGTCCATGAGGTAGATCCCGTATATCTTCGTATCCCCGTGAGGGCCATTGAACCTTTGCCTCACATTGTTCCTTAGCAATCCGCCATTTAAGGAAATATAATGTGATTCTAGTTGTGCCGCAGTATCCATCTGGAAATAGACCGAGCTGATCAAAGTCGAAGCATTGTTCAGGTTCTGCAGCTTATAATGGTCCAGGGAGGCATGTTCACCCAGGTAGATCTCAGTGACCACGTTTGAAAATGAGGGCTGATGGTTGTATGAATCGTCGCAATGGACCAGTGAAAGCCTGCTGTTCTTCCCTAAAACAATAAGGTTGCGCGATTGCAGGAAAAGGTTCCTGTCATGGTGGATCACATTGATGATCTGGACCGGCTTGGGGCTTTTCACATTGTCGGGAACGTAGATGAACACCCCATCCCGGAAAAAGGCCGTATTTAAGGCGGTGAAAGCGTCGGTATTGGAATCGGCGTACTTGCCGAGGTGGGCTTCAATCAACGCCGGATATTTTTTCAATGCCTCGGCCAGGCTGCCCATGATAATTCCGTTCCCAAGTTCCATTAAAGGGACGTCCTTCGATACATACCAGCCGTTAAGCTGGCCCATGATAGCCGTGTCGAGATGGGGAATGTTGCAGCGGAATACCTTCTGAACATCCACCCCCTGCTCTGGTTCCAGAACAATATCGTATTCCTTTGAAAAACTTTCCTTAAGATCGGTGTTTTTCCAGGCCTCCAGTTTGGTCGTTGGAAATCCTGATTCTTCAAAACGGCGGATGGCATTGTCGCGCTGAATCGTGAGCGCAGGGTAATCACCGGCCGTAATCGCAGCCCTGTGTTCCCTGTAAAGGCCAGTGAAAAATTCTTTTGTACTATTTTGTTTCAAAACACCTTCCATCTTATATCCTGATCTTGCATCCTTTATCCTGTATCCAATTATCCCCTATCCCGCTATCCAGTTCTCCAGTTATCCAGTCATCCAGTTCTCCAGCTATCCAGCTATCCAGTCATCCAGTTCTCCAGTCATCCAGTTCTCCAGTTATCCAGTTATCCAGCTATCCAGTCATCCAGCTATCCCGCAATCCCCTTACCCTCCTGCTCCTTCCTTATCCAGTCATACCCTTTCTCTTCCAGTTCCAGTGCGAGTTCTTTGGTCCCTGATTTAACGATCCTGCCTTCAAACAATACATGAACGAAATCGGGGACTATATAATCGAGAAGCCTCTGGTAATGTGTGATCACCATGAAAGCATTGTCCTTCGTACGTAATTTATTCACCCCGTTGGCAACAACCCTGAGGGCGTCAATATCCAGTCCTGAATCGGTTTCGTCGAGTATGGCCAGAGTGGGTTCGAGCATAGCCATCTGGAAGATCTCGTTCTTCTTCTTCTCCCCTCCCGAAAAGCCTTCGTTCACCGAACGGTTAGCCAGGTTGGATGTAAGTTCTACCAGCTTTTTCTTTTCTTCCATAAGTTTCAGGAAAGCGCCTCCGCCCAGAGGATCCAGGCCTTTGTATTTCCTTATCTCGTTAACGGCCGTGCGCATGAAATTCGTGATGCTCACCCCCGGAATTTCAACAGGGTACTGGAATCCCAGGAAAATGCCTTCCCTGGCCCTTTCTTCCACAGCCAGTTTCAGCAGGTTTTTGCCCTTATAAATGACCTCTCCCGCAGTAACATCAAATACTTCCCGGCCTGCAATCACAGAGGCAAGCGTGCTTTTCCCCGTTCCGTTAGGCCCCATAATGGCATGCACTTCCCCCTGGTTAACATCCAGGGTTATCCCTTTCAGAATTTCCTTCCCGTTGATGGAAGCGTGCAGGTTTTTAATAGATAGTAACATTCTTTTTTCGTTTATTTTTACTTCTGATAACTGGAGAAGCAGCTGCGCTGCGATATCTGGATATCCAGTAATCCAGTTATCGGCAGCGCACAGCGCTGCCTTATCCAACACTCCCCTCCAGACTTATCGACAATAACTTCTGGGCTTCAACTGCAAACTCCATGGGCAGCTGCTTCAGCACTTCCTTGGCATAACCGTTTACGATAAGGCCGATAGCGCTTTCGGCATTCATCCCCCTCTGCTGGCAGTAAAAAAGCTGGTCCTCGCTGATCTTTGAAGTCGTGGCTTCATGCTCAACGATACTCGACTTATTCTCTACCTGGATATACGGCCATGTATGCGCCCCGCAGGCGGAACCCAGCAGCAGGGAATCACATTGGCTGTAATTCCTTGAATTCGAGGCATTTTTTGAGATCCTCACCAGTCCGCGGTAAGAATTATTGCTTTTACCTGCGGATATCCCTTTGGAAATGATAGTGCTTTTCGTATTCTTTCCAAGATGGATCATCTTGGTCCCTGTATCGGCCTGCTGGTAGTTGTTTGTTACTGCAACCGAATAAAACTCCCCTACGCTGTTATCTCCTAAAAGTATGCAGGAAGGGTATTTCCATGTGATGGCCGAGCCGGTCTCAACCTGGGTCCAGGATATCTTTGAATTGCTGCCTTTGCAGATCCCTCGCTTGGTCACAAAATTATAAATCCCGCCTTTCCCGCTCTTATCTCCCGGGTACCAGTTCTGGACAGTGGAATATTTGACGCTTGCGTCTTTCATGGCCACGATCTCAACAACCGCAGCGTGAAGCTGGTTCTCATCCCTCTGTGGCGCGGTGCAGCCTTCCATGTAGCTGACGTAAGCTCCCTCGTCGGCAACGATGAGGGTACGTTCAAACTGACCGGTATTTGCGGCATTGATCCTGAAATAAGTGGATAACTCAACAGGGCAACGCACACCTTTCGGGATATAACAAAACGAGCCGTCGCTGAAAACAGCCGAATTCAAGGAAGCATAATAATTATCTGTATATGGCACGACCGAACCCAGGTACTGTTTTACAAGATCCGGGTGGTTCTGGATGGCTTCGCTCATAGAGCAAAAGATGATCCCGTATTTTGAAAGGGTTTCCGAAAAAGTGGTCTTCACCGAAACACTGTCGATCACAGCATCAACGGCCACACCGGCCAGCTTTTTCTGCTCTTCCAGCGAAATCCCGAGTTTATCGAAAGTAGCCAGCAACTCAGGATCCACCTGGTCAAGACTCTCGTATTGCTTTTTCTTTTTAGGCGCGGCATAAAAATAAATGTCGCGGAAATCTATTGGCGGGATCTCAAGATGAGCCCATTCGGGCAGTTTCATCGTAAGCCAGTGCCTGAATGCCTTCAAACGGTATTCAAGCATGAATTCAGGTTCGTTCTTCTTCAAGGAAATATAGCGAACCGTATCCTCGCTCAACCCAATGGGGGCATATTCAGTCTCTATATCGGTTACAAAACCGTATTTGTAGTCGCTTTGAGTAACCTCGTTGATTATATTATCAGGATCGGATTCCATAATGACCAATTGTCCCTGCAAAGATAATTTATTTAGGTATTCAAGTACCTGTTTAGAAAGGCAATTTTTTTTCTATCGCAGGGATCAGAAACAAAAGTAGGGAAAAACCCGATGCCGATCCCGCCCCAAACGAGAATCGATATGCCTGCTAAGCGGAACTCATTTAAGGCATCCCGTATCCTGCTCCCTGCTTCCTGTTCCCTGCTTCCTGCTTCCTGCTCCCTGCTCCCTGCTTCCTGCTTCCTGTTTCCTGCTCCCTGCTCCCTGCTTCCTGTTCCCTGCTTCCCGCTTCCCGCATCTCACAACATTCTGTATATTTACCCTGTAATTCAATCTTTATGGCAAACGAAGACATCCTGATTTACAGGTACCGCTGGGTAATCCTGGTACTTTTTATGTGCGTAGTGGCTGTAAACCAGTTGCTCTGGATCACATTTGCACCTATTACCGGCAGCGCTGCAAAATTTTATATGGTCTCCGATCTCTGGATAGGGCTGTTATCCATGGTTTTCATGTTCGTATATATTTTAGTTTCCATACCTGCTTCCTGGGTAATTGACACCTATGGGATCCGCGTAGCAGTTGGGATTGGAGCTGTATTGACAGGTGTTTTCGGACTGATCCGCGGGATAATGGCCGATAATTTTACATGGGTGTTCATTGCACAAACCGGGATTGCCTTCGGCCAGCCATTCCTGTTAAACGCAATGACCACTATCGCAGCCCGCTGGTTCCCGATAAGGGAGCGTGCAATGGCTTCCGGTTTGGGCTCACTGGCAATGTACCTGGGCATAGTCATCGGGATGGTGCTGACCCCTTATATGGTGATCCGCAGCGGTATGGACGGGATGCTGGTCAATTACGGGATCATCTCCATAGCAGCTGCAGTGCTGTTCCTTGTACTTGCCCGGGAACGGCCGCCCACGCCTGCCTGTGAGCCGGGCCAGGAAGAACGCTCCCTGGTGTTTGACGGACTTAAAACCATGCTCCGGAATAAGAATTATATCCTGCTGCTGATCATTTTCTTTTTTGGCCTCGGGGTGTTTAATGCCGTTGCCACCTGGATAGAAGAGATTGTGAGGCCGAGAGGGTTCACGATTACCCAGGCCGGTATGGCCGGGGGATTGATGATCTTCGGGGGCCTGGCCGGAGCAGTGGTCATTTCATGGCTTTCAGACCATTACCGCAGGAGGGTGCCATTCATCCTGCTGGCCTTGTCAGCCTCCTGCCTGGGGCTGCTCGGGATCACCTTTGCCACAACCTATCCCCTGCTCCTGGTTTCTTCTTTTGTCATAGGATTCTTTCTTCTGAGCGCCGGTCCTGTCGGGTTCCAGTATGGTGCGGAAATTGCCTACCCCGCACCGGAGGGTACGTCAAACGGCTTACTTCTCCTCATGGGACAGATCTCCGGCATCATCTTCATCTTCGGGATGGATGCGCTCAAAGCAGCTGGCAGCGGGTCAATGACTACCTCATTGCTTATCCTCACAGGTTTACTTCTTATTTCCTGCCTGATCGCGGTAAGGCTGAAGGAATCCTCCCTGCTTACGAAACCATGATGGCTCTCATGCATTGTGCTTCGCTTTTCGTAATTTTGCAACTCACCAGAAAATACTGCACCTATGCCAGATCAACAAAACAACGACTCCTCGTTTAAACTCACCCCGCTTTCGGAAATCGGCGAATTCGGACTGATCGACCGGCTTACAAGCGGCATCAAACTTTACCATAAGGAGACGATAAAAGGCGTGGGTGATGATGCAGCGGTGATCGATGCCGGTGACAAGGTCATACTGCTCTCAACCGACCTCCTGGTTGAAGGGGTCCACTTCGACATGATGTATACTCCCCTCAGGCACCTGGGTTATAAATCGGCCATAGTGAACATTTCGGATATCGCGGCCATGAACGGCATACCCAAACAGCTGACCGTTTCTTTCGCGGCATCCAGCCGGTTCTCGCTTGAAGCCCTCGAAGAGCTTTACACAGGCATCAAACTTGCCTGCGAACGATACAAGGTGGATCTTGTGGGAGGCGACACCTCATCCGGCAACAAAGGCCTTATGATCTCGGTGACCATCCTGGGCGAGGCGAAGAAAGATGAGGTAATATACCGCAGCGGGGCCAAACCTAACGATCTGCTCTGTGTGAGCGGGGACCTCGGAAGCGCATATATGGGCCTGCTGTTGCTTGAACGTGAAAAAGCCGTTTTCAAAGCTAATCCTAATATGCAGCCCGAACTTGAGGGTTTCGACTACCAGGTGGGCCGTCAGCTCAAACCCGAGGCACGTACCGACATCCGCGAAATACTTGCAAAACTGGGCGTCAAAGCTACTTCGATGATCGACATATCCGACGGACTGGCATCCGAATCACTGCATCTTTGTAAACAATCAGGAACGGGTTGCAGGATATTCGAAGAGAAGATCCCAATCAATTCCCAGACCAGGGAACTGGCCATGGAATTCAAACTAATCCCTTCGGTGGCGGCACTTTCGGGAGGAGAGGATTACGAACTGCTCTTTACTATTGACCAGAAGGACTATGAAAAGATAAAAGACGCTGAGGATATCACCATAATCGGCCATATGACCGATGCTTCCGAAGGCAAGTCCATGGTGACACCCGACAACAAGCAGGTGGAACTCACAGCCCAGGGATGGGACGGCATGAAAAGTGAGAAACCGGGGTCATTATGACCCATAATCAAAATATAAAGAATTGCTTCAGATTTCACTAATTTTGGTGAAGCGGATGTCGCGCTGCAATAATTGAAACGATTCCCGTTTATTAATAAACAGGTATTAACCCCAGGGCAGAGCCCTGGACCGGGGTTTCGCCGCATTGGGGCGGAAAGTTCACCGGGAATGATTAAAGCGGAAATTCATGAACAGAAAAGACTTTCTTAAAGTTACAGCCAGCGTACTGGCAGGAGTCGCGGTGGGAGGCAGCGTCCTCGAAAGTTGTAAAAAAAGCACTACAGGCCCCCAGGGCCCCGACGTGAACTTCACCATTGACCTGAATGACTCAAAATATTCTGCACTCTCCGCATCAGGGGGATCTGTTTACGTTCAGGAAGTGATCATTGCCCGTATCAATGATTTTGCCGACGGGTATATTGCCGTGGCCCAAACCTGCACTCACCAGGGCTGTACCGTTACTTATGCCAGGGGATCCCAGACTTTTGTATGCCCTTGCCACGGCGGCACATATGATCTGAACGGGAATGTTACTGCAGGTCCACCGCCTTATGCCATCAAACGTTATACTGTTTCAAGAAGCGGGAGTAACCTGACCGTTTCAGGCTGAGACGAAATGCCATTCTAAACCTATGCATCAGAAAAAAACATTTGGTAAACAGAATATGGCCGACAGGCCCCGCATCAGGCCGGAGAAAGAACCTGTTGACTTCCTGCTGGAAATTACGGGAATGATACTGGTTGTCGCCATAGTAATTATCACAGCTTTAAAATACCACGGGCTGCCGGAACAGATCCCTACTCATTTCAATGCTTCGGGTCAGCCCGATGATTACAGCAACAAAAGCATGATATGGTTCCTTGCAGGCATAACCGTAGTTATGTTTACGGGTCTGAGCGTCCTCAACCGTTTTCCTTACATTTTCAATTTTCCCGTAAACATTACACCTGAGAACGCCGAACGCTTGTACCGGCATGCAACCAGGAGCATGAGGCTGATCAACCTGCTGACGACCATTATGTTTTTTTACCTTACCTGGCAATCCATTGCCGTGGCGACGGGAAAAGCCGCCGGCCTGGGTATGTGGTTCCTGCCAATAACCGTTATAGCCATTACCATGGTTACAATATACATGGTGATCAGGATGTACCAGCTGAAGTGACGTGAGCGCCCTGAATAAATATTTTTCCCACCTCGAACCCATTATCAGGTCCCTTCCTGATAAGCCGGGAGTTTACCAGTATTTTGACGAGAAAAACCGCATTATCTACGTTGGGAAAGCGAAGAACCTGAAGAAAAGGGTCAGCTCCTACTTCGTCAAGATCAATTCGATCAGCGGCAAGGTGCAGATGCTGGTAAGAAAAATTGCCGACATCAAATACATAGTGGTTGCAACCGAACAGGATGCCCTCCTTCTCGAAAACAACCTCATCAAGAAATACCGTCCCCACTATAATGTCAGCCTTAAGGACGATAAGACATTTCCATGGATATGCATTAAAAACGAGCCATTCCCAAGGGTTTTCAGCACCCGGACAGTCATCCGCGACGGATCCCAGTACTTCGGGCCTTATGCCAACGTCAGGCTGATGCATACCCTGCTTGACCTTACCCGCCAGCTGTATCCTATCAGGAACTGCAACTTAAAGCTTACCGAAAAAAATATTGCGTCGGGGAAATTCAAGGTCTGCCTGGAGTATCATATCGGGAATTGTAAAGGTCCCTGCGAAAACATGCAGAACGGCACTGACTACGACAAAAGTATTGCCGCAATCAAGGATATCATAAAGGGGAACATTTCATCTGTCTCCCGCCAGCTCCGGGAACTTATGATGCACTATGCTTCTGAGCTTGAGTTCGAAAAGGCCCATATCGTCAAGGAAAAACTTGAACTGCTCGACAAATACCAGAGCAAATCCACGATCGTGAATCCTTCAATCAATGACGTGGACGTGTTTTCCATTATTTCCGACGGGCTTACCGCTTATGTAAACTACCTGAAGGTCATGAACGGAGCTATAATCCAGGTTCACACCATAGAATTGCAGAAAAAACTTGACGAAACGCCTGAAGAACTCCTGTCCATCGCCATTACCGATATCAGGCAAAGGTTTGAAAGCAATTCCCCGGAGATCATTTTACCCTTTATGCCCGAGTTTGAGATGCCCGGTGTTTCTTACACAATCCCTAAAATAGGCGATAAACGGAAACTGCTCGACCTCTCGGAAAGAAATGTGAAGTATTACCAGCTTGAAAAAGAAAAGCAGAAAGACCTGGTCGATCCTGAACATAAAAGCAAAAGGATCCTGGATACCATGATGAAAGATCTCAGGATGCCTGAACTTCCTGTACACATTGAGTGTTTCGACAATTCCAATATCCAGGGCAGCTTCCCTGTCGCAGCAATGGTCTGCTTTAAAAACGCCAGGCCCGATAAAAACGAATACAGGCATTACAACATTAAAACCGTGGAAGGTCCTGATGATTTTGCATCGATGGAAGAGATCATCTACAGGCGTTATAAAAGGCTTCTCGAAGAGGACAAATCATTGCCTCAGCTCATTATTGTCGACGGGGGAAAGGGACAACTCAGTTCTGCAATCGGCAGCCTGGAGAAACTGGGGCTTAAAGGGAAGATCACCATTATCGGCATTGCCAAGAAACTCGAAGAGATCTACTATCCCAATGATCCGCTTCCGATGTACCTCGACAAAAAATCAGAAACCCTCAGGATCATCCAGCAACTCCGCGACGAAGCACACCGTTTCGGCATCACCCACCACCGCCGCCGAAGGGAGAAGGCCGCCATGGCTCCCCGGCTGATGGAGATCGGAGGTATTGGTTATTCGCTGAACCAGAAACTTCTGTGGAAATTCAAATCGGTGAAAAACATCCGTGCTGCTTCGCTTGAAGACTTACAGGAAACGATCGGGAAAGCAAAAGGGAAGGTGGTTTGGGAGCATTTTCATGTGAAGGAGTGAGGTTGTTACTCGCTTGCCAGGAACTCATGCGCCCATAAGGCAATAACAGCCACCATGGTCCCGAAGGTATCAGCAAAGAAATCCTTCCAGTCGGCTGTCCTGAGAGGGATGACCCAACCCTGCAGAAGTTCTGTTGCCCCGCCGATAAATATGCTGATGATTATTGCCCAGATCATTGCAAAATCTCTTACAAAACCAGGATTCCCGGGCTTAACGAACCCTTTTATCAGTAAAAAAGAAAACACCATGAATATGAACAGGTGAACCAGCTTATCGGGATGCAGCCTGTCGATCCAAATCGGCACCCTGGGAATGGCATTCCCGGGCATAAGCGTAAGTATGAGAATGAAAATACCCCAGACAATGCTCCAGCGGTTATTTCTCAGGAAAATAGTCACGAAAATGTCAGATGTTTACCCCTGAATCTGGGCCTGGTATTGCTCGGGGCTCAGAAGTTCAGCAACTTCATCACTATTGGTGATTTTGATTTTGACAACCCAGCCTTCTGTATAAGGATCCTTGTTGATAAGTTCAGGAGTAGTTGTAAGTGCCTCATTAAATTCAAGGACTTCCCCTCCGACAGGCATAAACATATCCGATACTGTTTTCACGGCTTCAATTGTACCGAATGCTTCATGTTTTTCAAGTATCTCACCAACAGTTTCAACTTCAATAAACACGATATCTCCCAGTTCATGCTGGGCAAAGTCGGTAATGCCTACAAAAGCATGTTCTCCTTCAATTTTCAGCCATTCATGGTCCTTTGTGTACTTTAAATTAGCAGGAACGTTCATAGTATTCAGATTTTAAGTTTTTTCAAAATTACAATTTTTCTTCCTTCAAAGGCCGGCCTCTCAATAAATTATTGTTACCTGTTTAACAATCCCATTATCCCGCATCCCGTTATCCAGCTATCCCGTTATCCAGCTATCCAGCTATCCAGCTATCCAGTTATCCAGCTATCCAGCTATCCAGTTATCCAGCTATCCAGCTATCCAGCTATCCAGCTATCCAGCTATCCAGCTATCCAGTTATCCAGTTATCCTGTCTTATTGCGATAACGAGAACCTCAGTGCCAGGCCTCCTTGTGTATTTGAAGTACGGTATTGGTTCGAAACATAGGGCGTATTAATATCCTTCTTGAAATAGAACTGTATATTGAACTTCTGGCTCAGGTTATAGTCTGCAGTGAAATTGATGTTCATAACCTGCTGGCCGATTGAGATCTGGTTAACATCCTGGTCGACCCTGCGAAGGACAGTGCGGTTCTGACGTATACTGAAATCCAGCTTAAGGGCCAGGTCGCTTTTTGTTTTTGCTTTCTTACCACCTCCAAGCAAACCTGAAAAATTCAGCTTGATACCTTTGATCCTGTATCCAAGACCGACTATGTATTCACTTGAAGCGACTTCCGTAAGCTGGTTATTAGAGAAGCTGAAGCTGAGAGCGCGGGAGCGACGCATTTCAAAATTAGCAAGGAGGCTGTTTATGAAGCCAACATCAATGCGGATGAGCGGACTGAATTGTTCGTTGATCGTCATCACTCCAATCTGGCGCTCGGGGATGAAGTTGCCGGCATCGTCCAGTACATTCGGATACCCCCCGGCTTCTCCGTATTTAATGTTGGATACGAAATTGCTGACTGTATAGGTACAGATATAGGCGTGGGTAATGGTAATTGTACGCATGAATGTCTTTATCCAGGGCAGCTTGGCTAATCCGTCATAAGTGAGCCTCCAGTTCGGCAATGGGATAGAGGGGAATGCGGTCAGTTGGATCTTGGAAGGATTGCTGCCTTTATAAGCTGCCAGGAAAGCAGTAGTAAGAACGTCCTGGTCAACAGGGCTGTAACCAACCGGGAAACCTGTAGAGTCAACAACCCCTTTGGAATTGGGGTTTTGCGCCGCATACCGGTCGGCGATCACTTTACGTATCTGCTTGAGTTTCTCAAAGGCCGGGGATACCCCGAATTTATCCTGCTTATCAAAGGCCGTTGCGATCATGATGGTCGACATGGTAAAGGTTCCCATCTGTGTTGGGGAGAACGGGTAGAAACCGTCAAGCGACGGGGACCATTTGTAATACTCCTGCCTGGTAGTGGAATAATTTTTAACAGCATTGAGCTCTATCCTGAAATCCTTGAACGGTTCCACCGATACGCTTGCAGTGAAATTCTCGGTAAACTTATTTATGTATGCAGTATTCAGCATGGTGTCTTTGGTTATCCATCCGCGATCACCTGCTTTTTGCCTGATATCCTTCTGATCGCCAAAAACAAATCCCAATCCGGGAGCATTCTCTGACCAGTTGTTACCCAGGGCTTCAGGCCGGGGATAAAAACCGGGGAGCTGAATGCCGCTTGCCTGGGAATATTGGAATTTGGCGCTTCTCACAGCCATGAGCACCCTTAAAGTTCCGTCAAGGATCAGCTTTCCTATATCCTTCTTCGGTTTCTGGTCTTTCAGCGTGTCCTGGCTGGCTGTCTTTGCATTCTTATCAGTGAGTTTTCCAGGCCCCCCCTTATCGTTCCTTGTGTTTTTCTGGTTCCCTGAATTGATCCTTTTGAGGTATGGGATCTTATTATACAGGTTTATGAAATTCAGATTCCCGTTCAGGACCTTCGTACTATTGTTTTCGGCCGTGTTTCCGTATGTGGCCTGGACCGAAAGGGCGCTGCCTGTCCAGCGGTAGCTCCCCTGGTATCCTGCAGTAAGCGAGATCCAGTCAATGAAAGGTATTTTTGAGAGTGGAAGGTCCCAGGTAACACTAAATGCCTGGTTGTAGTTATTCATGGTTCCGAACGAGAAGATCTGGTCCCATACCTGGGAACGGTTCGAGCGGTCGATCACGCCGGGCGGTTCGTTGATAAAGGCCTGGGCATTGGCAACAAGGCTCACTTTAAATGATTTTGTAAAATCCCATTTAAGGTCATACACCCTGCTCCAGTTCCAGGTCTTGATATAAAATGTCTCCATTGGAACAATGGCCTGGGTTTTGTTCCTGAACTTCCGGGTATCGAATTCCCTGTTCATATCTGTCCGGAATGAAAACGATTTGGGCAGGTATGAGAAATTGAAATCCCTGACAAGTGCAAGATATTTCGATCTCAGGAATTTAACCTTGCTCAAAGGAGCTACCGAAGGCGGAATGGCGCTGTAATTATATCCCAGGGCGCCTATGTACTTTTTCCTCAGGTCGTATTCGATGTCGACATCCCTGTGAAAGATCTCAGAATAAGCATAGCTGATATTGAAATTTTCAATGTCGTAAATTTTTGGCTTCTTCGTCAGGTTGGTTTTTTCCTTCCTCACATTCATGAGGTTGAAATTTTTCCTGTATGTATACCCTTCGGTGAGCTGCCTAATTGAGTCCTTTTGCGCCTGGCTGTCATAGATCTTCAGCACATCAGAGAGGTACAGGTCAGGGTTAAGAGGATCATATTTCGGGGTGTTTTTCTGCATTGAATAATCGAAATGCATAGGGATACGGATACCCGATTTAGCCGGGAAGAATTTGCCAAGTTCCAGATCTGTGTCAAAGCCAAACATAGTGATGGCTTCCATGGCACGTTCGGTTTGTTTTTGCTCGAGGGAACCAAAGCCCGAGCTTGAGTAACTGCCCGTAAACTGCACCCGTCCCAGGTCGGCAAGATCCACGGCCAGCCTTGCCGTGGCTGCCCATCCTCCCTGTTTGTTAAATCCGGTAAGACGCAACTCATCGACCCAGATCTCGGCACATTTTTCCTGGCCGTCATCATCTTTGTTCGCCCCTCCTTTTTTCGGATTTCTCACCCCTATCATGATGGATTTGACATCGCTGATCGTGGGGGAGCCTACAATGGTTATCGTGTTGGCGCCGTCCATTTCCGAGTAAGGGTAAGAAAGGCTTACGTTCGCCCCATGCTGGGCCATCACCACATAACGGTTATATTTAACCTGGACCAGCCGGGCCAGGTCTATGTTAAACGCATTGGCATCGGGCCAGATGGCGTCGGGGTTGTTGACGCTTGTCCCCCAGGGGGTGAAATGAAGTGGGATATCGTACTCATAAAAGTTATCGGTGAAGTCGGAACCTATCCTGATGAAGACATTCAGGTCCCCGGTTTTAACGTCCTGGCTTTCTATCGATTTTTCGGCATGTACGAACATGTTGAGGAACTTGAACTGGCGAAAATCGAATTCACAGGTCTTGTAAGCTCCGCGTGCATCCCCGTCAACCAGGTTACACACTTTGAACGACATGGATTGTTCGTTCAGTTTCTGCATATTGGTCGAACCCCAGTTCGTTTCCCTTTGTATTCCCGGGGGCATCACATAGGGAATAGGTTGTTTGCTCCCGTTTTCCTCGATACTGACTGTTGCTATATCAAAAGTGGTCTGGCTTTGCTGATTGTCGGGGATGTATTCCCCCGGCGCCAGCAAAGAATTGGTATATCTCCTCCATTCGCCCCTCGTTAACTCAAGGGTCGCAAAACGGCAAACGACGGGTCTCTGGAAATTCTTAAAGAAAACACGCATGAAACGGATAGAGGTGAAGTCTGAAATATTACCAATAACCTTATCGGGCGTACGTACAGGAATTTTAAACTGGTACCATTTTACAGCCCCTCTCTGTCCGTCGGCAAGAGGGATGTTGGAAGCATAGTACACGTTGTTGATATAGTTCATCCCTGCCTGCATCTGGTCACGGCGAAGGTGTACCACATACTGGTAATAACGTTCAGCCTCACTCAGGGTATTGTCCTTATTGATGTCTTCAATATTAGGAATTGTGGTTGCAAGTGTGGGGTATGATTCAGGTGACTGCGACTGGGTTGGTGAATTACCATCAGGGCCGTTGAACATCTTATATCTCTGTAAAACACTGCTATACAGAGAGTTATTATCATAATCACTGCCCCTGAAATAGTGATAATCGTCGGCAGAAGGGTCAGCATTTGCATTTTTATATGCCTGGGACCCTGAACCGAAAGCGCTTCTTATCTTGCTTAAATAAATTGTATCGAAAAATGTCCTTTCGTCGGAATCCATAAGTCCGTCATAACCAACATCCTGGTATGGCCTTGAAGCGGGGTCGTTATCAAACGCATCAACCAGGGCCTGTAAGCGCGGGACACGCCCCCATATCGTTGTATCAACAATAGCGTCCCCTGTTGCATTCCTGGTTGCGGCAGTAGTAGGAAGCCCGTTTTCATAGCTTTTCCTGCCATCCCTGAGGATATCTTCAGAAACATCACCGAGGTTGAAGTACAGTTCCCCCGAATTGGTGGAATCATAGGCAAAGGGATCCATCATCCAGAATTCAATATACTGAACATTGGCGGCATCAAAGTCGGTGGTTTCGATTCTGCGCATTATACCTCCCCATCTTGTCTCAGGAAAAGCCAGGCTGTCATCCTGGGTGATGCCTTTGGAAAAAGCCGTGGGCAGAACGTCATAATTATATGGTCCTTTTTCCTTGGGATAATATGCGAAGTTCAGAACGGCAAGGTTGACGGGAACCCCGTTTAAAGGTTGTTTGTTGGGGAATACTTCCGTTTCCCATACCTGGCGGGTATATTGTGAGGAAAGCTCCTGGGCGGTGACATTGGGAGGGACCAGGCTTGTATTTTTATCATAAAACAGCGGGTCGATGATATACCATGCAAGTTTTGCACGATTGAATCCGTACTCACGCCCTATGCCGTTGGCAGCCTCGGGGAACATGCCCAGGGTAGTCTGCATCTGGGGTGTTGAAGCAAGGTACCATGTACCTATATTTTTCAGGTCGATTGTCGACTTGGCTCCTTCAAAATCATCGATATAGGTCGTGCCGGATTTCCCGATTGCCTTGGAATGACCCGGTATGAACTGGGCAAATTCCGCATCAATTGAAACGTTGGATGGTGCCTTGGTTGCAATGAAAGGGAGGGCATCAACAAGGCGGGTGATGAGGCGGGACTGGGTGCGGTATGAAAGGTTGACCCCCCAGATGGTATTCGACATGGGCTCATCGCCGTAATTCACTTTTGTGGTAAGGGGACGCTCGTTCAGGTTCATGATCGTGGCGCCTATATTAAAATCCTTGTTCAATTTATAATCGAGGTGGGCGCCTATCAGGCGTTTGGTCTGTATGTTAAACATCTGGTTGCTCTCCATCGATATATTGATGGGAGTTCCGGAATTCAGCAGTCCTTCATTAATGATACGAACCCGGCCCAGGGTATAATCCACAGTATAGTCCACATTCTCGGTTAGCTGAACTCCGCCTGCAGTAACCCTTACAGACCCCTGGGGTACGTTAAGGGCATTCAGGGATATTTCAGAACCTGTTGTGGATTTATAAAACCCGTCAAGTACAAACTTGTTTTTATCGGGATATTGCCTGGCCTGGGACTTTGTGAGAGTGTAAAGGGAGTCATAACAATATTTGGCTGCAAGCGCCATAGATCCGGAGGGGTCATTAGGGTCGTAGATAGAATCCCTCAGGGATTGTCCAAAAGGCTCAAGAACAGTGAAAAATATTCTTCCGTTGGACGACTGGATAGTTCCCCCCATCGTGGCAGCCTGGTCAAGGAAATCGAACATCCCGTCGGGCGGGGGATTGCCCTGCATGTTCAGGTTGTCGAAATTCAGGACCCTGAGCAGGGGAACACCCTTAATGCGGCTTTCACTGATATAGGCTGTTGGCACCCCGTTGGAGTTCCCGTTGTAAAGGACGTTGAGTGTGAAGTCGGTTGGCTGCACCTGGTAAGCTCCAAGCGAGTAAACGTTCTTCATCATAAGGTTCCATATCGGAATACGTGTATTCAGCGATGTACTTTTTAAAAGTTTTACAACCAGGCTGTTAGGTGTGTTGATCCCCTGGTCGGAAAACTCCCCCACCTGGTATACCCTGGGATCACCTACAATCTGGTACTGGTATGAAACAGCAAGGGTCTGATCCGAATTAAGATTGGTGTTAAGAGAGATAAAACCTAGTTTAGAGTTGAAAGTATACTCCGTTGGAAGAAGTTTTCGCGCACTTTCGATCTTTTCAAAATCCACACCCGAAACGAGGAAAAACGGCGAGCCTTTGAGATATTCGGTAACGGTGTTTATATTGCGCACTTTGGAGGAGTCCGCGGCGGTGGGCATTAACCTCGAGAACAACGTATTTGAGCTGTTTGAAGGCAGGGATTGCCCCGGATTGGGATAAAATTGCTGTTTATTATAGGGGTTGAATTCTCCCAGGTCCTGGAAAGCCACAATGTTGCGGTTCTCGGTAACGGCAGCGCCGATATTGGTGACCCAGACCTCAATTTTTACAATGTTTACGGCAGAGTTGATAATCGGAAGCGACTTCATGGCATCGCGGTAATGATCCCGAAAATACTGGGCAACAAAAAAGTGCCGGTTCTCTTCATATTCATCGGCTCTCAGCCTGAACTTGTTTGTTTGCGCATTTCCCTGTACCGTAAGGCTTTTTGTTTCGCTTTTCTGCTGGGAATAAAGAGCAGTTACACTCAGGCGGCCGAATCTCAACTTGGCTTTGATCCCGAAAAGGCTTTCGGTCCCTTTAATGAGGGTTGTATTCAGCGGCATGTTTACATTACCCCCTTCGATCAGCTGGATGATATCATCCTCCTTTCCCTCATACTTCAATTTGAGGGTGTTCTCAAAATCAAAGGTGGCCTGTGTGTTGTAATTGATCTTGAATTCGATCTTGTCGCCGATCTTCGCGATCACATTCAACTGGATCTTTTCATCAAAATCAAAATTGGTCTGCCTCCTCTGGCGGGTATTCAGCATGGGGTCATCCCTCCTGTTTGAAACTATGCCGAACTTGATCTGCGCTGATCCCTGGGGACGTATATCAACAGTATTGTTTCCGAATATAGTTTCAAAGAACTTTCCCGGGATATGGATCTTTGGGATCACACCCCTGGCGTTATCCATCCCGGCAGCCTCAGATCGTTCTTTCCAGTATGACTGCAGGAGGTTCTGCATATCCTGGTCCTGGAACTCGCTGAACGACATGGTGGTGGGGATACGGTAAGTCTCATTCCCGACTTTGTACAAATTGTAGTACTGGTTGGTAGCGGGGTCGTATTCAACGACTGTTTTTATATTCGAAGGGGTTTTAAGGTAAAGCGGGCTGGTTTTTCCTTCTCCCGGCAGGGTTCCATCGTATGAGAAGGGATATCTCAGGGTCGAATCGGAGTTCCTGTTTGTATCGGCGGCAAAAAGCAGATCCGGAGTCCGTCCAAGGCTCTGCCCCGGCCGACCGGAATATGACGGCATAGCAAAACCTTGGAGAACCAGTAAGACAAGACAGTATTTTACAGCAATGTTAAAGTAATTCACCAATTCCGTTTTGTTCCGTTAGCCAAGCAGAATAAAATCAATACAAGCAAACGCTATAACATCCTCAGCGCTTGCTTGATAAGCTGTTCCACCGATAAGCCGGAGCCTTCCGCTTCGATTATCTTGTTTAATACTTTCTCCGCCAGCACCTTGGGAAAACCCAAAATGCTTAATGCAGATAACGCTTCTTCCCGGTTTGTATTGTGTAAAACCCCTGATTTTTCCAAAGGAATCAGGTGCCTCGAGAGTTTGTTTTTCAGGTCGATAATGATACGTTCGGCAGTTTTACTCCCGATGCCTTTAATTCTCTGCAGCATGGGGGCATTCCCGTCGACAATGGCCTGGGCTACCTCACTGGGATTCAATGATGAAAGAATTATCCGGGCTGTATTAACACCAACTCCTGACACACTGATCAGTTGCCTGAAAAGATCCCGTTCCCCGGTATCAATAAACCCAAAAAGCATATGTGCATCCTCTCTGACGACCAGGTGGGTGAACAGGAGGCAGCTTTCGTCATCTCCAAGTCTCGAGTAAGTATAAACCGAAATATTCAGGTAAAATCCAACACCGTTGCAATCGATCACTGCATAAGCAGGATTCTTTTCTACCAGGCGGCCTTTCAGATATTCGTACATGACTAATTTATTTGTTGTTTCAATGCCTGCTCCAGCTCGCGCCAGGTAATCGGTTTGGCGATGATCTTCTTATCACGGTCGAGAAGATACATTGTAGGAGTGGCATACACGTTATATTCGTCTTCGGCTTTCCCGGAATAGCCTTTCAATTCAGAAACATTGATCCAGTTCAGCTTTTCCTTTTTAATGAATGAGGTCCATGCATTCCGGTTCGTGTCAAGGGAAATGGCAAAAACTTCCAGCCTCTTTGTTTTTTGTTTATCATACCATGCTTTGAGATCAGGCATCATTTCGGTACAATGAGGACACTGGCTGGACCAGAAAACCAGCAGGGTGAATTCGTTTTTCAGGGCAAGCAGGCTTATGTTGTTCCCTTTAAGATCCGGAACTTCGACAGGAGGCGCGATCTTTCCGACAGACAGTTTCTTGAAATTATCCAGTTTTTTCTGCAAAGCTGATTTGCGCGCAGCATCTTCGCATGAAAAGGGATCCTGGAAATTGTCGGCAATGTAGGTTATCACCTCATCAAAATGATATTTATCAAATCCGCCCACGAGATAGTCAAGCATGAACTTATAAACATCGGGGTTTACCGAGGCGGCACCGAGGGCCACTGTAACGGCTTTGATAAATTCCCCCTCAAGTTGTTTCTGGTTAAACCTGTTATTCTGATATAATGCAAGGTAAGAGATGATCTTATCGGCAAATACGTTGCTCCTGAGAAGGGCGGTGTCGTTGAAATCAACCTTATCCCAGTAATGCTGCTTAAGAAATTCTATACGGTCGTTGGAAGAAAGCGAGGCTGAGATATACGGGGTGCGTATCACCTTCTCCATCCTGACAGCATATGATCCCTGGTATTTATCAGAAACCGAATCAAGCCGGGCAAGCTGAAGTTTCTGGGTCGTTTCAAACTCAGTAACCGCATTCCAGTAAAATTCATTCCTGACAGGGTAAAAATCCACCAGGGGCATCAGCAATTCCAGCTTTGACTGGCTTATCCTTCCCATCAAAGTAAACGATTGAAATACCTGGTTTTCCAGGGATGACAATATTTTCAGTGAGTCCTGCGGGAAGTTTGCCCAGGTCTCAAATTTCACGTTTTCACGGTTCAGGATAAGATTTACAAATCCTGTCTTGCCCCAGCCCACCCTGTACAATCCGGGTGCAAGGCTTTTAGGCAGGATGAAGCGAAGCCTGCCCAGCGAATCAGAGATTGTTGAATCCGACACCTTCGTACGCTCCCCGTAGATACCCGAAAGGTAAACTCTTGATTTTGAAAGATTGTGGATGGTCCCTTCCAGTGAGTTCTGGGCGGAACTCAACAGCGCTGAAAAAAGAAACGCCGTTAACAGAACCTTTCTTATCATTTTTTGGAGAATTAACATTTGGTAACTTCGGATAATAGCACCGCCGGGATAAAACTATCCCGGCGGCATCAATGAAAATTCGATTTTTACTTCTTTCCCTTTTTTACGGCCGCTTTCTTTTCCGGTAAGGCAGGGCCTAATAGTTCTGCAAGTTTCTTTGTAAGATCCTCACCGCGGAGGTTCCTGGCGACAATCTTCATGTCTTTGTCAAGCAGCACATTGGCAGGGATCGACATGATCCCGTAAAGTTTTCCGGCAGCATTGCCCCAACCCTGGAGATCGGAAACCTGGTTCCATGTAAGCCCGTCATCTTTTATGGCCTTAACCCATTTTGCATGATCCTTGTCGAAGGAAACCCCAAGGATATCAAAACCCTTTTTATTATAGGCTGTGAACGCCTTTACCACATTCGGGTTTTCGCCACGGCAGGGGCCGCACCAGGATGCCCAGAAATCAACAAGAAGCACTTTCCCCTTGAGCGACGACAAGGTAAGCGGTTTCCCGGTCGTATCGTTGAGTGTGAAGTCAGGAGCTACCTGGCCTATCTGAACCGACTTTAGAATATCAATTCTCTTCTTAATGGTCTGCACATAAGTAGAGGTATTCAGGCTGGTATCGAATATTGCTGCAGATGCTTCGAGTTCGGGGAGATCAAACTGGTATGCTGAACGCATGATCAGGTATGGCCCGACCACAGAGGTGGGATAAGACTTTGCAAAAGCAACGACATTGGCTTTAACAGCCTTATCAAGAGCGTCGGAAGCCGAATCGGCTTTTTTCATTTTCAAAGTATCGTTTGCCTCTTTTGCAGTACGGTACTCCTTGTAACAGGCTTCCATCAGCTTGTTCAGGCTGTCACTTTGTTTCTGGTATTTTTTAAACAGGTCGTGGGTGACGGAACCGCTGACATTTGCTTTATCCACACTGTCGGCATAGACTTCTATATTGATGTTTGCATTCTCAACGAAAACCGGCAAAAACAACTTGCTTTTATCGGTAATAAACCACATTTCGGGAAGGCCAACCTTTCCTTTGAAAGTAAACGAACCTTTCTGAAGTTTGGCGGAGTCGATTTTCACCCAATCCGAAACCTCATATTTCTGAAGATAAACAGTGCCACTGTCAATGCCGATGATCTTTCCACTGATGGTGAAACTGTCCTTTTTCCCTGCGCAGGATGCCAGGATGGCCCCTATAAAAAGGAGTAAAGCGATTTTTTTCATGCGATGGTTTTTATAATTGATTGCAAAGGTATGGATTTCCCCAATAAAAAATTTTCTATTTTTACCGGAGGATTGGAATCCGGGCCCTGATTTCCGGTGTTTATACTTTTACAGGGAAACAACCGGGATGAAGGGATTTTATTAAACGTAACCAGGCATATATGAAATACTTAGCCATTCTTTTATGTTCCCTTTTTTTTCTTTGCGGAAAGGGTTATTGTCAGCCTGAGGTAAAAAAATCTTTGCCCAGGTACGATCTCAATACCGAACCTGTGCTCTACACAGTGGCTTACGCACACCTGGATACCGAGTGGAGATGGGATTACGAAGAGACTATCAATAAATTCATCAAGGCAACGATGGATGATAATTTCCTGCTCTTTGAGAAGTACAAACAATATGTTTTTACCTTTTCAGGCGCCAGGCGTTACAGGATGATGAAGGAATATTATCCCGAACGGTATGAGAAAGTAAAAAAATACATTAACCAGGGCAGGTGGTTTGTCGGAGGTTCTTCGGTGGATGAATGCGATGCCAACATTCCTTCCCCCGAATCCATCATCCGCCATGTGTTATACGGAAACAATTATTTCAGGAGTGAATTCGGGAAAGAGAGTGTGGATTTCCTGCTTCCCGATTGCTTTGGCTTCCAGGCCAGCCTGCCATCGGCGCTTGCCCATGCCGGGGTGAAAGGTTTTTCGACCCAGAAGCTGGAGTGGGGCTCGGCCATAGGCATCCCGTTTAATATTGGAAACTGGAAAGGCACCGACGGCAAGGGAGTGCTTGCCGCCCTCAATGCCACCGACTATGCCGGGGATGTAGAGCCCCGCTGTGATACCGTCAAAGCATGGGTTGACCGTGTTCTGGATAATGGGAAAAAATATGGTGTTTATGCCGATTACAGGTATTATGGCACCGGCGACGTCGGCGGATCTCCTTCCCTGGCAGCCGTTAAGAATGCAATAGGTTCATTGAACAATCCCGACAGCAAAATACAACTGTACCTGTGTTCATCCGACCAGCTTTTCAGGGACCTTACCGAAGCCCAGTCGGCAAAGCTTCCCACCTATTCAGGGGATCTCCTGCTGACCCAGCATTCTGCAGGATCCCTCACCTCACAAGCCTATATGAAACGCTGGAACAGGAAGAATGAACTGCTGGCACAGGCTGCAGAGCCACTTGCCGTTTTCGCAGACCTGGCCGGAGGTGTCAGATATCCGCAGTCACAACTTAATTCGGCATGGTGGCTGGTGCTTGGCAGCCAGATGCATGACATCCTGCCGGGGACATGTATCCCGAAAGCTTATGAATATGCATGGAATGATGAGGTGCTGGGGCTTAACCTTTTCTCCGGCGCTTTGCAGTCTTCGGCAGCTTCGGTGATCCATGGTATGGATACCAGGGGCAGCGGACAGAGCGTTGCGGTTTACAACCCGCTTTCAATCCCACGCAAAGCTATTGTTGAAGTGGAACTTAACTATCCTGATGCCCCTCCTGAATTCGTAAAAGTAATGGGGCCCGACGATAAAGAGGTTCCTGTTCAGATCCAGTACAAGACGAAACATTCCATGCGTATCTTATTCCTTGCTTCCCTCCCGTCGCTGGGAATTTCGGTGTTCGACGTCCAGCCCTCTGTAACAGCTCCCGTATTGAAAACGGCATTGAAAGCCACTGCAAACAGCATGGAGAATGAATTCCTTAAAGTTACCCTGAACCAGAATGGCGACATCAGCAGTATTTTCGACAAACGCATGAATAAGGAAATGCTGTCGGCCCCGGCCCGCCTGGAATTTCTGCATGAATACCCCGAATACTGGCCGGCCTGGAATATGGACTGGCGCGACCGGAAAAACCCGCCCATCGATTATGTCAAAGGACCTGCAACGATAAGCCTGGTATACAACAGCAACCTCAGCGATGTGATTAAAATAGAGCGTAAAGGCAGGAATTCTGATTTCACCCAGTATATCTCCCTAACTGCCGGGCAGGAGTGTATCGTAGTTCGCAACGAGGTCGCCTGGCAGTCGAAAGGCGTGAGCCTCAAAGCTTCATTCCCCTTAACCGCATCGAACCCGAATGCTACTTACAACCTTGGGCTGGGCACTGTTGAACGTTCAACCAACAATGAAAAAAAATACGAAGTACCCTCCCGCGAATGGTTTGACCTGACTGATAAATCGGGCAACTTCGGCGTCAGCATACTCGAAGACTCCAAATTCGGATCCGACAAACCTGATGATAAAACACTGCGCCTTACACTGCTGTATACTCCTGTCGCCAATACCTACCATGAGCAGGCAAGCCAGGATTTCGGCAACCATGATTTCGTTTATGCTATTTATCCGCATAAAGGCGACTGGCGCACTGCACTCACCGAATGGCAGGCCAGGATGCTGAACCAGCCTGTAAGAGCTTTCGTCGTACCCCAGCACCAGGGTTCCTTTGGAAAGACGTATTCATTTGTGAAAATCTCCAGCCCACAGGTAGATATCAGGGCAATTAAAAAAGCCGAAAACAATAACGATATTATTATCCGTGTGCAGGAGCTCCTGGGAAAAGAAGCACAGAATGTTGAATTCAGTTTCCTTTCCAAAGTCCTCACAGCAGTTGAAGTCGACGGGCAGGAAAGAACTTTAGGCAGCATACAACCGGTGAACGGGAAACTGGTCGTGAATTTCGACAAATATGCCATCAGGAGTTTCAGGATCCAGCTTGATAAACCATCAGAGAAACTGTTCACCCCGGTAAGCATTCCCCTGCCACTTGCATATGAGGAAGACGTTGTAAGCAGCGATAACAATAAAAAGAACGGAAAATTTGACGATAACGGGATAAGCATACCCGCAGAATTGTTTCCTTCCACACTTACGGTGGATGGGATTGAGTTTACCCTCGGACCCAGGGCCGATGGCAAGAACAATGCCATCAGCTGCAACGGGCAGAAAATATTGCTTCCGAAGACCGGGAATTACAGCAGGCTGTTCTTCCTCGCCGCCGCCAGTGACGACACCAACGGTGTGTTCAGGGCAGGCAACGTAAAATCAAGTCTCAGGGTTCAGGCTTATTCAGGAAAGATCGGGCAGTACGACAACAGGGTTTGGGATAAGCTCGGCCGCCTGAAGTATGTAGATAAAGGATTTATCAAGCGTGATGAAGTCGCCTGGTTTGCAACCCATGTTCATAAAGATACATCCAACCTGCCATACCAGTATGCTTACATTTTCAAATACAGCATTCCCGTGAACCCATCGGCAGGCTATGTGCAGCTTCCGCAAAATAAAGCTATAAAGATCTTCGCAATGAGCGTTTCGGATGATCCATCCGACCAGGTAGTTCCGGCTATGCCGCTTTACGATGATTATTCATGGAAAAGCCCGTTGGCACTGAATCTCCCCAGGTCCTACGTGGATGCGAATGCCCCTTCCCTTGCCGTTTGCAGGATCAGCAGGAACCGCAATCTCAACGACCTGCCCGGCAAAGTCACAAGAAACGATTATGCCGACCTGCGCGTGCCAAACGGGGTTACAGTGAAATACTTTTACAGCACTCCCGATACGACCATAAAGAAGAAGCCGGCCCAGGGCATGAATCTGTCTCCCCTGGTCGACGGCATGTTCGATCTCCGGTCGAATGATTCTGTCAATGATATCTGGTTTGATGAAGGTGAAAGCCGTGTTTGGATGGATCTCCAGAAGGAGATCGAGATCGACAGCATACATATGTTTGCCAACCTGAATATGCACAGGGGTGCAGAGTTTCTATCCCTATGGGGATCGAATTCCCCTGTACCTCCTGATCCCGGCGGCGATCCCAAGGCTGCAGGCTGGACGTATATGATGAGCATTCCTCCATGCGATGTGTGGGGCAATTCAAAAGCGCTGTACTCGATTTACCCGAACAAAGGCAGGTCGTGGCGTTACCTGATGTGGGTAACCGAAGACTGCGCCCACGGGCCCTATTATTTCAGGGAGATTGATGTGTTTGAGAAACAGAAGTAGAAGCAGATAGTGACTGGGGACTGGTGAATAGTGACTGCTGACTGCCGACTTGCAAACAATGGTCAGCGGCGGTCCACTATCAGCTCATCAACAAAGATCCATGATTTGCTGCCATGGCCGATATGCCATTCAGGGCATGTTTTCAGGCCACGGGCATAGAATTTCACATAACGCGCTTTCGTTGCCACGATCTTTTTCCCTGCCTCACCGATAAAAAGTTTCCGGGCAGGATCCACGGCTTGTTCAAAGACGGCAGCCTCCCTGAACACTTTGCCATCGGCCGACACAGATATAATAATTTGTTCAGGATAGAATATCCAGGAGTTCAGGTCCTGCAGGAATTCGGCGCTCACATAATTAAAGCCCGTGATCCTGCCCAGGTCGACGACTGCTTCAAAATCCTCCCCTTCCCATCCCTGCCACAGTACATAATAATTTGTTGAACCACGCTTCCCGTCAGTGAGGGAACCCGGTCCGTCGGCCACGTATTTTAAAGCGGGCGGAGTGGAGGTTGTATAGTGTTTGCCGACCGCAAGGTGAGGTGTATAAGCGACCTGAAAAAAACGCCTTGCTTCGCTTGCGTAATCATCCACGCTCAGTCCGCTTTCGGTAACCGACTTCACCCCGTAAAGCCGGGCCTGGTCTGTGAAAACATTCAATTGTTCCTTTACGTCAGGCCTGAGCTGGTATTTTCCATTCTTCATCCCGAGGAACCCATCAGGGCCGAGAATGTTTTTTTTGGAAATTTCAATGATGGCGTAACGAAGCGGGAGCCTTGCTTTGCGGACCCTGACCGTTAGAGCCGAATCGCCGGCGACTGCCTTCTCAGCCTGGTCAAAGTAAGAATTGTATTTTGCTATCAGTTCCGCGCTTAGAAACGTATTGGTTTCCTGTTGAGGAGAGGAATATATCCAAAGGGATTTATCAGAACCCGCAACGGCCCGGTTCATTTCATCAAAATATTTCCTTATAAAGACACCAGCTTTGCCGTAATAGCCTTCGGTGAAATCATAAATCAGCGAATCCAGCCTGTAACCCGGATCCCATTCGAGGCGTGACAAAAGCCAGGAGCGAAGTTCCTGGCTTTCGGAATAGGTACCGTGGCAACCCTGTTCGAAGATCCTTCCCGCCCCGTATTTCCTGAACATCTGCAGGTTGGGCTGCATCACATTGAAATTAGGGAAGGGCGCGATCATATTGGTAAACTGTATCACGTAATCCCAGATGAGGATGTCGGGAGCGATCTTTGACCAGCCCTGTATATCCCTGAGGAAGGATCCGGCCGAAGTATCCTTTTCTATCGGAAGCCGGCGGTCACATTCTATGGTGCACAGCATGATATTCACGTTTGATGCGGGCTTCACGTGTAATGGCGGTTTCCGGGTGAACTGGTAAGCGAGGGTTGAGATCACCTTGTCGGGAAAAGCTGCAGCCACTTTGTTCACAAACTCCAGGTAGGATCCCGAAGGCGAACCCTCCCGGGCATTGACCGCGCTGCATTCAGGGCATTCGCAGTTTCCATAGGTGTCCATCTGGGAGACCGACCAGTATTTTGCTTCAGGATTGGCCTGCATCATTTTCCTGAGGGTATCCACAGTAAGTTTCAGCACATCAGGATTGCTCAGGCAAAGCTGGGTCTTGCGGCGTTCACCTCCAAACAAAGCATAGTATTCAGGATGGGGCTTGAAATATTGTTCAGGGGGCACCAGCCTGAACATGGTATGCACCCACAGGCCCCAGTTCCTGCTGCTGCCCCAGGCCATCAGGTCGCAGCGGCTTTTATCAAGGAAATCCTTGTCCTCCATGACCGTATAAAAAACTTCCCTGTCTTTGAATGCCGGATGACCTGTATAATTCAATTCAGGCAGCCTGATATCTTTCTGAACCGGTATGGTTTCGGCATCCGGTGCATAAAACCTGCAGCCCAGGTATTTCTCGAGAAAAGTGTAAACAGCATACAAACTACCTTTATGTGAACCGCCGGCAAGGACGATCCTGGTTCCGAAATTCCGGATGATAAAACCATCGGGATCGGTCTTTACAAGATCAATTGATTCGGGGACCCGGTTTGAACTGCCGATCACGAATTCACAGGTTTTCATCTTCTCCTGGTCATCGGTGATTCCAAGCTTTACTCCCGAGATAATCTCAAGGTATTTTTGCAGCTCCGCTGCTGCTTTTTGTTCAGCGGGAGAAGGCCTGGCCGGGGTGATGATCCGGAACCTTTCAAGGTTTACCTGTTGGCCCTGTATTGTAATTTGCGGGGTTTGTGAATTTACCGAAGTAAAAGCCGTAAGCATGCTTATCCAGACAATAAATTTTCTCATATACGAATTAAATCCGTTCCCGTTTTGCGTTATCTTTACAAATATAATGATCTTCGACAGATGTCGAGAAACTTCAAAAGGCCGGTAAATAAGCAGGAAGACAGAACAAAAGAGGTTGTTTCGTTTGCTTCCGATCCCTCTCTCGTACTTGAAAAGATCCGATATTTCTGCAGTTACCGCGAAAGGAGCGAAAAGGAAGTTGAGTTAAAACTAAAGTCCCTGCAGGTGCCGGCGGGCAAGGTCCGGGGCATTCTCAGCCAGCTCAGCGAAGAAGGGTTCATCAGCGATGAACGGTTTGCAAGGGCTTTTGTGAGAGGCAAATGGAGGGTGAACAAATGGGGAAGGATAAGGATCACGTTTGAGCTCAGGGCCAGGAGGATACCCGAAAAACTTATCATTTCGGCTCTTAAAGAGATTGACGAGGATTCATACTTGCTTGTCCTCGGGGACCTGATCAGCAAAAAGGCAAAAGACATCCGCCCCCTTAAGAAAGGAGAATTAAATTCGGGAAAATCCTTGAATTTCCGGGATAAATTATTCACTTTTGCATTAGGGAAAGGTTATGAAAGTGACCTGATCCTGAAAACACTTGATGAACTAAAAATCTGATATGGTCAGCCAGGAACAAATGAAAGATCTTCAGACAAGGCTTGATGCCTTGAGGAGGTATCTTTGACGTCGACAAGAAACTCGCCCTGATCGGGGAAGAAGAGCAGCTTACCCAGGCTCCCGGGTTCTGGAATAATTCAAAAGCAGCGGAGCAGGTTTTAAAATCAATAAGGGATAAGAAGATCTGGACCGGGGCATACCAAAACGGCCAGGCAAGTTTTGAGGAGCTGATGATCCTGTGGGATTTCTATATCCAGGGAGAGGGCACCGAGGCGGATCTGGACAAACAGTTCAAGGAAACCCTTACTCTCGTTGAGAACCTCGAATTCCGCAATATGCTGAGCGGGGAGGAAGACAGGCTGAGCGCCATTGTCCAGATCAACTCGGGGGCAGGAGGCACTGAGAGCCAGGACTGGGCCCAGATGCTGATGCGAATGTACATACGCTATGCCGAGCGAAATAAATACAAGGTCAAGGAACTGGACTTCCAGGAAGGCGATGTGGCGGGGATAAAGCAGGTCACCCTTGAAATCGAAGGTGACTATGCCTACGGTTACCTTAAGGGTGAAAACGGGGTGCACAGGCTGGTACGCCTCTCACCTTTCGATTCGAACCATAAACGCCATACTTCATTTGCCTCTGTCTACGCCTATCCTATCATCGATGATGATATTGTGATAGAAATAAATCCAGCGGAAATTTCCTGGGATACCTTCCGAAGCAGCGGTCCGGGCGGACAGAACGTGAACAAGGTTGAAACGGCGGTGAGGCTTAAACATGAGCCAACCGGCATTATCATTGAGTGCCAGGAAACCCGCTCCCAGGGACAGAACCGTGAAAAAGCCCTGAAGATGCTTAAATCACAGTTGTACGAAATCGAACTCAGGAAGCAGAGGGAAAAGATCGCGGTTATCGAAAGCGGGAAAAAGCGTATCGAATGGGGCTCGCAGATACGTTCTTATGTGCTGCATCCTTATAAAATGGTAAAGGACCTGCGGACCACATTTGAGACTTCCGATACACAGGGAGTGCTTGACGGGGACCTCACTGAGTTTATCAAAGCTTACCTGATGGAGTATGGGAATTCGTAGCTGGAGAACTGGATTGCTGGATGACTGGATATCCAGATATCGGCGCGAAGCGCCCTATCCAGTTATCTGATCATACATATTAATGCAAACCTCCAACCAAAGAAACAAACATGATCAAAATCTACCACAATTCGCAGTGCAAGAAGTCAAGGGCCGGGCTGGAATACCTGAGAGGCAAGGGTCTTGATTTCGAGATAGTGGAATACATGAAGGAACCGATTTCGGAGGGGGATCTCGAAAAACTGCTGATGAAACTTAATTCCAAACCCGAGGAGATCATCCGCAGGCAGGAAGAGTATTTTAAGAAAAAACTGAAAGGCAAGAAATTCAACGATCATGAATGGATTAAAATAATTGTACAAAATCCAAGGCTGCTTAAAAGGCCGATCGTTGAGGCTCAGTACAAGGCAGTCTGGGGGGACCCGGTGGAGAGGATAGAGGAGGTGATAAAAAAAGATGGATAGCTGGATAACTGGATAACTGGATAACTGGATAACTGGATAACTGGAAATCCAGCTATCGGCGCGAAGCGCCTTATCCAGCCATCCAGCTATCGGCGCGAAGCGCCTTATCCAGCCATCCAGTCATCCAAACATTCCGAACAAAACCAAAAACAAAACAAATAAACTCCGGATTATGAAAACACGCATTGAAAAGGACACCATGGGCCCCATCGAGGTTTCCATGGACAAATACTGGGGTGCTCAGACCCAGAGATCGCTTACAAATTTTAAGATAGGCGAACCCGCATCCATGCCCAAAGAAGTGATCAGGGCCATGGCTGTGCTTAAAAAAGCGGCGGCTATGGTCAACTGCGATCTGAAAGTCCTTCCGGAAGACAAGATGAAACTTATTGTCGCTGTTTGCGACGAGATCCTTGAAGGCAGGCTCGACGACCAGTTCCCGCTGGTGATCTGGCAAACCGGTTCGGGCACCCAAACCAATATGAATGTTAACGAGGTGGTCGCCAACAGGGCCCATGTATTGAGCGGGGGGACCCTGGGTGAAGGAAAAACCATCATCCACCCTAACGATGATGTCAATAAGTCCCAGTCGTCAAACGACACTTTCCCAGCTGCCATGAGCATTGCGGCTTATGAAATGGTAGTAAAAACAACCATTCCCGGGGTGGAACTCCTCAGGAATACACTGGCCGGCAAGTCGGTGGAATTCAGCGATATTGTCAAAACCGGGCGAACCCACCTCATGGATGCCACTCCCCTTACCCTGGGGCAGGAGTTCTCGGGATATGTGTCGCAGCTCGACCACGGGATTGCAGCGCTTAAAAATACCCTATCCCATCTTTCGGAACTTGCGCTTGGAGGGACTGCCGTTGGCACGGGCCTCAACGCCCCGAAGGGTTACGATGTGCTTGTTGCAAAAAAAATCGCCGAAATCACCGGCCTGCCATTTGTCACCGCTCCGAATAAGTTCGAATCGCTTTCGGCTCACGATGCCTGTGTTGAAACCTCAGGCGCCCTTAAAACACTTGCTGTTAGCCTGATGCATATTGCCAGCAACATCCGCCTTTCTGCTTCGGGACCGCGCTGCGGAATCTGCGAACTTATGCTTCCCGAAAATGAACCCGGATCAAGCATCATGCCGGGGAAGGTAAATCCCACCCAGCCCGAAGCCATGACCATGGTATGCGCCCAGGTGCTTGGTAATGATGTGGCAGTCAACATCGGAGGCATCAGCGGGCATTTCCAGCTGAACGTATTCAAACCTCTCATCATTTCCAACCTCCTGATGAGTGCCCGCCTGATTGGCGATGCCTGCGTTTCATTCAACGACAACTGCGCTGTGGGCATCCAGCCAAACCTGGCTGCTATTAACAGGAACCTCGAGAATTCACTGATGCTCGTAACGGCCCTTAACCCCCATATCGGTTATGACAATTCGGCCAAAATCGCAAAGAAAGCACATAAGGAAAACAAAACACTGAGGGAAGCTACCCTGGAACTGGGCCTTCTAAGTGACGAGGATTTCACAAAAATCGTTGATCCGAGAAAAATGACAGGACCGAAATAAGTCGGTACCCGTCAAAAATCATTCAAGGGGTGGCATCACAAAGTATGATGTTTCTTATCTCCCGTCATCCTTAAGTATGCGGATCTGCTTCACCGAGTCATTTTTTTTATTTGAATTCAGGTCCATCATATCCTTGTGATCGGCCATCATTTTTTTCGCTTCCTGCTTGACCATCTCGGTCAGGGGAATACCCTTGTCCCTGGCCCTTTTCTGCAAGATGTCCATCCAGTCGGGATTGTTCCTGATCTGAACGATAAAATATGCAAGGGTGTCGATCTTAGCGGGGGGTTTTATACTGTCATGGGGTATGAAACTAAGATCCTCTTTCAGGTTTATGAGTTTGTAGATGTAAGCTTTGCGGATGGTGTCACGGCCCCTGGTGATTTGGATGGTATCCGAAGGAAGCACCAGTTCGAATAATTTCCCGTAAAGTGCAACAGGGTCTTCATAATCATCGCTTAAAGCAATGTACCAGGCATCGGCATCTTTCTTCATGCCTCCCCTGATGCGGTTTATCCACTGGTACTTGTGGATGCGCTCCAGGCTTCCCAATGCATATACTTTTCGTCCGGAAGGGCGTGCAACATAATAGTCGAAATTGGCTGCAGGGAACCAGCGGAATGTGAAGATAGGGGAACCTTTGTCGATCAGGAAATGGTCCTCCTCCCAGTTTGCCATGGGGGCGAATTTTTCACCAAGCTGCTGCATGCCGCAGAGATCGGCTGAAACATCCTCGACTTTCCATTTTTTTAAAGGAACCCATCCATACCGTATCTGGGTTACGGCAAGTGAAATAACGGCCAGGATAAAAACAAGGGCGACAGCTGCAGGCCAGGGTATGAGCCTCAGCCTTTTTTCTTTAGTTGAAGGCGTGGCAAGCCAGGAGGCGGCTATAAGGATGAATCCTATATATGCCGGTCCTGTCCAATGCGGGAGAGTTGACCTGAAAAGTGAAAAAGAAACGAAAACAATCCATAAAGGAAGGCTCATCCACAGAATAAGTCGCCGGTATGGCTTTTCAAGGATCTCTTTCCCCCTTAACAGGGCAATGAAGGCCAGGATTATCAGGATGATATTTACCGGGTTATTGTAAAAAACCTGTCCGGCAATCTCGGTGAGGAAATACTGGGGTTGGATTCCCGAATCAGTCATCCCTACCCGGCTTTCATGGAATGTGAAACTGATATAATTGTTATTGTAATTCCAGAAAATTACAGGCATGAACAGCATTACAGCCATCAGCAAAGCAATCCAGGTTTCCTTTGCAAGCAGCCATTTCCTGTTGTGAAAAAGAATAAACATCCCGGCCCCGAAGATTAAAAACACCGAATGGTATTTTGAAAGCAATGCCAGTCCTATGCTTAAGCCTGAAAAAAACAGATATGCCCTGCTCTGGTTTGAGAGTGACTCATCGGGAAGGGAGCATATGAGGAGGTACATGCTTACCAGCCAGAAAAATACCTGGGGGGTGTCGGGGAGGATAAAAGTGCCTACGAGGATGAACCCGTAAAAAGAAGCCGTGAAAAGGAGGGCTGCATACAGCCCTGCTGCCGCATTTTTGATCTTCTTCCCGATCAGGAAGATCATCCAGGTTGAAGCCGTTCCCAGGATCACCGATCCCAGCCTGAGAAAAAGTTCACTGTCGAACCTCAGGTTAAGCGTGAACAACTGTATCACCAATCCGACCATGGGCGGATGGTCGAAATGGCTCATGTCGGGAAATTTGGCGTAAGTCCAGTAATAGACCTCGTCATTGCCAAGTTCGATGGAGCCGGCAATCAATGCCCTTACCACTGCCGATAAAACCAGCAGTATCCCTAATGCCCAGTATATTTTACGGTTGGACGGCATCTTTGTTTTGTTTCCTGTTCTTTCTTAAACGCCGGATGGTCCAGAGAATTGCGATCAGCGAGCCAAAGGCCATAAAGCGAAAGATCAGGGTCCTGGGCCAGTTGATCTCTGCCTTCAGGTCATTCAGGGGGAATTCCCCATTATAACGGAAAACAGGGTTAAGGTAAAAAATATCCCCGGGGCCAATTGTAGGATGGGCATGGTAGGCGAAGAACGTAATTTCTGTCCTGATGTAAGTGTCGGCCGGGCTGAACTTGTACCACATGGATGAATCCCCGTAAACAGATTTTCTTATCCTGCCGTCCTGGCCTATGAACATGATCTTGAACACTTCCCCGCTGACCGAAACTTTAAGCGTATCGCCGTGCATACTTACCGATCTAAGCTTAGGGATCTTCCCTGCCCAGTATGCCTTGCGGTCATAAGTCCAGCGGTTTCCCATGTATATTTCCACCCCGTAAGCCCTGCCGGCTTTCAATGACCTGACTAAAGAATCGCCCCTCAGCATTGGTGAATGTATATAGGTTGCGCAACGCTGGATCTGGTAAGGGTCTTCAATATTATGGGCGTCGTCATCGGCCAGTATCCAGGCCGCATGGCCCGAAGAAAGTGCGGCATCCCACTGGGGAATCGACCTCCAGTTGTTGTCAAGGACTTCAAGCATATCGTAATTCGAGAGATACTTCATATCCCTGAGTGAGAACCCCCCTTCCCAGTCGGGATGGGCGATAGCCACTATCTCGCTCTGCGGCCGGAGGAGGTTAAGTATCTGCTGCTTCTGGCTCAGGCTCTGAACGAGGGAATAATCAAACCACAGGACCTCCCTGGCCCCGATCAGCATATGATGTTTCTTCCGGATGCCAAACCCGTGTTCATAAACGGGAATATAAAATGCCGAGTCCTTGAACTCAGTTGAAATGCTCTGGTAATTCGATATCTGAGGGGCATCGTAATGCAGCTGCTTATAAACCCTGTATAACTCCTGTGGGGTGTTGTTACGGCCGGCAGTAAGCCCCCACCATTCGCGGACGTGAAAGTGGAAATTGGTTTTTCTCCATCCGCTGCTGTCGAGGCTTTCATAAGGATTGAAGAATTTATCGCCCGAAAAAGGCACAGGCTCGGGAAAATCGTATACCGGCGCCCAGAAGCTCAAAATCAGTTCAACGACAATAAACAGCAACACCAAATACCCCAGCCAGCGGAACACCCTTCCTGCGATCTTCTTCATGCGGCAAAGTTACAAGAAACTGATGAGAAGGCGAATATTCAGGAAAGTCACAATAGCGCCTATGAGTACCAGCAGAACTGTTGTCCTTTTCTTGTTTACATGCCTGCCCATAACACGGGCCGATGAGGTCAGACGGATCTGGGTGAAAATGGTAAACGGCAACTGTATGCTCAGTATCATCTGTGAAATGATCAGTCCCTGGTAAGGATTGCTGATGACAAAGATGATGAGCACCGCGATCACCAGGGAGATCATCACACCCAGCTTTGAGTGGCTGTCTTTGATGTCATAGGGTTCACCCCAGATGCCTGCAAGGATCGACCCTCCAGCCATGCCTGAAGTGATGGTTGATGCCAGTCCTGAAAACAACAAAGCCACGGCAAACACGATCCCGGCATGTTGGCCAAGCAGGGGGCTGAGTATGCCTACCGCCTGCTGCAACTCGCCCACAGGGGTTTTATGCACAAAAAATGTTGCGGCTGCGAGTATGATGATAGCGCTGTTGATTGCCCAGCCTATGATCATGGATAAAAGAGTGTCGAAGAATTCAAATTTCAGCTGCCTGCGGATGACATTCTCGTTTTCGAGATTCCACTGCCGGCTTTGAATTATTTCTGAATGTAAAAACAGGTTGTGGGGCATCACTACGGCGCCAAGAACGCTCATAACAATGATCATGGACCCTTGCGGGATAGTAGGATTCACCCAGCCTATCCCCGCCCCCGCCCAGTCGACCTTCACCAAAGTAAGTTCATACAGGAACGAAAGACCGATGATGGAAACAAAGGCGATGATAAACTTCTCTATTTTACGGTAAGAATTCGTCAACAGCATGACCATCACAAAAGCGAGGGTGAGTATGGCGCCGGCCGGGATAGGGACTTTGAACAGCATGTTAAGAGCAATGGCCGCTCCAAGGATCTCAGCCAGGCTGGTCGAAACCGAAGCTCCCATTGCTGTCCAGAGAACCGATTTCGACAACCACGGCTTCATATGCATGGTAGCCGCTTCCGAAAGGCATAGCCCGGTTGCAATCCCCAGGTGGGCTACATTATGCTGCAGGATGATGAGCATCAGGGTTGAGAGGGTCACCATCCAGAGCAGGGTATAGCCATACCCGGATCCCGCTGCAATATTCGACGCCCAGTTCCCGGGGTCGATGAACCCTACGGTTACCAGCAGGCCCGGACCGATATAACGCAGAATGTCGAGCCCCCCGTATGCCGGTTTATGGTCGCGCTTCCTGAGATCGTTGAGAAATTTATTCAACATAATTACCCGGCAAGATAGTAAATTTGTAATTTGCAACACATGATGCAAGACAGGGGGCTTTGCGCCGATGCCGGATTCAGAATAATGAAAATCCTGCATCCCGCATCCTGCATCCTGCATCCTTTATCGCAATGAAACTACTTGTTGACCTCTACAAGACCAAAGACCTCTACTCCGGCCTTGGGCAGTACTCTCTGAACTTTGCCGATGAGCTGATGAAGTATTGTCCCTATAGTATAGAACCTGTATTTCTTATCCCTCAGGGGTTTACCTTCCCGAGAAATCCAGAAGCGGAATGGGTGCGAACAAATTTCCTGCAACGTATATTGCCCGGCCTTAGTCCGAAAGCCGATATCTGGCACAGCCTCCACCAGTTTCCATCCCACCTCCCTCATCCGCAGTCAAAATTCATACTTACCGTTCACGACCTGAACTTCCTCACCGAAAAAACCCCGGCTAAAGCAGCCGGATACCTCAGGAAGCTTCAGAAAAATGTAAACAGGGCCACGGCTGTCACAGTGATCTCCGATTATACATGCCAGGTGCTGAAAGAACATATTGATACCGGAAACAAAAAACTGCTGACTATCCACGACGGGGTAAGGCTGGCAACCAGGCCCAATGCTGAAATGCCCGGCTGGCTCTCTGATAAGCCGTTTTTCTTTTCCCTCTCGGTCTTTAAAGAAAAAAAGAACCTGCATACCCTGATCCCGCTTATGGAAAATTTTCCCGATCATCTCCTGGTCCTTGGGGGTAACAACCAGACTTCCTATGGGGATAAAATACGTGAGATGATAAGGGATTCGGCTGTTTCGGAGAATATCATCCTTCCTGGAGTCCTCGACGAGGATGAAAAATACTGGCTGTACAAACACTGCAGGGCTTTTCTCTTCCCATCGCTTGCCGAAGGCTTCGGCCTCCCGGTGATCGAAGCCATGCTGGCAGGGAAACAGGTCTTTCTCAGCAGGATGGCCTGCCTGCCCGAAACCGGAGGGGTGCTGGCTTTTTACTGGGATAACTTCGATGCAAGGGAGATGGCTGCCGTTCTGCGTAACGGACTTGAGCTGAGGGAAAAAGAACCCGGGGCATGCTCCGATGAGATACGTGACTACGCTTCAAGGTATAACTGGGAAAACTGTATCATGAAATTTCTTGAATTATACCAAACAATACTGTCGTAAGTAAATATTTTTTATGAACTTCGTGCTTTATTCAAAAATATGCCTGTCCCGAAGAACCTGACAGCCCTTTTTGAAGCCAGCATCCGCAAAAACTGGGATAACAGGGCATTATCCGATTACGGCGGATCAGTTTACACCTATAAGGAAGTAGGCTCACGAATACTGGCCATTCACGATATATTCAGGAAAAACGGAATTAAAAAGGGGGATAAGATCGTCCTGCTTGGCAAAAACTCGGCCAACTGGGGAATTATTTACATCGCAACAGTCACTTTCGGAGCTGTAACCGTACCCCTGCTTCCCGATTTCAAACCTGCTGATGTCCATTATATTACCACTCATTCAGATGCCTGCATGATGTTCGTGGAGGAATTCATTTTTAAAGATCTGAACGTAAAGGAGATGCCGCTGATCAGGTCGGTATACAGGATTCAGACGAATGAATTGCTGTTTGAGAAGAAGTCTGAAAACCCTGTTTCAGATAACGGACCTGGAATTCCGGAATTCACCCCTGAGATGATCAGGTTTGAAGAATTCTCACAGGACGATATTGCCGTGATCAGCTATACTTCCGGGACTACAGGTTTTTCCAAAGGGGTGGTCCTGCAGCATAAGAGCCTTTATGGGAACATCCTTTATGCGCAGAGGAATATGCCTCTCAATCCCAAGGACAGGATCCTTTCATTCCTGCCCCTGGCCCATACCTATGGTTGCGCCTTTGAATTCCTGTTCCCGTTCACCATCGGATGCGATATTACATTCCTTACCAAGACCCCTTCGCCCAGCATTATCATGCAGGCCTTCCAGGAAATCAGGCCGGCCCTCATCCTGAGCGTTCCCCTTGTCATCGAGAAGATCTACAAGACCCAGATCCTGCCGTTGTTCCGGAAGCAGGCGATCAGGATCCTGCTTGGCATACCTGGCCTTAACATACTGTTGCACAATAAAATAAGAAAGAAGCTATACGATGTTTTCGGCGGGAATTTCAAAGAACTCGTTATCGGGGGAGCTGCTTTCAACATCGAAGCCGAAAGCTTTTTCAGGAAAATAAAATTCCCGTTCACTGTAGGTTACGGCATGACTGAATGCGGGCCGCTGATCTCCTATGCATCCTGGAAAACAACCCAGCTGGGCGCTTCCGGCAGGGTGGTTGACGAACTGGAGCTGAAAATCGATTCCCACGACCCTCACCGCACTACCGGGGAGATCCTGGTCAAAGGTTCGCATGTGATGCTGGGGTACTATAAAAATGAAGAAGCCACGAAACAGGTTATCGATGAAGGCGGATGGCTTCATACCGGCGACCTGGGCGTGACCGACAAACAAGGGAATATATACATCAAAGGGCGTAGCAAGAGCATGATACTGGGCCCTTCAGGGAAAAACATTTATCCCGAAGAGATTGAATCCCACCTGAACAACCGTTTCATGGTCATGGAATCCCTGGTGCTCGAACGTGACGAGCAGCTCGTTGCCCTTATCTATCCCGACTATGATGCCGTTGAAAAAGCAGGTCATACAAGGGAAGAACTTGACAAGGTCTTCAAAGGCTATATTCACGATCTCAACCATCGTGTGCCCAAATACATGATGGTCTCGGGATTCGAGATCCACCCTGCAGAATTCGAAAAAACACCCAAACGGAGCATTAAACGTTTTCTTTACAAATAATGAAAAAACTTCTTTCTATACTGCTGGCGGCCTTTTTCCTTGCGGCCATCAATCCTTTATTTGCCCAGCAAAGCGGGTCCCTCAAAACAGAGGTCATAATCCTTCACCTCAACGATATGCATGCCAAGACCGAGGGTTTTGCCAGGCTTAAATATCTTGCCGACAGCCTCCGGCGCGACCATCCTCATGTTTTCATCGTGGCCGCCGGCGACAACTTCACCGGGAACCCGTATGTTGACATGGTGAGCGACAAAGGCTTTCCGATGATAGCACTGATGAACCAGGCCGGTTTTAGCCTGAGCTGCTTTGGCAACCACGAGTTTGACCTGGGCCAGGCTTTCCTCGAAAAGCGCATTGAACAGGCGAAGTTCCCGTTCATCTGCGCCAATATGAATACCGGCTCTTCAGGTTTGAAACAGCCCCAGCCGTATTTCCTGTTAAAAGCAGGCACCCTTCAGATCCCGGTACTGGGACTGATAGAAATAAACGATAAGGGCATCCCCGACACCCATCCATCCAAGGTAACAGGGATTACTTTCAGCGATCCGATAAAGACAGCGGGGCAGTATGTTGAACTAAAGAAGAAATACGGCTGCCTTATTGTCCTTTCCCATCTCGGCGTGGAAACCGATGAAAAGCTGGCCGGGGAATTTCCCCAGTTTGATGTTATCATCGGTGGGCATTCGCATACGATACTGAAGAAACCTGTCACAGAGAACGGGGTGATGATAGTGCAGGCAGGCTCATACCAGCGGTTTATCGGCAAGCTTACACTGGTTTTCCAGGGAGGCAGCATCATTGAGAAACATGACACCCTGATCGCCCTTGAATCCCTGAGCGGGATTGACCCAGGTATGCAAGCCATGGTCAGATCCTTTGAAAACAACCCGGAATTTGAGAAAGTGGCAGGGATAGCGGCCGGTAATATTTCGGGCAAGCAAAGCCTGGGCGCATTAATGACCGATGCAGTAGCCTGGGCCGCTAAAGCCGATTTCGCCTTTCAAAACAAAGGCGGGGTCAGGATCCAGAGCCTTGCTGTAGGGGAGATCAAAGTGAAGGATATTTACCGCCTCGATCCTTTCGGGAACCAGGTTGTAGTATATAAAATGAAAGGCTCTGAGATCGGCAGCCTCATTTTGAATTCCTATAAAAAGGAAAGGGATATCGATTTAATCCCGTCGGGCCTGACATACACAATCAGTAAAAGTGAGAACCGTAAGGGGGCGGAAGTTAAAATGCTTGACCGTTCGGGGAAACCCCTGGAACAGGGAAAGACCTATACCGTTGCCCTGAACAGTTATATCTCAGCAGCTTACACCTTTGATCACCAGGATGCGGGAACAACGCTGGATCTGACAACCGAAGACTGCCTTATAAAGTTCCTGGGTTACAGGCATAAGGTCGATTATAAGGACATTCAGCGGGCAAAACTAAAGGTTCCCAAAGAGAAAAACTAAGCTTTCATGAGGAATTTCCGGTTCGGCAGATTAAAACGGCCCCGGAATTCAATTGCCTGAGATTTTCCCCCTTTCAACCGCTTATTTCCCCCATTCGTCGAAAAAATATATACGCCTGCATAGCTCCGGTGTATCTTTGTTTCAAATTAAGATTTTATGCAAGCTTTACATTCGTTTCTCGCCGCTTTCGACATCTTTGGTATGATTTTCCAGTATTTTCTGAACAGCTTTACCCGTTTCGGTGAAATTTTCGAACGTTCATTCAGCTTTATAACCATTCCCATCGGAAGGCTCATCAACTCTCATCCTTCGTTTTATTACAGCCTGATGATGGCCGCTGCCATCTTCGGAGCATACTATATCTTAAGCTCGTTTTTAGAATCAAAGGCCCGTGCACGCAGGGTCAAAAAGTGACCGGCCTGCCCCACATCATAAAGATCAGCTGGGGTATCACCGTGTTCTGAATAAACCTTCCCCTCACAGGATCAGTCTCACCTGCCATTAAAGAATACATTTCCGCTCCTTTTCCTTTAGCCCATAACCCGACCAGCGCATTGGTGTGGTCTTTGCTGTTGTATTTCAGGGCAGGCAGTTTATTTTTACCATTATCGGCAACCGGGGTATATGTATTGCCTCCCCAGAGGTCGCCGCTTTCATGATCGGCCGTGACGATAAGGAGGGTTTCATTCCAGCTTGAATTCTTATTGACCCATGCTACAACCGTATCAATTGCATCGCTGAAACTTTTCATTTCCTCCAGCATACGGCCTTTCTGGTTGTCGTGGTTTGCCCAGTCGACAGCCCCTCCCTCGATCATCACAAAAAATCCCTTTGGGTTGTTGTCAAGCACATTCAAACCTCCCCTGACCATTTCGGCCAGGGTGGGAAGTCCCGCTATAAAGGGGGTTGTGAACGGAGGGGAATTTTTCGTCTCATTCTTGCCGAAATCCCTGCCCTGCTGAAGGGTTGAATACACTTCGGGAATTCCCAGCACCCTTTTGGGTGTCTTTCCGTACATGAGTTTCCTGAAGTCTTTCTCGGAGGTGATGAGGGTCCAGGGATCGGGGATCTTATCACCCGAAACATCTTTCACCTCGAAAATTTTATCTTTGAGGATAAAGGATGTCTGTATCCCGCTGCCCGACTTAAGTGAAAGCCAGAGGTTGCTGTCGCATACGTATTTCGGGTTTTCCCATTTCCTGTCAAGTTTCTTCCCGTTATTATCGAATTCGGGGTTCCCCGTACCCATTACCAGGTCGCAACGGCTGTTGAAAAGCATATAGGCTGCCAGTTCCGAATAATGCTGCCTTGTCTTGTTATGAGCCACGAACCCGGCAGGCGTCGCATGGCTGATAGGTACCGAAGTGATGACCCCGGCCGATCTGCCGGAGATCTTAGCCAGTTCACAAAGGTTCCTTAATGTATCGAAAGTGACCGAGAGCCCGATCCCATTATTATAGGTCTTCCGCCCGGTTGCCAGGGCCGTCGCCGCTGCCGCCGATTCAGTAAAATTCTTCCGCAGGTAAAGCGAATCCTTCCAGGCCATGGCCGGGTTATAACCCTCAGCCCAGTTCAGCTTTGAGGTATCCTTATCATCGTAAGCCCCAACCTTTGCCGGGTAAGTGGCTACTGCCAGTTTAACGGGGAAGGATTGGAATTGCATGGGGCCGAAATAATATTCGGCCGCCTTCACACAGTTAAATCCCATGCCGTCGCCAATCATGATGATCACATTTTTGGGGTTGGGGAAAGGAGAAAGGGAAGCCTGTTTTTGGGCAAAAGAACCGGGGAGAATAATTGTGCTGAATAACAAAATTGTTATCCCTGTAATACGATGCGCTGTTATTTTCATGGATTTTTTTCTGAACCGACAAAAGTACCGAAACTTAATTGTTAATCAGAAAATCATACAGCAATTTGCATACTTTCACGAAACTTTTTGTAATTTGGTAAAGTGAACGTAAAAGATCTGTAATTGCAGATCTTCGGGAAGGTTCATCTAAAATTCACAATGATGGAAGATTTTGAAAAAATCCTGGTTCTCGAAAACGAGTTCGAGGCGGAACTCATTGAAGAAGTTCTTATGGATAAGCAGATCCCGTATGGGATAATCATACGTGAAGACTCCGCCCTGGGAGGTATCACAGAACTTGAAGAAGGCTGGGGCTACCTTGAGGCCCCGGACCGGTTCAGGGAGGAGATCATGAAGATTTACAAGGAGATACAGGAGACTTCTACCGATCCGGAAGGATGAGTGAAGGACTGGTTATCGCATTCATCACGAAATATTTCATCAAATGACCAACCATAAAACGGGTTGGAAACATCTGTTACAGAGTTTCCCTTGGTTTGAAGGAGAAAAATCATTTCCCCTGCCTGCCTATTCTGAGTACATGCCTCCCATGCATATCGGGTTCAGGCCTTACGACGGGAAGGTTTATTCCTGGCATTTCAAACAGGACGACCCTTTCGGATTTTATATAGGGGAAGCCGAAGAGCTGTTGCACCTTCAGCCGGGCCTTCAGAATATAGGGCTTCAGAGCATGGAGCATATAATGCAGCTGGGCAAGGGGAACCTTCCTCCCAGCATCGCAGGGCGAAAGAACCGAAACCTCAGGAACAATCCTTTCTGGCCTGATGAACTCGCTGATAAAGCCGGCAGCCTTAATTATGAGCGTTACGTATTATTGGCTCCGCTGGCTCTGTCAAAGACCAAGGATGATAAAGGAAGATCCAGGTGGACATTTTTCGGGAGCAGTGAGCAGGGACCGGAAAAAGCATTCTGGAAATCATTTTTTAAAGGGGCAGAAGAAGAATATCCCGAATCTTTTTTCCTGAGATTCATGGGTAAGATCTTCCACCATGCCTATGACCGTAAGACCGATACTCCCGAAGCCATGCTCGAGGCCGGGTTCCGCATCCTTCCATCGAATGGAAAATTACCCGTAAAACATTGGAATGGCGTTAGTCTTCCCTCATGGGCTTCAAGATACCTGATTGCGGATGGCGATGATTTCACCGATACGGTGTACCTGCTTACCTTCCGTCCGTTCGGCAGCCTGCCTGAGGTTGTCAAACAAAAATATTTCTCGGGAGATCTTGCGCTGATCCCCTTCCCGGGCAGTCTTTCCCCATGGGGGACAAAAGAATATATAGATCTGTCACATCACATGTACGATGCCATACAGTTCCCCATGCTGAGGCTCGTTTCCAGGAATGAGGAGAATTTCGGGATCAGGGTTCCGCAGTCGGGATGGTTCCACCAGTCATCCCCCGGGAATGAGAATCCCGATATCCTTGAAGAACTCCTTTTAAACACTTATGTACGCACCAGCCGCTGGGACCGTAAAGGCAGAACTGAAGACCCATTGCCTGAAGGCAAGGAAATAGACCCGGTTGCCCAGACTTTGTTCAACACCACCCTCCCGGCTTTAGACCTCTATAATAAACCTATGGCCCGCAATGTTCAATTGCTGAATGAACATATTGAGCTGTTGCTTGACGGTCCACGGGCCGGGAAAAAAGAAATTGAGCATGCTGCAGCGGTTGTGCTGGCCGGCGGATTATTCCGTTACCGCTTTTACTTCCCGCCCATGCAGGCAGGCCGGCATGAGATCTTCTGGCACAGGCCCATTGTTTCCTGCGTCGATACAGCCACTTCAAAACCCATGGTCTTCCCCGACCTGCTTCACGGTTATTTCACTGCTTATGATACGGTAACACCCGATCCGGCGAAGCCGATAGAATTATGGCCGAGAATGATGGAACGGCAGCCCCACACCTCTATCCTTAAACATTTCCTGTCGGAACACGACCGGTACAAGCATCTTACAGCCTTCAACCTGATGACCCTGCTGGATGTACAGGAACTCCTCGGGGTTCCTTCACTTGAGAAAGACTTTGCCCGCCACCTCATCCGCATAAAGAAAGATGCAAGCCTCGATCAATGGCTTGATATCCTTCATGAACGCACATACCAGCCCGGATTGGCACACAGGGCAAAAGCGTTTGTCGAAAATATCATCAGGGAAAACGATACTTCCATCCAGCCCCTCACTTTCGGGGAAACCGCTACCAGAAAGTACGAGGAGGATTTCTGGAACACAATCTTTTCCCTGGCATGCGGGGAATATATCAATAAAGACAATGCGGATGTGGTGCAGGACCACCCCACCCTGAGTAAAACAAGGCATAAGGAGAGGGACCTCCACCGTTTGGGGGAACACCTTCTTAAGAGCCACAAAAAAGCCATAGCCGAAGCCGGGATGGAAGGAAAAGCCGAAGCCGGTGAAATGCCGTTCAAATGGGAAACCGATTTTGACTTCACACAGTTCGGCGGGTGGAAAGCCAACCTTGAAGGGACTGAATACGAAAGGAATATCCTGGTCATCATTCCCGGGAAGAACAGGAAAGAGGCGGTCATTATGGGCGACCATTACGATACCGCTTATATGGAAGACGTTTACGACAAAACGGAAGGCGGAACAGGCGCAAGGCTTGCAGCCGCCGGGGCCGACGACAATCATTCGGCCACATCCACCCTGCTGCTTGCCGCCCCTGTCTTCCTGAAACTGGCGAAAGAAGGCAAACTTGAAAGGGATATCTGGCTGATCCATCTTACAGGGGAGGAATTTCCTTCTGACTGCATGGGAGCCAGGGACTTCTGCCGCAACTATGTTCAGAAGACCTTGAAGATGCGCAGGGATGACGGGGGTTTCCTTGACCTGAGCGGAGTTGACATCAAGGGAGTGTTCGTGATGGATATGATAGCCCATAACCGCGACAATGCAAAAGACATCTTCCAGATCTCACCCGGGCGCACCGATGATTCGGTAAAACTGGGATACAAGGCACACCTCGTTAACAGGACCTGGAATAAACTGGCCGCTGAATGGAATGCAACGCCCGACAGGGCAGGATGTAAACGCGGGGAAAGGATCAACAGTGATTTACGAAGTGCCAAGCCCGATTTACGGGTTATAAGTGGCGATTTGAAGACTTCAGATCCCGGGACCCGGGCCCCGGGTCCCGGTTCCCGAGTTCCTGTGCCCGCAAAAGCTTTGTTCCTGCCTCTCGAGGGTGAAGTCCGCACCTGGGAAGACCCTACCAGTTCATTGTACAATACCGATGTGATGATATTTTCCGATATGGGGGTCCCCTGCGTGCTTTTCATGGAAAATTACGATATCCACCGCCAGGGATACCACGACACCCACGACACCATGGAGAACATCGACCTCGATTACGGGGCAGCCTTTTCGGCTATCGCCATTGAAACCGTAGCCCAGGTTGCAGCGGGGAAATGAGTGAATGGTGAATAAGTGAATGGTGACTGGTGACTGGTAAAATTCCCTATTCGTAATTTATACTTTTTTTATCAGCCCTATTACCGAAACCAGGGTCCATACACCTTCCAGGATCACAAAAGGCCAGTAATGGATGAGAACTGAAGCATAACAGGCCAGCCCTGCCCCCAGGATGTTCATCAGGAAAAAGAGTTTCCCTTCTTTGGGGATAAACGAAAAAATATTCAGGAAATAAGCCAGGAGGATGAGACCGACCCCGATGATACCTATGATGTCGTTGTAATTCATGCCAGCCGCGGATTGGTCAGTTAAATCATCAGAATTGCTGACGGGACCTTTTGAACATATATTTAAGTACCAGCTGGTCGAAAACAAAAGTGAACAGGCCGATACCTATACTGCCGCAAACAATCGCACGATGGCCTGCGACCCACTGGACCAGGGGAGCAGGATCGGTTTTTGCAGGAAATATAAGGCAGATCCCCATGACGATAAGGGCGAGCAGGACAAGCCCTGTTTTTAATCCAAGTTCTGTGAGGAGCTCCTGCCAGGCAAGCTGCTTCTCAAGTTTTTTAACCAGCTTGTCGGTAAAATCTTCAGGAAAATCAAAATCGGGAGGCTCACGCAATGAATCGTTTATCAGGCCATCCAGGTTTTTGTTAAACTCTTTCTTTTCCATGTCTGCAAATTTAATGTAATTACGCCTCAAACAACACGGGCCGGATGTCAGGTACCAGTTCTGTCATTTTCTGGCGGATGATCTCCCTCCCCCGGCTCAGGTATGATTTCACCGTACCTTCGGGCATCCCGGTGATCTCTTCTATCTCCTTGTAAGAGAACTCCTCTAGATGGAACAGGGTGATCACAGTGCGGTATTGAAGCGGCATTTTTTCTATGATACGGTGGACGAGTTTTGTCATGGTATTCCGGTCTAAATTGTTCAGCAGGGGCGACACATCCGACTGGACCAGGTTGATCGTTAAAATAGGATCCGCTGATGACAGCACCTCACGTTTGTTTTTCCGCACATGGTCAACGCAGGCATTGTAAGCAATGGATCCTATCCATGTCGACAGCTTAGCTTCCCCCCTGAATTTATCAATCTGTTTGAAAACCCTGATAAACACCTCCTGGCAAAGATCCTCCGCATCCTCCTGGCGGTTTGTCATCCGCAGTACCATATGCCATACCAGGTTCCGGTATTTATCGACCAGGAACCTGAACGCATTTGTATTTCCTGCCTTCAGGGCGTTAACCAGCGCAACATCATCCATTGAAACATTAGTCGCCGGAAATGCAAAAAGGTTGCAGGCCCTCTCAGGATTTCGGGACGACCTTCCCTTTGATCTGCAAAATCACGGGTTGATCGGAAGCATTGGTCCTTACGGTGACGGTCTTGCTGAAATTACCGGGTGCGGCGGCATTGTATGTCGCAGAAATGCTTGTTGATTTGCCCGGAAGAACAGGATCCTTGGAATAAGAGAGGTTTGTACAGCCGCATGAAGCCGTGGCAGATGAGATGAGCAGGGGTTCATTCCCGTCATTGGTAAGGGTAAAAGTGGCTGTGCCCGGTGAATTCTGTACAAGATCACTAAATTCAAATTCGGTTTTGTCGAACCTGGCTACAGGCCCGTTCTTTTTAAGTTCGGTCGAGTGTTTCATTTCACCTTGTTTGGGGGCATCCTGGGAATAGGCACCCATGCAGAAACCGAGGATTACTGCCATCATTAACATTGTTCTTGTTTTCATGTGAGTTTTTTTAGTTTGATTGCAAAGATGGACCGGCTTGAAGGAAACTCATGTTAATGAGTCGTAAATGATTGTAAACGAAATGTAAATCTTTGTAAATGAATTGTAAATCCCGCGCTGACAATGACATTATCTGTAATTTTACATGGCAAAATCCCTGGATCCAAAAAAAAATCATCCCCCATGCGAGGGTATAAGCTCAAATTCGTTGTATTGCTCGGGGCCATTTCAATTGTCGGCATAATCTCCGTGCAGACCTATTTCCTGGTCAATGCATGGAATACCAGGGAAAAGGAGCTGAACCAGAGTATTGTGATAGCCCTCAAGACTGTTGCGGAGAAGATCTGCCACCTCAACCAGACCGCTCCTCCTTACGGAAATCCAGTCAGGCAGCTGACATCGGCATATTTTGTCGTTGACATCAATAGCGTGATCGATGCCAATGTGCTTGAACATTACCTGAAGACTGAATTCGAACGTCTCAACATCAGGACCGATTACGAATATGCCATCTACGATTGTCATTCAGACCGGATGGTATACGGGAGTTATATCTCCGCTTCCGGATCAGGTGAAAAGCTGAAAGCCTCAGAAAACCTCCCAAAATACCGCGAATACCTTTATTATTTCGGGATCAGGTTCCCTGCCCTTCGGAATACGATCGCAGGAGACATGGCGATCCTTTTCTTTTTCACCTTCATCCTCGTCCTTTCGGTGATCTTCTTTGTTTATGCCATCTTCGTGATCCTGCAGCAGAAGCAGTTTTCGGAAATGCAAAAAGATTTCATCAACAACATGACCCATGAATTCAAGACACCTATTTCGACAATAAACCTTGCAGCCGATGTCATCCTGGATCCCGAAATCGTGAAAGACCCCAGGCGGCTCGACAGGTATGCTTCCCTCATCAAACAGGAGAACAGCAGGCTGGACCTGCTGGCCGGGAAGGTGCTGCAGATAGTCCACATCGAGAAGGGAGGACTTCAGCTTAAAACGGAAACAATCAACCTGAATGAGCTGATAAAAACGGTGGCCGGGCATTTCAGGACAAAGCTGCGCCCTGGCTCTGCCCTTGAGCTTTCGCTTGATCCATCGGTGAAAGTTATACGGGCCGATATCATCCACCTGACCAACATTTTTCACAATCTTTTTGACAATGCAGTAAAATACGGACCTGAAAATGCCGAGATCAGGATCTCCACACGGATGGAGAACAGGACGGTGTTCATAATTTTTTCAGATAACGGCCCGGGGATAGATCCGAAATACCAGAAGCGGGTTTTCCAGAAGTTTTTCAGGGTCCCTTCTGGGGATGTCCATAATGTAAAAGGGTTCGGCCTGGGCCTGCATTATGTGAAGATAATCTGTCGTGCCCATGGGTGGAAGATAAAACTCGATACCCGGGAGGGAAGCGGGGCCAGGTTCAATATCGAAGTACCAAATCAATAAGATCCTTACATGGGAAACAAACCAAAGCTGCTGTATGTTGAGGACGACCTTGCCCTTTCTTTTGTGACCAGGGACAATCTTGAGATCAGGGGTTACCAGGTCGATCATGCAGGAGATGGCATAGCTGCACTTGAGATGATGCAAAATTCGGAATATGACCTTTGCATCCTCGATGTGATGCTGCCAAAAATGGATGGGTTCACTCTTGCAGCCAGGATCCGTGCTGTTAACCAGGGCATCCCGATACTCTTTCTGACTGCCAGGTCGGCCAGGGAGGACAGGATAAGCGGCTTGACCCTGGGCGGGGACGATTATATTACAAAACCCTTCAGCATGGAGGAGCTGGTGCTGAAAATAGAGGTGTTCCTTAAAAGAAAGAACATAGTCCCCATGACTGATCCTATGCCGGTAAGACTTGGAGAATTTACTTACGATTACAGGAACCAGCAGCTGAGCTATGGTGAAAAGCCGAGGTTCCTTACCCAAAAGGAAAATGAACTGCTTGCATTTCTTATCGAAAACAAAGGAAGGATATTGAAACGTGAAGAGATACTGAGGAAGGTCTGGGGCAATGATGACATTTACTTCAGCAGGAGCCTGGATGTTTTCGTCTCCCGCCTGAGGAAGGTCCTGAAACCCGATCCGAAGATCGTAATTGAGACCATTCATAATACCGGTTACCGCCTGAAGGCAGGATGATTCCGTTCCCTTTCAAAAAAAACTGCTTATTTCTGCAACCTTTTGCACCTGCCTTACGACATATGGTGCAGAAGTTAAATTTTAAAACCCTTGCCATATGTTAAGTGAACAAATCGGAGCCGCAATCGTAACTGCGGTAGTATTCTACGGAATATATTCATTATTGAAAGCCCTGACTGACTATTTGTTGCGTCGTAAGATCGTCAACAGCGGGCATATTGACAAAGCCGGGATCCTTGAATCGATAGAAAGTGAGACGGCCAAATATCCCACCCTGAAATGGGGCCTTGTGACCCTTTTTGCAGGTGCCGGCATGATACTGATCCAGATCCTGTCCCGTGCAGGCCGCCTGAACTGGGACCAGGGAGCCGATGCTTTTTTGCCGATAGGGATCGAACTGGTGTTTATCGCTGCAGGGTTCCTGTTGTTCTTCTTCATTGCGACAACAAAGAAGAATTAGGCACTGGGTGCTGGGCACTGGGTGCTGGGTTTTACCAGGTGCCTGGTACCTAGTAACTAGTGCCCGGTGACCAGAAACCCGCCGCGCTCCCCGCCTTCAGGTCCAAGCTCTATAATATGATCTGCTTCAGAGATGATCTGCAGGTCATGTTCAATTATGATCAGGGTATTCCCTTCTTCGGCAAGCCGGTGAAACAGTTTAAGAAGGTTCCCGATGTCGGCGAAATGCAGTCCGGCGGAAGGTTCGTCGAAAAGATAGAGGGATGCAGGAGTGGGGAGTGGGGAGCGGGGAGCAGGGATGCAGGATGCAGAAGACGGGATACGGGATGCGGATGGCCTGATAAGTTCCCTGCTCAGATTCAGCCTTTGTGCCTCGCCTCCCGAAAGGGTATTCAGTGGTTGTCCTAGTTTAAGATAGCCCAATCCCGCCTCATCAAGATTCTTCAGGATCGTAAGAAGTTGTTTCTGGCCGGCGAAGAAAGCTGCTGCCTCTGAAATGCTTAAATCCAGAATATCACTGATATTTTTCCCGCAATAAGCAATACCCAGGATCTCATTCCTGAACCTTTTCCCGTGGCAAACCTCGCATTCCTGGTATATATCGGGCATAAAGTCCATGCTGATCCTGGTCTGTCCCATGCCCTCGCAATTGGGGCATTGCGATTGTTTGTTCAGGAATGAGAAATAATTTTTCGCGAAACCTCCCTGCTTTGCCTCATTGGTTGAGGCAAAGAGGTTTCTGATCAGGTCGAAAGCTCCTGAATAGGTTGCAATTACAGAGAGAGGGGAGTTGAACTCCTCTCTCTGTTCAACACTGACCACCCTGCCGAATTTCTCAAATCCGCTGATCCCGCTGCAGCCCGATGGCCTGCCCTCCAACCAGGAGGCATGGACCAGGTCAAACACCAGGCTGGATTTCCCGCTGCCAGAAACCCCGGTAACGCAAATGACCCCGCCCGAAGGAATTTCAAGGTCGAAATGTTTCAGGTTATGGATGAAGGCATTTTTTATCTGAATGCCGGATGACATCTTCCGGATCGCGGTTCCCGGATCACGGTTCACTGACCTCAGGTATTTCCCGGTTACGGAGCTTGCCGAATTCAGAATTTCGTCAACACTGCCCTCGGCAACAATCTCACCGCCCAGCCTGCCGGCCCCCGGTCCCATATCAATGATATAATCTGCTGCCAGTATCACTTCACGTTCATGTTCCACCGCTATCACCGTATTCCCGGCACTGATAAGCTCCCTTAAATGATGAACAAGCCTGGAAGTGTCCTTTGAATGCAGCCCGGCGGTGGGCTCATCCAGAACATAGATCATCCCCGACAACCCCGATCCCGTTTGGGCGGCCAGCTGCAGTCGCCGGGCTTCACCGTGAGAAAGCGATACTGTGCTTCTTGAAACAGTAAGATAGGAAAGTCCGAGGGTATCCAGTGTTTTCAGCCTGCGTAATATCTCGGTCACCAGGGGCCCGGTAATTGCCCTCTCCTGCTCTTCAGGTAAGGCAGCCGGTTGCATGGGATCCTCAGCCTCACCTCTAAGGTCAGGCCCTGTGCCGGTGGTGAAAAAGCCATTGAAGAAACTGATGCTTTCCGAAATATCCATTGCTGAGATCTCAGCAATATTCTTCCGGCGGATGACCCACGAAAGTACGCCTTCATTCAAGCGGCTTCCATGGCAGGCCTGGCATTCCATGCTGCTCATCACATTCATCATACCCTCGCCACGGTGGTCGGCATGTTTGCGGGAGTATTCCTCATTTACAAGCCCCAGCAACCCCGGCCAGGTGCCTTTGAAATGATGGGTGCCGCTTCGTTTATTCCTCAGGAATTCCCAGCTGACGTCGTAGGTCTCATCCCCGCAACCATTCAGGGCAAGCCGTTTTCCCTCATCCGGGATTGCGTTCCACGGCCTGCCGAAGTCAATGCCGTGTTTCGCGCCAACTGCCCTGAGGGTTGCAATATATTGTCCGTAAGGATCCCCGTAAAATTTACCGGTTTTGCTTCCGTCCATTGCACCGTTAAAAATGGAGAGACCGGGATCGGTAACCAGCTTCTCAGGATCGCACAAAATCATCATCCCCAGTCCGTCACACCCGGGGCAGGCTCCCTGTAAGCTGTTGAAGGAGAAGAAAGTTGAAAGGGGCCGGGATTGGTATTCCCGGTTCCCTTGTTTGGAATCAGTTTTATTCAAGGCGGATGGCAGGGAGACCCGGTCCCGGGAGGATGGCAGAAGTACCAGGTCACTGGCGGATGGCTGGGAGACCCGGTCCCGGGCTGATGGCAGAAGTACCAGGTCACTGGCGGATGGCAGGGAGACCCTTCCCGGAGCGGATGTTGAGGGGGAATTTGCCCCGACTGTTGTGATTTTCGTCGAGGCCCTCGAAAAAAGCAGGCGGTACAGGTCATATATCCCGGTATATGTACCCACTGTGGACCTGGGGTTGGACTGGATCCCCGATTGTTCAACCGCAAAGCTCGGCCTGAGCCCCTGGATTTCTTCAAATCCGGGCCTGTCCTTCATCCCTATCCGGCTGCGGGCATAAGCCGAGAAGTTTCCAAGGAAGCGGTTCCTTGCTTCGGCATGAATGGTATCAAAGGCCAGGGATGATTTCCCGCTCCCCGATACACCGCTGATCACGGTGAGACTGTTGTGAGGGATGCGAACGCTGATATTTTTGAGATTGTGGGTCGTGACCGAAGTGAGAGTCAGCTCCTGCATGCCGGATAGGGGAACGGGGAACAGGGAACAGGGAACGGGGAACAGGGAACAGGGATCAGGGATACCGGATTCGTGATAAGGGATGCTGGATGCGGGTTCCTTTACTTTATATTCGTACTGTTCATCCCGAAAATAGTCATAGGCATTGCCGTTGAATACCAGTTCCCCTCCTGACTCCCCGCTGCCGGGGCCTAATTCGATGATACGGTCGGCCGACCTTAACAAGGCATGGTGATGTTCGATACAGATCAGGGTATGACCCTGGTTGGCCAGGCCGTTAAGGCAGGCAAGCAGTTTTTTCACATCATCATTATGGAGGCCGGTGGTGGGCTCATCGAGAATGTACAAGGAGGCGGAATGAGGGATACGGGATACGGGATGCGGGATGCGGGGTGCGTCGTTTTTCAGCAGCTCAGATGCCAGTTTCACCCTCTGTGCTTCTCCCCCGCTCAGGGTAGATGAACGCTGCCCCAAGGTGAGGTAGCCAAGCCCGAGTTCATCGAGGGTTTGAAGGTAACGGAGAATTTTTTTCTCCCCTTCGAAAAACAGCAGGGCTTCCGATACCGGCATCTCAAGGACTTCATAAATATTTTTTCCGTTCCTTAATATTTCCAGGGTTTCATTGTCGAATCGCCGGCCGTTGCAGGTCTCGCAAATGGTCTCCACGTTTCCCATGAAATGCATCCCGGTTTGTTTGTAGCCGGCTCCCTGGCAGTCTTCGCAACGGCCGCCTGCCGTATTGAATGAAAACCGGCTCTTCCCGTAACCCCTTGCAACAGCTCCGGGCAGGGATGCAAACAGGTCGCGGATATGGTCGAACAAACCGGTATATGTGGCCGGATTGCTTCTAGGGGTGCGTCCTATCGGCGACTGGTCGATCTCTATCAATCGCTTAATCCCTTCCCAGCCTGCAATTGATTCGTGTTTCCCGGGCTCTTCATTGCTCCCGTTCAGCTTCTTCCGGAAGAAACTGCCCAGGGTTTGATGTACCAGGCTTGCCTTACCGGCGCCTGACATTCCGGTAACCACATTCAGGGCCTGCTTCAGAAAGGAGATGTTAATATTCTTCAGGTTATGATGAGAAGCCCCAAATATGCGGAGCTCTCCCCTGCCTTCCCGGGAGTGAGCCGGAGGATCCAGGCGTTCAAGTCCGAAGAAATAAGATAAGGTTTTACTGCCTGCAATCACTTCCGCGGGCAGGCCGGCCAGTTCAGGGACTGCTGAATTCAGGAGCACATTCCCTCCGGAAACACCCGGCCCGGGCCCAATGTCAATAAGATGATCGGCATGCCTGATAAATTCCTCATCGTGCTCCACGACGATGACGCTGTTTCCCTGGTCGCGAAGCTGCTTCAGGACTTCAATGAGCGCAAGGGTTTCGTTTCCATGCAGGCCAATGGATGGTTCGTCAAATACATAGATCATCCCGCTCAGTCCCGATCCCAGCTGGGTTGCAAGTTTCAGTCGGCGTGATTCTCCTGCTGAAAGGCTGCCCGACTCCCTGCCTGCGGAGAGATGGCCCAGGCCGAGCTTGTTCATTTCCTTAACAAGGGAGGAGATACTCTCTATTATCTCAGCTGCAACCTCCCCCTGGTGTACGGGGAATTTAACAGCTTCCAGGGCCGCAGCCATTTCGCATACCGGCAAGGCCGATAATGCTGCTATGTCCCATCCCCCCACTTTGACAGAAAGAGCCCGTGGGTTAAGCCTTTTACCCCCGCAGGCGGAACAGGAAGTGGTACGCACAAACCGAAGGATGTTCTTATTCCGGTCACGTTTCAGGATCTCTTCCATAACGGGGATGATACCCTTGTAAACTCCCATCTCACGGGGCTTTGCCGTAATCCCGCTCCATTTCATCCTCGATTCGAGAGGATGCTTGCCAAACGGGATCTCCAACTTATCGCTTCCATAAAAAATCACCTGCTTATTCGCGGGTGTGAGGTCTTTCCATGGAATATCTATTGTAAAACCCTCCGACCGGCAAACCTGGTCAAGCACTTCGAGGGTTACCTGGGAATACATGATATAGCCGTTGGGAGTGGTGATAGCCATGGCCCTCTGGCGGATGGACTTTTCAGCATCCTCAATCAGAAGTTCAGGATCAAGACGGTCTTCAACACCCAGTCCTTTGCAAACAGGGCATGCGCCTTCGGGGGAGTTGAAAGAGAACAGGCTGCGGGTGACAGGTGCCGGAGGATGCTGGATAACTGGTTGACTGGATGACTGGATAGCTGGTTGACTGGATAGCTGGTTGACTGGTTGACTGGATGACTGGATAGCTGGTTGACTGGATAGCTGGTTGACTGGATGACTGGATGACTGGATAGCTGGATGACTGGAGAGCTGGTTGACTGGATGACTGGATGACTGGATAGCTGGATGACTGGATAGCTGGTTGACTGGATGACTGGATGACTGGAGAGCTG
>CAILVF010000030.1 GCA_903837605.1 uncultured Bacteroidales bacterium | reverse complement strand
TTTGAAGCCAGCCCAGAATGTGGTACTCCATATCCTGCCGAACCTTCTTGGTCGAATGCTTAGTCATACTTGAAACTTTAGCCAACGAAGGTAGGAATGACAAACACCTCAAATCAAGATGTATTTTACCAACCCCTTACCCTTATTGCGCATTTTCTTAAGCTGTTGCGCGAATGCTTAAGATCTGCAATATTCACTACCCCCGATGGGTTATCCTGCTTGAGTTCTTTTATGCTTTGTTCAAGGTCTGTGTAATTTTGCTTGAAGTAAAAGTCAGCCCCGAATTCCCAAAAGGGAAGGATCAGCATCAACAGAAATAGCAGGAAGATAACCAGCAGGAGCAGGGTCTTTATCAGGGCTCTGCCTTTGGTGAACAACACCAGGATCATTAAAAATAAACCAGCCAGAAAAAGAAATGGTAATTGTCCGGCAGGGGGCGGAAAGGCAAGACTCAACACTGTGCAGATTAGAATCCCCCCAATAATGACCCAAAGGAACCCTGAATTCTGCCTTAAATACTCTTTCATCTCTGCTTTATAGTGTTCATTATAGAATTATATCGTGATCCATTATAATCCTTACCTCCTTCCACAACTTCATACATAGCCGCCAAGTTGATCATATTGTTAAACAGCTCTTTGTATCTCAATTCTACCTCCCCGGATCTTTCCATAAGAACAAATTTACATTACATTTTTCACATCCTATACAGACATATTTGGAACGGCCGGCCTGAATGACCACTTCGTGCCGATTTTGATTGACCACACTACCAAGGTTAATATCAATGGAGTGAGGTGGTCAGGCCGTTCCGGCAAAGTCTGGTCAAATAAAGGAACCCGGTGCGGTAAACAGCGTAATACCAGATCCCGGAATGCTTTTTAAAAGTCAAGGCGTTGAATTCTAAAATTATCTTATTTGCCTGTTCCTTAATATCTTCAGGGATTTTCGACTTGGGGTTCCTGGGTTTTCTTATTCAATGCGGATTCTTTTTGATCGTCATTCATCCTTGAAAGTATTTGGTTAGAAAATTCATCTCCCAAAGTACGGATAGAAAATTTAGTGATGAATAATTTCAAGGTATTTCTGTATAAACCATATTTAAAACAAGCAGCTCTAATATTTATTAGGCCGGATTCAATCTCTTTAACGATTTTAATCATTTCCCCATCCGTTCTCCTTATGTAGGGATCTCGGCTTTTGGGTTCTAATTTTAAATGTAATTTTGGTTTAATTTCCATCCTGAATAGTTTTGATGTGACAAGCTATTTCAGGACGAGACAGCCTGATTGTCACTCCCACGACACGTCTGTCACGCACTTATCCACACCCCTGTCTTCATAACTTTTTCCTAAGCATGAGATCCGGAGGCACTGTATTTCATATTTTTACAGACATCCAATGTGAAAAACGTATTTAATTTATTACTTATGAGCAAAACAAAATTTTCGGGGATACTGGTCCTGCTTTTAGTAGTCCTGGCTTCCTGTTTCCAGGCATTTGCGCAGATTCCCCAGGGGATTAATTACCAGGCCGTGCTGCGTCATTCTGATGGAACCATCATGCAAAACCAGGCTGTGGCCCTGGAATTTACCATCCATAAATCGGCAAAGAACGGAAGTATAGTGTATGATGAATTGCAAAATACCTCGACCAACAATTACGGTCTGGTGAACCTCTTGCTGGGGCAGGGTTACCAGAATCCTCAGTATAAGGCTTTCGACCAGATTCCCTGGGGATCGGGAAGTTATTTTCTTGAAGTGACGGCTAACGGAGTCCCTCTGGATACGTCCCGGTTTATGACAGTGCCTTTTGCCATGGTAGCCGACTCGGTGCTGCACGGGGGTGGCGGCAGCGTAACTGAAATTCAAACCGGTACGGGTCTTACCGGAGGGCCTGTCACGACCACCGGTACGATCTCTGTTCAGAATACCGGGGTTACTGCGGGCACTTACGGCAGCTCCACGGCTTATCCCGTACTCACGGTAAATGCCCAGGGTCAACTCACTTCGGCCTTTACCCAGGCTTTGCCTTCTTCACTTCCTCCCGACGGTAACGCCGGTGGGGATCTCAGCGGAACCTATCCCAATCCTGCGGTAGTCAAGCTCCAGGGGGTCGCCGTCAGCAGCACCCTGCCTGCCAACGCCCAGGTGCTTACGTATAACGGCTCAAGCTGGGCCCCGGCCCCGCCTTCGGGGTATTCATGGAGCCTGCTCGGAAATGCCGGCACAAATCCTTCGACGAATTTTATAGGCACGACCGACAACCAGGCGCTCGTTGTCAGGGTCAACAACCAGAAGGCCGGTATGATTGACCAGGTTAACAGCAATGCGTTTTTCGGATACCAGTGTGGGAACAATAACACCTCCGGCACGGTGAATATGTTCATTGGCCAGCAGGCAGGTTATAATAACCTCACCGGTTCGGCGAATACCTTTGCAGGATACCAGGCCGGATGGAGCAATACCAATGGGATCAACAATATGTTTGCAGGGTATAATTCAGGCCATTCCAATACCAGCGGCAACGAAAATTCCTTTTTCGGGCATGCAGCAGGCTATACCAATTCAGGAGGTTCATATAATACCGCCGTCGGAAGTTCTGCTTTGTACAATTCAACCGGGGATAATAATACCGCCGTCGGTCGCAATTCACTCAATACCAACACTTCAGGAAGCAATAATACGGCGGTAGGGTACTCAGCCGATGTGAGCGCGAACAACCTGAGCAATGCCACGGCTGTCGGGTATAATGCCACTGTGGATGCAAGCAATAAAGTGCGTATTGGGAATACTTCCGTTACAAGTATTGGCGGACAGGTTGGGTGGACTTCATTTTCGGATGGCCGTATTAAGACCAATGTGCTTGAGAACGTGGCCGGATTGAATTTTATCACGGCATTAAAGCCTGTGACCTACCGTATCGACCTGAAAAAAGAAAATGAATTGCTCGGTGTAAAACCAGCTCCGGATCAGAACAACGCATCTTCGGCTATTGAGCAGATAAGGTTCAGCGGATTTATTGCCCAGGAGGTGGATGAAGCGGCAAAAAAATCAGGTTATGACTTCAGCGGGGTCGATAAAAGCGGAGCCGTTATGGGTCTCAGGTATTCCGACTTCGTCGTTCCCCTGGTCAAGGCAGTGCAGGAACAACAAGCCATCATTGAACAGCTTCAGAAACAGGTCGCTGAACTGCAGGCAAAGCTTAACGATATGCAGAACCATAAATAAGGGGGATGTCATGAATATAAAAACCATCGTACTGCCGCTGGTTCTGATCGGGATCAGTATTTTAGGTTACAGCCAGATACTCGATCACCAGGCTATCAGCTCGCTCGGAGGATCCGTGTCGGGGTCCTTGCCGGCAAGTTACACTGCCGGAGGTAATGTGATCACCACTGCGTCGTCCCAGAGCATTGTCATCACCCAGGGATTTGAACAGCCATTGCCTGCCGATTTCCCTGTAGGTATCGCCGGCAAACAACCTGATGGCATGACAATAAGAGTATGGCCGAACCCGGTGAGCGACCTGGTAACCATCCAGGTCAGCTATGACAAGCCGCTGAACTTCAACATCACCCTCTACAACCAGTCAGGCCAGGCCGTACGTACCACCAAGGCTAAAAACCAGGCAAACACCTCAGTCACCTCCCTCGATCTCTCACTCCTCCCCCCCGGGACCTACATCATGAACCTCTCCTCAGAAGACGGGAACATGAACTCTACATATAAAGTGGTTAAAAAGTGATGCAAGACGAGGCGCTGCGCCCCGATATCCAGTAACCCAGCTATCCAGCTATCCAGTCATCCAGCCATCCAGCCATCCAGCCATCCAGTCATCCAGCCATCCAGCCATCCAGTCATCCGGTTCCCCGCTCCCGCTTACCCGCTTCCCGCCTACATTTTGCCCAGCTTTTGGAGAAAACGCTTGCTTTGACCAGCGTTCGCCGGAATCGACTAACTACCTCATCCTATTGATTACCTGAAAGATAACACGGTCAACCGAAATCGGCAGATGGTGGTCAAGGCTTCCGGTTTTTCAAGTATGGGAATGGATGCTGGGCTAAATATTGAAAAACCTAACAGCTTGCAGGATGCGGGATGTTATGGGCATATCATGTTAGATGGATGTTTTTTAATTAATAATAAAAAAAATGAATGATTTCGTTTGACTTTATTAATGAATTGTTTATATATTTACAAGGTTAACTGAGCCTTGTTTTTTTTTGTAATAATGTAATGTTATTATTATGAATACTATTGAACGAGTTTTGTCATTTGATAATGCCGGGGATTTTCCACAAACTCCGGCTTTTTACCGCATTTACTGTGTTGATCCTCTTACAGGTTACCGCAGCAACTGCCGTTTCGAGGGTTCTGCCTTAAACCTCAGGGATTCACTTCTTGTGCACTTCAGCCTTCACGAAAAAGATATTCCGTTAAGGTATTTCATGCTATCGTGCAAGGAAAAGCTCATTGAATATATCCCAATGGATGACCTTGATTCTGCCGCCTCACTGCAAACCCGGGAAGAATGGGTCAGGAAGGCACCGCTTAAACTTCAAAACTGCAGGGTCTGATAGGGGCTTACTTAAGCAGTCCCTGTTCTTAAACCCGAAAACCCTGCAGTCTCCGTCCTGTATGTGATAAAACCCGGTTTAAGGGATTATACTGATATACATTAAATATTCATTAAATTTCATAATAAAAGCATAACAGAACGGGATTAATGTATATATTTATATCATATTAAGCCTGTTTGTCTTGCCTGGTATTTCATGAGGATTGTGATGAATGAAATATAATGGAATTAAAATTGTATAAAAGCCTGATTCGTTGAATTTTAATTTATTATATGGCCTGGTTATTTAGACTGAACGTTTTGTTCTTTATTTGGCTCTTTTACGGGCCTCTGTCCTCTGAATACTATTTTGCCATCTTGAAGTTCAGGCAATTTTATCCATCAACAACGCTGCAGTCCAGGGTCTGTTTTAAAACAGAAGTGATCTTAAGGCTTGTGAGTCTTTGTAATATAGACACAAAACTTACAATTTACCGCACCATGGATTCCATCATGTATGAAGACAGCAATTATGGATTGAATTACAAACAGATATGCAAGGAGAAAGGGAAACCTGAAAGTGCGAAATATGAGTGGGTGGGGGACAAACTTATCCAGGTGATTTGCTATAAGGACACCTTGCTGGAAAGACCTGTAAAGCTCAATTATTTTCTGATCGACGATTGTTTCTTTATGGGTGAATACCAGTTCTTATCATACAACCAGACTTCTGTCGATTCGGTGCGCAGTATCCTTCAGGCAAAGTACCACTTTCAGATCGGTCCTGGAGAAACCCGGTTCTACATCAATGATCCCGACGGCGCCTTCATTTATTTCAATGATTCAGGATTTAATTTTTGCCTTCAGTATTACTTTCCCGGGGATCAAGGAATTGACCAGTACCTGAAGAGAATCATTGCCAAGTCCAAAGTGCCGAAAAAATCAGTCCAGGTCGAAGGCAGGGACCTGGCTGGGATTCTTTGAGGATGTGTGCTGGGTTCGTAGTGCTGGGTGCTCCGGCGATGACTAGTCAAAGCAAGCGTTTTTTACAAACACGACAGAATTCAACATCCCATCATCCGCAGTCAAGAAATATGAATTTAGCCTGGTAAAAATCCCTTTTCACCGAGGGAGGTGATGATTCCTCGCAGAAGATAATTATTATTGAAGCGGATAAGATATTTGCGCGCTCCTTCTTTTTCAGGAGCCAACATTTTTTTATCAATAAGTTTTTTGATCTGACGGGATATGATGGCATTATCCTGACCGGCAAACAGGTCTCTTATATCTGAAGCCTGTCTATTTTCTCAATCTCATCTTTCAAACCTTTTAATACATAATCTCGCCAGATCTGTTAACGGTGAACCAAATGAAGGCTCCATCAATTTCAGATAGTAATGCACAAATTTTGGTTCAGTCATTTGACGAAGGACTTGCAAACATTTGATAAAGACATTACGTTTGTAATCGATTAGGCCGGGGAAGTTTCACCCCAAGCCCCTCAGTTTTTAATGCATCTCACCGAATACCCGTATCCTGCTGTTGCCGAATTATTGACGTACATTATTTCATGATCATAATAAATATTTACATGTCCTGGATTAGGAGATGGATTAGGCGCTGTTGAAGTCCAGAAATTAGCATTGCCATTTACCCCATTAAACCAACCATTATTAAAAGTATATCCTCCTGGGAGAGCAGTAAATCCACTGCTGTTTGTAGCTCCTGTATTCGGCGAAAGCCAATGATCGGTGGTTGTCTCTTTTACTTTCCCTCCAGCAACCATATCACCTCCAAGAAAGGTCATCAGTAACGTAAAATCAGTCTCCGTTGGGATATGCCAACCTGCCGGGCATATTCCTTGAGATCCATCATTATTTGAATATTGCATTGCTTCATCCCATAAATATAAGCCGCCATATGTGTTACAATTTGATTCCTGGTTATTATAGCAGTACTTTTCAACAGTACCATTATTTGTCTGGGTCGATGAACCATCAATCTTCACACCTATGTTCAAGTTCTCTTTCATCCAGCATTGATTGCCAATCTGAATTGTATTATATACATGTCCGTCGCGAGTGTCACTAACCGGGGTTCCACAGGTATATGAACCTGCAGAAACGGGTCCGGAGTACTGAGTTGATTTCACTTCAACACCCTGGTAAATACCGCTTGATGCTACCGGAATGACGCTAAACCTGATAAATTTATTCATGTCTGCACTTTGAATTTCATAAGTTTTGGCTATTCGATTTGTTATTAGCACCTCATTTGTTCCGTTTGCATCATCCGATCGATACCATTGATACGTTGAAATTCCTTCCGGATCATTGTCTGCGTCGCTATAGGTGTATACACCTGTCAGTGATTGTCCATATGCAGCATTTCCAGTCTGCCTAACATTTGTAGCAGTTGGGGCCGAATTATTTTCAGGATACAAATTGTTACTTATACACCTGACTGGCATAGCATTACCCGGGTAATCATATCCACCTATGACAAGATCATCCATATCCTTGGTTAAAACCATGAACCTCCCGGTATACGTTTGGATGGATGAAGTGTAAATAAAAGTTAGATCGTGCAGGCCTTCGAATGATTTACTGCCATATCCATTATTATAATAATATCCGGAGGGCAAAGCAGTATATCCTGACGCATTGGAGGAATGATAACTTGATTGATTCCATAACCCGCTGCCATCTTGAATGGTTCCCGTTGATTTCATTTTACTTCCAACAACGGAGAAACCACTTTGGATATCCTCTCCACCTAAAGAAATGGCAAGCGTTTTAGTTTCAGGATAGGATGGAATATGCCAACCATTTGGGCAAATTCCCTGTGCCTTCTCAGTCGAGACATACTGCATCAACTCAGCCCACTGGTATAAACCTCCGTAAACATCACAATTCGATTCCTGGTCATTGTAACAAAACTTTTCGATGGTCCCGTTGTTGGACTGGGATTGGCTGCTATTAATATGGGTTCCGACATTCATATTCTCTTTCATCCAGCATTGGTTCCCGATCAATACGGTATGGTATATTTTCCCGTCCCTGGAATCTGTTACATTATCTCCACAGGTGAAATTACCTCCTGGTGGTGTTGTGCCATTGCAGACGAATATCTTCCCGGGTTCTGAAGATGGATAATTGTACCAGTCCTGGTTTACGGTACCACCGCTTTCGGCCCAGGTTTTAAACTGAGGATAAGCAAGTTGTATGTTGATGAACTCAGTGGCATAATTGAAATCGACCGGCAGGTCAAGTCCCCAGGGTAGTCCTGTTTTCGTTTTATAAAAACTATTGTTTTCAGGTACAGACGCATCGTCCAAGGTGTGAAAATTGGCAGGGTTATTCCATGATGTGGGCTGAAAATCAGGACGATGTATCTCATATTCCCTGTTTTTGTTCCGGATCATAAAAGGATTGAAATTACCCGGTATCACATCCGAATCTTTTATCGTGGTATTGCTCACAAGATTAATGGTCATGTCAACCTGATCAGACTCTCCGCAGGGTAAATTCAACATGGTATTGAAAAACCCACCGGAGGCACCTGCTGCAACATAGGTATGGTCATCAAATACAATGATAACGCAGGGGGTTGACTGATCTCCGTTCTTGTTTGATTCAAATCCTTTGGAATTGAGCGTGATATATGATCCGGGACGTATCCTGTAACCGGTTACGGCATCAATAGCAGATGCGGGGATACCGTTCAAAGCAAGGCCGAACCCGTGTTTCCAGTTCGGACAGGATCCTGCAGCCTTAACCTTGAAATGTGCAAGTATTTGTTTGACCGTATGATCAGCATTAGTTATTATTTCATATTTATAATTGACAACCAGGTCGTTCATATCAAAATCACCCATACTGGGCCAAAGGTCTTCAAAACAATACGTAGCCCAGGAAACAGGTGACATTGGGTTATAAGTAAGTGGTGATATTTCAGGATAAGAATATTTGTAAGCACGGGAAGGATCATTAGGAAAATCATCGATCAGGTCGGCAACCCCATCCTTATCAGCATCTGAGAAGGTCATGGAAGACTTCACTCCCGGCGCCTTGAAAATATAAGTCAGGGGATCTTTCACTTCGGTAGTCACATCAAGAACCGAACCATCTGGTTTTGTAAGGCTGAGTTTTATCTCCTTCGATGCGGTTGGTATTGTTACAGTCGCCTTCAGCGGCATTATGTTTTGAATGCTCGCCGAGAAAATCAAGGTGGTATTTCCATCCGGAATGATCTTGTAAATATCTAGACGGCACCTGGCTTCCCCTGCACCAGGTATATCCATACTTATATTAACCGGCAAATTCCTTGTAGTACTCCATTTGAACTCGGCAGGTGAATTGATTACTTCCGGGTTTGTTGTCTGCGGATTGGCAGGAATGTCTTTCCGGCATGAGTATAATGACAAACTACATATGCCTAAAACCAGCCCAAGCTTTGAAATGATTGTGGAAAATCTGCAAAAAAAGATGATAGACCTTTTCATATCCTTATCATATATATTTTTTGCTAATTTATTGTATGACACCTATGAATGCAACCAGTAATACGTATCTGCTACTAAATACCATGCATCTGTTATTGTTTTAACAGGTATTGTATTGCCGATGCAAGATGCAGGATGCAGAATGAAAAGCTGTATAAATTTGCAGTAGAGGTAGTTAAATCTCTGTTTTGTTGACAATCCATCCGCTTTTTATGGGGTTGTCAACATTCGAAATTCAGGACAGACCCGGTCTCGTTTAGGAAGAATGTCATCCGCAGTCAAATAAAGATTGCAGTTAGCCGGTCATAATTAAGAAAACAGTGAAACTTACCACCCTTAGCTGGTATTATCGACTGCTCTACATTCCTGATAATCAATTGGATGAGATGGCCGGGTTGATGCGGCGTTGACCGGTCATAGTAAACGGTTTTTCCACATAAAACGCCCCGATTGCAACAGTTTTGTTAATTATTCTATTAATGTTCTGGTTCAAGTCGATTCCAACTATTATAATACTCTGCGATGTTTAAAATGGAAATTCGTAACCCATTTCTGGCATGATGTTGTGGCATCCTTAAACGATTCCTTACTTCATCTCCTCGTAAAATAGCACATTCATAATTATTCAGGTTTTCGCTATTGATGTTCACAAAAACATACCAATAATTATCTACAATTTGGTTGTTTGTAATTTGAAAACTATTATTCCTTCTCCTTCTTATAGCTTTAACTTGGATTGATAATCGAACGTTTTGCTTTTCTGCCAAGAGATCAACTCTTTCTAAATTTCCAATTGTAAGCCCGATATTGTAACCTCTTCGGCTTAATTCCGAAGCTACATAGAATTCACCTGCTGATTTTATCTGTTGTCTGGTTGGCATATTTATAATTTTAAATTGTCTTATAGATGTTCTTATAAATGTTCTTATAAATTCTAATTTCTTATAAGAGGTTTAATACTTGATATACAAGCCGATACGATTAATCCGTAATATCTTTCCAAATCTTTGACTTGACTTTTAACCCTATATTGTTGTATCTTTGTATTTGAATTTATAATAACCAGAGATTCTGTGTTGGATTTCTCATCCTTCGTCGTAGGCTCTGGTTATTTTTTTGTCCTCATTACAATTGAATATAACGCAATCGTATTATTGTGTTTCGTTTCTTTCAGAACGATATACGATTTTTTCCCTCCGACTTCAGTTTCCAGATAATGAAATTTAATATTTACATTCCCTTTTTCATCTTCAGCGGACCTTAGATAGGTGGCTGTTTTCAGTATATTGATAATATCTTTAAACACACTATATTTAAGAGCCAAGTCATCATGTGGCTGATTCAGAACCTCTCTGATTCCGGTTGAGGTAAATTTAATCTCTCCTAGGTCCGGGCGAAAGACTACCTGGCCGATTAATGTAGATTTTGCCCATTTGTTCCAATACTTCCTTTGTTCTCCAACTGAATAAGTTACGGTAGGTTCAGAAAAGCTGGGTATCGATGTTGTGCTAATTAAAGGTTTCGAGGCATCTTCCACTGTGCAAAAATCATATAAGCAAAAGTAATTTGTTTTTCTAAAAAACCCTATGCAATAGGAATCATATCCCCGTTTTGTCAACACCTGAAAAAATCATAATACACTCCCGAATCCCGCATCTAGCATCGGCGCGAAACACCCCATCCCGGGCTAAACAATTACCAACCCAATGAACACAGTTTTCCTCACTTTGGCGACACTTGCTAAATTGGCGCTATTTTACTGATTCCCAGCCGTTTTTTTAAATATTTTTGTGACAGTATTTACTGCCTGATATCATTTCCTATGAATAGTGTCCTCACCCTGCCTGCGATCACTTCTGTACCTAAAACCTACCGTAGTATTGCTGCAGTGATACTGCCTGCCCTGGCATATTTTTGCCTTTCGCTGGCTAATCTTCATTTCAATGCAGGCACCACAGGAGCTGTTTGGCTGCCTTCAGGATTTTTTCTCTCGGCTCTACTCCTGAACCGCTCGTCGTCCCGTAATTCTATGGCCCTGGCCCTGGGCATGACCGACTTTTTCATGCGGCTGGCGGCCGGCGTCCCTCTCACCCCGGCCATGCTGTTCTCCTTGACGGTTTTGTTCCAGTCATTTTTTACTGCCTGGCTGCTGTTACGTTTTGTTGAAAATCCTTTTTTCTTCGGAAAAGTCAGGAACCTGATGAATTTCCTCCTCTTCGCGGTTTTCCTTGGGAACTCTGCCTCCTCACTTATGGCTGCTCTTGCTTCCTGGGCGCTGCAGTCGGCCCCTTTTCTTATTGCCTTCAGCTCCTGGTACACTTCTTCTTCATGGGGTATCATTGTGATCACACCCCTGGTCCTGAGCTGGTCTTCATTTAATGTTAATGACTGGAGAAATTTGACGTCCAGGCAACTGTACGAGGGTGTTTTTCTTTTCATCACTCTTACACTGGTAAGTTACCTGCTTCATTCTTACCTGCTCGAGGGCAATCATTTGCTTACCCTGCTTGATTATTTTACCTTCCCTTTTCTGATTTGGGCTGCCCTGCGTTTTAGCATACGCGGTGTCACGGTTTCTTCGTTCATCCTTTCATTTATGATTCTTGGAGCCTTGTTCCTCGATTCATCGCATTCAGGTACGGGGCAGTTCTGGGATTGGGGTTTGCTTGTAAAAATTAATCTCGCCGTGATGGCGGTGATCACTCTTTTTCTTGCTTCGGTGGTTTTCGAGCTGAAACAGGGCAACATCGTGCTTATTAAAAGAGAAAAGGATCTTGTGCAGGCCAGGTTCAACGCCGAAGAAGCCAACCGCTTCAAGAGCAGCCTGCTTCTGAATATAAGCCATGAATTACGCACTCCTCTCAATGGCATCTTGGGATTCTCGGCACTGCTCCGCGATTCTCTTGAAGATCATGAGCAAAAATCTATGGCCGAAGATATCTCACTCTCGGGTAAGCGTTTGCTTCATACCCTGAATTCCATTATGGAACTGGCAAAACTCGAATCAACTGGCCTTACCGCCAAACTGGAACAGGCTAACCTGGGATTGCTTGTGTCAAACGTTCTGAGCCAAAACCAGGGCTTGTTCACAAATAACAAGGTAAAACTCACCACTTCCATTAATGAAGATGTCATCGTAAGTGTCGACCGGGCAATGTTCGCTGTGGTAATGTTCCACCTTCTTGATAATGCCGCCAAATACACTCCGGGTGGTGCGGTTATTGTTAGTGTGGGCAGGGAAGAACTTAGTGGGAATACAAGGGGTGTGGTAAAGATCACCGATACCGGGATAGGTATCCCGGGCGATCAGCTAAACCTTATCTTCGACGACTTCAAACAGGGCAACGAAGGACTTATAAGAACTCACGAAGGCGCCGGACTCGGACTCTCCCTTTGCAGAAAGTTCACCGCACTCATGGATGGAAATATAAAAGCCGAAAGCCAGCTTGGCAAAGGCTCAACCTTCTCTCTGAGTCTCCCTGCTGCATCGTTATCATAAGAGCCAACCTGGGTTTTACCTCGTTCAATAAGGGTGTTAGTTTTCGCTTTCATAACTTCAAGGATTCCCTGCTGGTGCACTTCAGCCTTCACGAAAAAGATATTCCGTTAAGGTATTTCATGCTGTCGTGCATTGGAAAGCTTATTGAATATCTCACAATGGATGACCTTGATTCTGCCGCCTCTCAGCATACCCGTGATCTGGTCAGATCGTGACTGTAATAATTCAATTGATATTGAAGAACTGATTGACGTTGATAAAGCGGATGTAATACCAGTTCCTGTTTACCGGTACAGCACTCAGGATGATGTATTTTCTGTATATCTGATGGATGGAGGCCGTGTACTGCCCATGTGAATTCAGCCTGATATGCGGCCTTATCTGTTCTGCTTTGACCATGCTCATGCTGGCTATCCCCACTCCTGCCCCCAGTACATCATGAAATACCAGGATGTTCAAATCCTTTTCGGCAATTACTTCCCTTATTGGTAAGGGGTTGGTAAACTACACCTCAAGGCTGCAGGGCTTCTGCTGAGTTTTATGATGCGGGCTTCCAGTTAGCGGGAAGCAGGATGTTGAGGTCGTCGTTCTTTTTGAAGTAAGGCAGGCGGCCCAGCACGTCTTCGAA
>CAILVF010000029.1 GCA_903837605.1 uncultured Bacteroidales bacterium | reverse complement strand
TGTATTTATAACACAGGACGAGAATAGTTGAACTTACCGGGTTCTGAACATAAGGGAGAAAAGCGTCAATATCATCCAGGTCCTGGGCTTCTTTCACGATCAGCACCTGGTAATTCGACATCATCGGGTAGCGCTTTGCATAGCTTATTACAGTTACCGCATCTGCGTCCTTGCCATAAACAATGGTTTGGTTGAACTCCTTTTCCTGCTCGCTTAAAACGTTTTCCTCAATAAAATCTGAAATGACATCGATGAAATAAGGTTCCTCACCCGATAAAAGATAAACCGGGTAATAGATCTTATTTTTCAAATCCGACAGGATATTCTCGAAACCGTTTTCCCTGGCCATATTCTTTATAAAACTACAGAGATATTCCTACCGGGCAAAGATAGCCATTTATCATCTTTATACTTATATTTGTAGAAGATGATGCCTAAACTCAATCTTCCTGATTATCCATGCAGGATAAGGACAAACAGGAACGGGAAGCATGAGATCCATGACCCTTTCCGGAAAAAATTTGTACGCCTTACACCCGAAGAGTGGGTGAGGCAGAATTTTTTGAATTTTCTGGTCAACCAGCACAGCTTTCCTGCCTCACTTATACATGTTGAAGCCTCTCTCATTTATAACCGCCTTTCAAAGCGCAGCGATATTGTCGTATATAGCAGGCAGGGTAAACCGTTACTTGCAGTGGAATGTAAAGCCCCAACAGTTGAGATTGACCAGCAGGTCTTTGACCAGCTGGCAATGTATAATTTCACGCTGAAAGTCCCTTACCTTGCCCTGACCAACGGTATCAGACATTTTATCTGCAGGATGGATCCTGCAAACGGGAGTTATACATTCCTTGAAGAATTTCCCGGATACCATGAACTTCATGAATAATTTCGAATTTCAACACCATAGTTATGGAATATCTTAAAAACATTCCGCAGTCTATGATCGACTTTCTGATCATAACAGTTTTTTCTTTGCTGATAGGCCTTTCCCAAAGGCAGATCCACCAGCAGAAAAGCACAAACACCCCTACGTTCGGGACCGACCGGACGTTCACTTTTATAGGGATACTGGGTTATATACTCGCCCTGCTCGATCCGGCCGGGTACAGGCTGTTTATCGGAGGCGGACTGGCCCTGCTTACAGTTCTGGCTACTGCCTATTATTTCCATATTAAAAATAACAATGATTATGGCATCACAACGATACTCATTGCACTGATAACATACAGCCTTGGCCCCGTAATTCTTTCACAGCATCTGTGGATGGTGCTACTTATCGTAGTTACAGTTTTGATATTTGCCGAACTCAAGGAGCTTTTTATAAACATTTCCCAGAAATTCGACCGTCACGAATTCCTTACACTTGGCAAATTCCTTATTATAGCGGGTGTTATTCTGCCCATCGTTCCTGATACGACTTTCATTCCGGGGATCAGCCTCACTCCTTACAGGATATGGCTGGCAGTTGTAGTGATCTCTACAATCTCCTATATTTCATACCTCTTAAAGAAGTTCGTATTTCCTAAGGGGGGCATCATCATCTCAGGCATACTTGGCGGCTTATACAGCAGCACTGCCACAACTATCATACTTGCGAGAAAAAGCCGTGATGACCAGGCTCACATGAAACAATATATGGCAGCGATTATTTTCGCTGTCGGCATGATGTACCTGAGAATATTACTTATTGTCCTGATCTTTAATCATGAACTTTTTTTAAAGCTGTGGCTGTTTATCCTGATCCTTGCTTTGGTCTCTTGCGGAATTGCTCTCTTTATCTTTTTCAGGGATAAAGGGGGAAGTAATGTGACTGACGGGCTCACGGGAGATAAAAACCCACTTGAATTCAAGGTAGCCTTGATTTTTACCGCATTATACATCGCCTTTTCATTTATCACCTTCGCAGTGGTGGACCGTTATGGTACGACCGGGCTTAATATCCTGTCATACATCGTCGGCCTTACCGATATTGATCCTTTCCTGATCAACGTGTTCCAGGGCAAGTTCAGTGTAGGGATAGCCGCAGTTGCAATGGCAACCCTTCAGGCTATCATCAGCAATAATGTTTTGAAATTATTATACGGCTGTTTCTTTGCAGGTCGTAAGTCCTGGATAATCCTGGTCTCAGGATTTATAATTATTATTGCAATTAATATCATTTTTGTGCTGATCATCTGATCCTATGCCGGAATTTTATACCGTTGTCGTTAACCGCACCGATGCCGCGTTCCTGACCCAGGAAACCCGGAATTACGGATTGTCTCTGCAATTCAATGAATTCCATATTGCATATTGTGTGCTGGATTACAGGACCAATAAGTACATACTGCTTCATGAATATCGCCGCAACGACTTCATCCCCAAAGCAAAGCCGGGATTCAAGCTGTCGTTTGACGATTTTCTGAGGAGTGTCCTTACAGCCAACCCCTGGCTTAAGAATCCTTTCAAGAGTGTGCGGATTGCTTTTGAAGGCAAAAAAAGCACCCTAATACCCGGCCCGCTTTTTGATGCCCAGGAATCTGAAAATTTCCTGAAACTTAATTTTCAGCTCCTGCCAGATGAGCATGTGCTCGCCGATCATATACAGCAGTTCGACAATTACAACGTCTACTCCATACCCAAGAACCTCGAAGATGCGGCCAAGAGGTTGTTCCCTTCGGCAAGGATCTCCAGCCTCACCACAATACTCCTTCAGACTGTATGGATGAATTTCAAAACCCGCATCAATGCCAACCGTATTTTCCTTCATATCAAGGAAAAAACTTTTGATATCCTGATCTACGACGGTAAGCAGGTCAAATATCTGAACACCTTTACCTGGATGGTGGCAGAAGATGTTGCCTATTTCCTGATCTTCGTTCTTGAGCAGCTCGGTATGAACCCCGAGCAGGCCTCGGTTATCCTTTTAGGGAATATTGACCGGGGCTCAAACCTGTTTGAGCTGGTTTACCGTTATGTGAAAAATATGGAGTTCGGGCGCAGGAATGAGACCTTCAAATACAGCCCTGTGTTTGACATTGTTGCCCCCCAGTCATATTATCCCTTGCTGAATTTCAATTCATGCGGATCGTAAGCGGAACATATAAAGGGCGAAAGCTGCACCCCCCGGGCAATCTTCCGGTAAGACCAACAACAGATTTTGCAAGGGAAGCATTGTTCAATGTACTGAATAATCTAATTGATTATGAATCAACCAGGGTATTGGATCTCTTTGCCGGAACCGGGGCTATCTCCTTTGAATTTATTTCAAGGGGATGTAAAAGTGTAACATCCCTCGACAATCATCCACGTTGTGTTAGTTATATCCATAAGACCGCGCTGGAACTGAAAATGATGAATCTTTTCCCGGTGAAAGCAAACGCGATGACTTATGCCAAGCAGGCCCTGGGGTCATGGGACCTGGTCTTTGCCGATCCGCCTTATGATCTGCCCCAGCTTCCAAGCCTGCCTGAGCTTGTGCTAAGCGATACACTGCTTGTTCCCGGGGGATTGTTCATCCTCGAACACCCGAAAAAATATGATTTCAGTACATTCCCCGGCTTTGAACAGCACAGGAATTACGGGGAAGTCAACTTTAGCTTCTTCAAAAAAGCCATGAGCCATGAGCCATGAGTTAAGATTTTACCACTCATCACTCATGGCTCATGGCTCATCACTAACTTAGTATTCGTCCTCGTGGAAGAAGAAATCGTCCTTGGTAGGATAATCAGGCCATATATCTTCGATACGCTCATACGTCTCCCCCTCATCCTCAATCTCCCTGAGATTTTCGACTACTTCCTGCGGGGCACCGGAGCGAATAGCCCAGTCGATCAGCTCATCCTTCGTTGCAGGCCAGGGAGCATCCTCTAGTTTGGAGGCCAGTTCAAGTGTCCAATACATTTCTATAAGCGTTTGAAAATTGCTGCAAAAGTAAAAAAAATAAAATCAGAAAAGCAAGAAGAATTTTTTACCTGTGTGTAATCCATGGCCTTTCTTCCGAACCAAGGTCCTTCCCTGTTTTACGCGCGAGCACAAACAGGTAGTCGGATAAACGGTTGATAAAACGTATTATTATCCCGTCAACCGGGTTATTTGAGTTAAGCCTGATCAGCGATCTCTCGGCCCTGCGGCAAACTGTTCTTGCAATATGGCAGTAAGAAACAGTGGGATGGCCGCCCGGGAGTATGAAATTCCTCAGTTCCGGGAGCTCATCGTTCATTGTATCTATTTCTTTTTCAAGAATGCGGATGTCATCTTCCCCGAAATCGGGCAATCCGGGGGCTTCTGTTGCAGGATCGCGGGCAACCAGGGCTTCTGAAATAAACAGTACCTCCTGGATACGTCCAAGCACACCCTGGTAGCGGGAATTGATATCCTGGTCGCGGATGAGCCCGATAAAGCTGTTCAATTCATCGAGGTTGCCATAAGCTTCTACTCTCTCATGGCTTTTCGGAACACGTGTGCCCCCGAGAAGCGAAGTTTCACCTTTATCTCCTCCCTTGGTATAAATTTTATTGTCGCCCTTCATCGGGTTTATTTTACCGCTTTATTAAGCCGTTCTTTTAGTTTCTCAAATTCCAGGGCCAGTTCTTTCGGCAGCCTGTCGCCGAAAATTGCCTGGTGTTCGGCAATCAGTTCGCATTCGGCCAGCCATTCCTTTGGGTTGACTTCAAGGATACTGTCCATTTTTACTGCAACCTCGGGTAATCCGCTGACATCAATTGCCGATTTCCCCGGGACAATGCCGATAGGAGTTTCAACCCCGTCGGCTGTGCCTTCGAGCGTTTCAAAGATCCATTTAAGAACGCGGATATTGTCGCCGTACCCCGGCCAGAGGAATTTCTTGTCAGAGCCTTTTCTGAACCAGTTAACATTAAAAATTTTAGGCAGATTTTCAGGCACGGGGGCGTTGCGACCGATACTGATCCAATGGCCGAAGTAATCGCCCATATGATATCCGCAGAAAGGAAGCATGGCAAACGGGTCGCGGCGAACTCCTGCTTTGAGCCCTATGGCCGCTGCAGTCACTTCCGAGCCGACGATGGAACCCAGGAAAACACCGTGGTTCCAGTCAAAACTCTGGTAAACCAGGGGTACTGTTCCGGGCCGGCGGCCACCGAACAGGAATGCTGAAATAGGCACGCCTTTGGGGTTTTCCCAATCGGGGTCTATGGCCGGGCATTGTTTGGCAGGGGCTGTGAATCTTGCATTAGGATGTGCAGCAGGTGTTACCACTGAAGGATCCCACACCTTGTTATCCCAGGTAATGGAACCTGCAGGGATATCACTGCCAATTCCTTCCCACCATATATCTCCATCAGGGGTGAGGGCGGTGTTTGTGAAGATAGTATTGGAAGCGCATGAGAGCATGGCATTCGGATTGGTTTCCATGGATGTATATGGAGCAACACCGAAGAACCCGGCCTCAGGGTTTATTGCATACAGCCTGCCGTCATCACCGAATTTCATCCATGCAATATCATCGCCGACGGTTTCAACTTTCCAGCCCGGGATAGTGGGTATGAGCATGGCCAGGTTTGTCTTGCCGCAGGCGCTTGGGAAGGCTGCTGCGAAATATTTTTTAACTCCTTTCGGATTTGTGATCCCCAGGATAAGCATATGCTCGGCAAGCCATCCCTGCCTGCGGGCCATGTTTGTTGCAATCCTGAGCGCAAAACATTTTTTGCCAAGAAGGGCATTTCCTCCATAGCCGCTGCCAAATGACCAGATCTCGTTGGTTTCAGGGAAATGGCAGATGTATTTCTTTTCAATCGGGGCACAGGGCCACTTCACGTCTTTTTGTCCCGGCTCCAGCGGAGCTCCGACTGAATGCACACAAGGCACGAAATCGCCATCCCCAAGGATTTTAAGAACAGCTGCGCCCATCCTGGTCATGGTACGCATATTTGTAACAACATAGGGCGAATCGGTGATCTGAACACCGATATGTGCGATAGTCGAACCAAGCGGGCCCATACTGAAGGGGATCACATACATGGTACGGCCCCGCATGCTGCCGGTATACATACCGGTAAGGACCTTTTTCATTTCGGCAGGAGCCATCCAGTTGTTTGTAGGGCCGGCATCATCCTGTTTCTCTGAACAGATATATGTCCTGTTCTCAACCCTGGCCACATCACTGGGATCGCTCTGGAAATAATAGGACCCCGGCCGTTTCTTTTCATCCAGTTTCACAGCCATTCCCGTACTCACCATCAGGTTGAGCAGTTTCTGGTTCTCTTCTTCAGAACCGTCACACCAATGAATTTTATCCGGCTGGCAAATTTTTGCCCAATCCTCAACCCAGGATTTTAGTTTACTGTTCGTAGTCATGTCTTAGTATGTTTAGATATTGTGAATACTGTTACTCTATCTTAGCTGTCCCAGCGCCTCTTTTATCCTTCTCACTGCTTCAGTCAGGTTCTCTTTCGAGGTTGCATAACTGAAACGCATGCAGTTCGGATCTCCGAACGCATCACCGGGGACAAGGGCAACAAATACCTTGTTGAGGAGGTACATGCATAGATCGTTGGCATTGTTAACCTTTACAGTCCCGTCGGTTTTCCCAAAATAATACGATATATCGGGAAAAATATAAAAAGCGCCGTCGGGATGATTCAGTTTCACGCCTGGAATTTCAGCCAGCAATCTCAGCATAAGGTCGCGGCGTTCGAGGAAAGCTTTCTGCATCTCCCTGATCTCAACTGTATCGGGCGGGGTGATTTCGGCCATGAGGGCTGCTTTTTGTGCAATGGAACAGGCCCCCGACGTAAACTGGCCCTGAAGTTTGTCACAGGCTTTTGCGATTTCCACGGGAGCTGCGATGTATCCGATACGCCAGCCGGTCATTGCAAAGGCTTTTGAAACGCCGTTCACGATGATCACCCTGTCCCAGATAAAATCAAACTGGGCAATGCTTTCATGCTTCCCTACAAAGTTGATATGCTCATAAATCTCATCCGCAATAATAAAAATACCGGGATGTTTCGCCAGTACCCTTGCGATCCCCTCGAGCTCGTCTTTTGTATATACCGACCCTGTCGGGTTACAGGGTGAACTGAACATTATAAGTTTTGTTTTCGGGCTGATTGCTGCTTCGATCTGTTCAGGCTTAACCTTGAATTCATTTTCGATTTTGGCAGGGATGAATACAGCTTTGCCTTCCGCAACCTTGATGATCTCTTTGTAGGAAACCCAGTATGGAGATGGAACCAGCACCTCGTCGCCCGGGTTGACAAGGCTCAGGACAACGTTTGCGATGGACTGCTTGGCACCTGTGCTGACCACGATCTGGGAAGGTTCATAGCTGAGGTTATTATCCCGTTTCAGTTTTGTACAGATCGCCTTGCGCAGGTCCTCGTAACCGGGTACAGGAGGGTAGAATGTAAAATTCTGGTCAATAGCCTCCTTGGCCGCATTCTTTATATAATCGGGGGTGTTGAAATCGGGTTCCCCAAGGCTGAGATTAATAACATCATGGCCCTCGGCACGCAGCTCACGGCTTTTGCGCGACATGGCCAGGGTTTCCGATTCGGCCAGGTAGTTGATCCTGTTAGCAAGTGTTGTCATAGGCTGGAAATTGTAATGATTTCTAATCTACAAAAATAGTAAAAAATTTACGTTCCACAGAGCAGGGATGTAAGATGCCGGATAACTGGATAGCTGGATAACTGAATATCCAGTTATCGCAGCGAAGCTGCTTGTCCAATTATCCGGCAATCGCAGCGAAACTGCTTGTCCAATTATCCGGCAATCGCAGCGAAGCTGCCTTATCCAGTCATCCGGGTTTATTCCATACCTTTGCCCAAAACAATTCCCAATGGACAATTTCTTCTGGACTACCCTCATCACCGATATTATTCATGCCTTCATGATCATTGGGCTGGGCTCGCTTGCCGCATGGCTGCTGATCACATACTATCTGAAGCTGAAATACAAATACACCATGTCGCCGGCTCCTGTTAACACTGACCTCAGCGAGTCGAAAAGAATTACACTCCCCTTGAAACTGCAGGCATATGAAAGAATAGTATTGTTTCTCGAACGCATCCAGCCGGCCAATCTCGTAATGCGTGTGCAGAGGTCCGAAATGAATGTTCCCGAACTCCAGATGGCCATGATTAAGACCATAAGGGAGGAATTTGATTACAATCTCAGCCAGCAGGTGTATATTTCTTCAACTGCCTGGGAGATGATCAAGAATGCAAGGGAGGAATCTATTTCAATAATAAACCGCGCAGCCGGACCGCTTGATCCCCTGGATCCCGCACCGGTTTTGGTGCGTGCGATCTTCGACATCAGCCTTCAGAATGAAAACCCTGCAACTTCAGCCGCTTTGAATTACGTTAAAGATGAAGCCCGCCTGATGATGTAAACCGGCTCGATCCTGCTTAGTTTTCTTTAGCTTTTCTGAACCTGGCTTTTTGTTCGGGGGTCATCTTCTCAGTTGCATACTGGAAAATCAAACGTGCCGACGAATCCTTCCATTTCAGCAGGAATTTCTCAGTGGGCCCTGACTGTTTCTTCCAGGCCTCCCGCAGGAACCACCCAAGTCCCTGGTGAACAACCCTCTCCTCATCCATCATCATGGGATCAATAAAGTCAAAATAAGGATTGAAGTCTGCTGATTTCTTCATCGGCTTGATAAGGCCAACAACCGCGGCCCTTCTCTGGAACCTGTTTGCGGCTTTTCTCCATGGTTTAAGCGAATCCATTGAGAGAAGATTCATTTTGATCATGTCGGGAATGATCTCGCTGCAGATCCAGTCTGTATGGGCCCAGTTGTTAATCCCAACGCTGAAGATCCTTTCAATGGCCAAAACAGTTTCGCTGTTCCACTGCTTTTTTATCTTTTTAAGCAAGAGACCGGCAATGGACGTCATTTCGTACTTTGGGGACCGGACCAGCAAAATGCAGACCTCATGGATATGGGCATTTGTTATCCCGGGAAGCGCGGAAATTTCATCAGCCTTCTGGTTTAAAAGTTCGGAACTCACTCCCCAGGCATCATACCCTTCCCTGAAATACTTTGAATATTTTTTAACGATGGCCTCGTCGGCATTGGCCTTGCAAAAGGCTTCGGTTTCCTTAACTGTTTTTTCCGGGGAGATCATAGTTTTAATTATATACCGTCAATCTGGATTAATGCTTTTATCTGACCAGGGTTACCGTTCCCCTGACTTTGGTTGCCGTGCCGGCTGAAGATGGTGATTCATAGGAAACCACATAAACATATACCCCCGGCTGACATAATTTGCCCTTGCATGTGCCATCCCATCCGGTTTCCTGGTTATCGGTAGTAAAAATCTGCTGTCCCCAGCGGTCAAAAATACTGAGAGTGAATTTTGACATCGTCGGCCCGATGGGGTGAAAATAGTTATTTCCGACCACGCTTCCGGGGGCAAAAGCAGTCGGAAAATATACACCGCCCGGGCAGTAGTGAACTGTTGAAGTGTCGACCACCGCGCAACTGTCATGGCTCACACGTACCCAGTAAGTCCCCGGCTCTGTCACGGTTAACAGCGAATCATTTGACCCGTCCTTCCATTTATAGGCGGCGCCGGGGAAAGTGGCATGTAAAACAATAGTCGGGCCTGAACAAAGTGAAGTATCCCTTGCAAGATTTATATTTATAGCCGGTTTCAGGGCTATTTTCACCGTATCGGCCCCTGGACAGTCGTTCGGGTCAACCGTATGCACCCAGTAGTGTCCCGGTGTGCTTATAATAATGGTTTTTGAGGTATCACCTGTGCTCCAGACGATAGAGGTGAAATTTTCTCCGGGATCCAGGGTATATGATTGCCCTTCGCAGATAGCTGTATCGGGTTTCAGTTTTGTCGGGTATAAAGGAAGAACAACAAGTGTAACCGAATCGCTGGCACTACATCCGTTTTGCCCAACCCGTACCCAGTATTTCCCTGATTGTCTGGCTGAAATACTGCGGGTGGTTTCATTGGTTGACCAGAGGTAGGCAATATACCCGGATCCTGCATCCAGTATTGCCCCGGGTCCAGGGCATACGGTCCGGTCGGGTCCCAGGTCGGGCGTGACAATTGACCCGCTGATGCTGACAGGCAGGCTGATAAGCTGACTGGGCATGCTGCTGCAATTGGTATTGGTTCCGTAAACAGTGATATTGCCCGGTGTGGCGGTAAGTGAAAAATCCAGTGTAACTGATGGAAGTGTCGTGGTTGCAGAAGGCCTGAAGGTAACACCGGTGCCGGTGTATCCCCAATGATACTCATCGGTGTTGGGATCAGCAGTGACTGAAATTATTACTCCCGATGTGCCGGCGCAGGCTGTGAGCGGCCCATCAACAAAAGCCAGCAGTTTCGGGCTCCTCCATTCGGCAACAGAGGGATAAGTGGAGCTGGTAGTCACGGTATACCACCAGGAATTAATCGTATTAAGGTTGCCCCAGCCCCTTCCTGAAAAAGGCCATTTATGACAGCCGGGAGGGTATATTATAGGGTCGGCACAGCCCCCGGTGAGAACGTTGGTCCTGACATCCGAGGCATTTGTTCCGCGGCCTGCCTGGCACCCGGTGCATGTACCGTTCCAGATATTTGTGTCGTCCCAGTAAACTTTGAGCGGATCACCGGTTGGTGCAACCAGTTTAACAAGGATACCTGAATCGCTGCTCTCCACATCATACAAAGGCAGATTCGTAAGCCCGTTTATATACGTGATTTTCAGTGCTACGACCACATTATTGGGCACCTCAAACCCGGTCCCGTCCTTTCCGTCCCAGTGAATTGTATTTGACCCGGGACTGACGACCTGGTTGAGAACCCGGGAAATATAGGTTGATGGGGTAAAATCAAGCTGGATCTGGACATTTCCCGCTTTGTCAACATTTACGACGTAGTCAATTGTGCCGTTGCAGTTCCTGGTACCTGAGGGTACGGGCGGGATGATCTGTCCAAGACTTTTGGCTATTGTAAAAACATCAGGGTCGGGCGAGTTCAGAAATATTTTATACTGGGGAAACAAAGCCTGCTGGTTGAAGAGTGATTTCCTGTCATCCACCCAGTTGGTATTGCCGCATCCTGTCTGGTTGGCATATTGTATCCAGCCTCCCCCGTTCATCTGGTCAAATTCTGCCGAAGTAACAATGCCATCATCCGATAAGATGTAATTTATTCCTGTAAAAGCGTTTGAAGCAAACTGCCAGGCTTTGGAGAATAACCTTCCGGGTTTGACTGATGACGTTATATTGTCATTAATAGTGATGTCAAATAGATATAGCCAAAACCTGCCATAATAAAACGAGCCGTTATATTTTTCAGAAAACTCGATATAATAGGTCCCCGGTCTCGGAGGCGTCCATTCTATCGCGTCATAACCGTTGCCGGTTGAAGATATCTGGTTAGGCCCTTCGCAGGCCTGTTCCAGGAATTGAATGAACCCTGCAGTACCTATTGCTTTAGGAAGGTAATCTTCGGTGTACACAACCGCCCCCGTGCTGTCACATATGCGGTATACTATGTCCAAACCTGCAATAGTGTCGGTAGGAGAACCGTTAAACCCCAGATAAACGACCTCGTTTGCCCGTGTTACAAAATAGAGTTTTGAATTGTCGGGTGCGGTGTGAGTGGCATCATAAGCGGCAAACTGGGAGCGTATACCATTGGTATCAGTACAATGAGTGGTGAAATCGTTGCACAGGTAGAGGTAGGTTGACCACGACTGGCAGCCTTTATTCAGCTGCTTCGATCCTTCACTGTAACCGGCCCATGAGATTAAGACCAGGAAGATTGTAATGGCTGATGTTGATATTCTCAAGAGTTTCATGAAAATCAGCAGACGATGAACACATACAAAGTTAATATAAAATATTGGTCTGCGGATAAGGGAGCGTCGGCTGCAAAAGGATCACGGGTTCCGGATCACGAGTCCCGGCTTAAGATCTCCCTGGCTTTTTCGAGAGCTGCTGGAATACCGGCCGGGTTTTTCCCTCCTGCCGTTGCGATATGAGGCTGTCCTCCTCCTCCTCCCTGGATCTCCTTTGCAATTTCACGGATTATGTTTCCTGCATTCAGCTTGCCGGCTTTGACCAGCGTATCGGAGATGGCTACTGTAAGACCGGCTTTGCCTTCAACTTCATTAGCTAATACGATGAAAACCTGGTCGGCACAGCTTCGCAGCTCAAACGCCAGGTTTTTAATGATCTCGGTATCCAGGTCGGTTTTTGCAGAAATAAAGGTAATCCCATTGATGAGTTCGGCTTTCTTTATAAGTTCATCTTTCACTTGTCCGCCCCTGATCTTTGCCAGTTCAGACGCGTCTTTCCTCAATACCTGATTTTCATCCACCAGGTTTTTCAATCCTTTTACAAGATCTTTCGGGTTCTTCATGATCTCGGAGAGATCCTCAAGCTGATGAAGTTTCTCGTAGAACCAGTTTTCGGCTCTTTCGGCCGTAATGGCCTCAATTCTTCTGACTCCTGCAGCAATGGCACTTTCTGATGTGATCTTGAACATGCCGATCTGTCCGCTGGCTGCGACGTGGGTGCCCCCGCAGAATTCAACAGAGAAATCACGGTCAAAGGTTACGACTCTTACGAAATCCCCGTATTTTTCTCCGAAAAGGGCCATTGCCCCCATTTTTTTTGCCTCTTCTATGGGCATCGCCCTCTCTTCATTCAGCCTTATGTTTTCACGGATCTTTGAATTGACGATCTTTTCCACAGTTTCAATCTCCTCCTTGCCAAGTTTTGCAAAGTGGGTAAAATCGAAACGCAGGTGTTCGTCATCCACCAGCGAACCTTTCTGTTCGACATGCGTGCCAAGGACTTTACGAAGTGCGGAGTGCATAAGGTGGGTAGCCGAATGGTTATTGGCTGTCATCCTGCGCTTCATGGAATCCACCTCGGCGATCACAGGCTGTTCCGGATTTTCCGGGATTGTATCACAGATGTGGATGATCAGGTCGTTTTCCTTTAAAGTATCAATTACGGTAATCTTTTGATCACCCGAAACAAGCCATCCCTTGTCGCCGACCTGTCCGCCTGATTCGGCATAAAACGGCGTCTGCTCCAGAACCACATGATAGAGTTCCTGTCCCTTTGTCGAGATCTTCCTGTATTTGGTGATCCCTGTTTCAATTTTCAGGCTGTCATACCCTACAAATTCAGGCATTGGTGAATCTTCAACCACTACAACCCAATCAGTGGTTTGCACGTTTGCGGCCTGCCTCGACCTGGACTTCTGTTCCTCAAGGCCTTTACGGAAGCCCTCCATATCCACTTCCCATCCTGCTTCACGGGCCATCAGCTGGGTAAGGTCGATGGGGAAGCCGTAAGTGTCAAACAGCTCGAAGGCGAAGGATCCGTCGATAAGGGATGCAGGATTCGGGATCCGGGATGCGAGATATCCATTGAACTTCTGTATCCCCGTCGCCAAAGTCCTGAGAAATGCGGTTTCCTCTTCTTTCATCACATTGATGATGAGGTCTTTCTGTGAGGCCAGCTCAGGAAATACAGTTCCCATCTGGTTTATTAAAACAGGTACCAGGGAGTAAAGGAAGGGATCCTTGAACCCCAGAAATGTGTAACCATATCGTACAGCTCTTCTCAGTATCCTGCGGATGACATACCCCGCTTTGACATTCGAAGGTAACTGGCCATCTGCAATGGCAAAAGAAATGGCCCTTACATGGTCGGCAATGACCCTCATGGCAATATCGGTTTTCAGGCCGCTCCCGTATTCCTTTCCGGAGAGTTCGGCAATGTGAAGGATAAGGGGCTGGAACACATCGGTATCATAATTCGATTTTTTGCCCTGGAGGACCATGCAAAGGCGCTCGAATCCCATGCCGGTATCCACATGCCTTGCAGGAAGGGGGTTTAGCTGTCCGCCGGTTTGGCGGTTATACTGTATGAACACCAGGTTCCAGATCTCAATCACAAGGGGGTTCCCGGTATTAACCAGTTGATGGCCTGGAACCAGGCTGCGGTCTTTATCGTCCCTGAGGTCGACATGGATCTCCGAACAGGGTCCGCAGGGGCCCGTATCGCCCATCTCCCAGAAATTATCCTTCTTGGATCCCATCAGGATACGGTCCTCCGGGACCAGGGCCTTCCAGTAATCAAAGGCTTCTTTATCTTTTTCAAGCCCTTCTTTGGCATCGCCTTCAAAAACTGTGACATACATCCTGTCTTTCTGGATCTTCACGACTTCAGTCAGGAATTCCCATCCCCATTCAATGGCTTCTTTTTTAAAGTAATCACCGAAAGACCAGTTTCCCAGCATTTCAAACATGGTGTGATGATACGTGTCGATGCCCACTTCTTCAAGATCGTTGTGTTTGCCCGAGACACGGAGGCATTTCTGGGTGTCGGCAACCCGTTTAAATGAAGCTTCCCTGTTCCCGAGGAACAGGTCTTTGAACTGGTTCATCCCCGCATTGGTAAACATCAGGGTGGGGTCATTTTTAATGACCATGGGAGCCGAAGGCACGATCTGGTGCCCTTTGGATTTGAAATAATCAAGAAAGGCTTGGCGTATAGCGGTTGAATTCATCTAAACAAAAGATTAACAATGCGTTAACAGGCTTTAACAATTTTTGTGAAATGCGATTTGGCAGCAAAGTTAATTATTTAGTTAATTTTGCAGGTTCATGTTTCCTGTTTTAAGCGATTCTTTATTTCGCTGCCAATGAGCAAGGTAAAATATAAGTTTAATAAAAAGTCACTGACCTTCGACCGGGTTCAGACTACTTTCCGGAAAAGGTTGCTGTATTTTTTTACGCATCTGTCGACAGGTGTTGTATTTGCTGTTGCCGTACTCCTGCTTGCTTACAACTTCGTAGATACCCCAAAGATGAAAGCCCAGAAGAGGGAGATCGAGCAGATGAAATTCCAGTACAGGATGTTAAATGACCAGCTCGACCGGATTACCAGGGTTATCAGGGACCTGCAGGACAGGGATGATAATATCTACCGTGTGATCTTTGAGGCTGAACCCATTCCGGGTTCGGTCAGAGAGGCTGGAATAGGAGGGATAGACCGTTATGAAAAGCTCAAAGGGTATTCGAACGAGGAGCTGATGGTTGAAACCTCGAAGAGGATGGATAAAATTCTTGGCCAGCTCTATGTTCAGTCGAAATCCTTTGACGAGGTTTTCACCCTGGCCAAAAACAAGGAACAGATGCTGGCCAGTATTCCTGCTATACAGCCGTTGAATAACAAGGACCTGCGGAGGATAGGATCCTATTTCGGGACCAGGGTCGACCCGTTTTATAAGGTCAGGAAGTTTCATGAAGGAATGGATTTTACCGCGGCTGTAGGTACCGAGGTGTATGCTACCGGGAACGGTACCATTTATTTTGCAGCAAGGGATGGGGAAGGGGGTTACGGGAATGAGGTGGTCATTGACCATGGTTATAATTACAGGACTGTTTATGCCCATCTGTCAAAGATCTTTGTCAAGCCCGGTCAGAAGATCCTGAGAGGCCAGATTATCGGTTATGTGGGCAATACCGGCAAGTCCACATCACCCCACCTGCATTATGAGGTACGTAAAAACATGATCCCCCTGAACCCTATCTATTTTTTCTTCAATGACCTTAGCCCTGAACAGTTCCAGATGATGCTCGATCTTTCGCAGCAGCCCTCACAAACAATGGATTAAACCGCAATTATGAAGACCTCTCATAAAATAGAAAAGATCTACTATAACATTGGTGAGGTGGCTGAGTTATTTGAAGTAAACCAATCCCTGATACGATTCTGGGAGAAGGAGTTCGATATCCTGAATCCGCAGAAAAATAAAAAAGGCAACAGGCTGTTCACAAAGCAGGACCTTGAAACCCTGAAGCTGATCTACCACCTTGTTAAGGAAAGGGGATATACACTGCAGGGAGCTAAGGACAAATTAAAACAGAACCGGGAAAACGTGGTAAATACGGTCCAGATCATTGACTCCCTGAACCAGGTAAAAGGATTCCTTCTCGAACTTAAAAAGGAATTGTAGGTCCCCATGCCGTTAAAGGAATCGTTTTTTCATGATGTTTATGAAGTTGTTGTGAAGATCCCTTATGGCCGGGTAACTTCCTACGGGGCGATTGCCGAATATCTCGGATTGAGAGGTTCGGCAAGGATGGTCGGCTGGGCTATGAATGCCTCCCACACCAGCAATAAAAATATTCCGGCTCACAGGGTGGTGAACAGGAACGGCCTTCTCACGGGTAAACATCATTTCGGGGGACCTGAGATTATGGAGCAACTCCTTATGAGCGAAGGGATTAAAGTTAAAGATAACAAGGTGGTGAAGTTTGAGAAATTGTTCTGGGACCCAAGGGAAAGTGAACAGTGAACAATCACCAGCCATGAGCCATGAGTCACCAGTCACTGTTCACCTTTCACCATATAAATCGTACAAACAAACTGATATTAAAGAAATGAAAAAAGTAACGCAGAAAGATATATTACAAGCCCTGTCGCATGTCATCGACCCCGATCTGAATAAGGACCTGGTTACGTTGAACATGATTGATGAGATAAAGATCAGCGAAGGCAAAGTGAAATTCAAACTCATACTCACAACCCCTGCCTGTCCTTTAAAGGATTTTCTGACGCAGTCATGTGTCAAGGCTATTCATGATCATGTTGATAAGGACCTGGAAGTTGAGGTGGACCTTTCTTCAAGGGTTACCACCAAACGTAAGGAAAATGAGGACTTGCTAAAGGATGTAAAGAATATCATTGCCGTTGGTTCCGGCAAGGGAGGTGTCGGTAAATCTACCGTTGCTGTAAACCTGGCAATTGCTCTTGCAAAAACAGGGGCAAAAGTTGGCCTGCTGGATGCTGACATATACGGCCCTTCTATCCCCCTCATGTTCGGTTTACTTGATGAGAAAGCAAAGGGCTTTGACCGGGATGGGAAAACCTTCGTTTATCCTTTCGAGAAATTCGGGATCAAAATGATCTCCATCGGCTTTTTTGTTGATCAGTCCAAGGCGCTTGTCTGGAGAGGGCCTATGGCTTCCTCGGCATTGAAGCAATTGTTCACCGATATTGAATGGGGCCCACTTGATTACATGGTAATAGACCTTCCCCCGGGAACCGGCGATATCCCGCTTACACTGGTGCAAAGTTTCCCGCTTACAGGCGCGATAATAGTCAGCACACCCCAGGAGGTGGCTATAGCCGATGTGAGGAAAGCAGCCGATATGTTCCGGAATGAACAGATTGGGATACCCATCCTTGGGTTGGTTGAGAATATGTCCTTTTTTATTCCTCCCGACATGCCCGAAAAGAAATATTTTATCTTCGGAAAGAGCGGCTGCCAGAAGTTTGCCGATGATCTGAAGATCCCTGTCCTGGGGCAAATACCAATAGAACAGGCCATAGCTGATTCCGGTGATTCCGGTAAGCCTGTTGCAACCGGGAATGACAGCCCTTCAGGTATGGCTTTTATGAAACTTGCTGAAGCCGTGGCCCAGCAGGTTGCTATCTCCAATGCAATAAAGGAAGCGTTCGGAAAGGCATAAGCAGAAATTTATATATTTGTATATCTGTTTAATGACCTCAGTAATGCCGGAACAAAACATCAAAGACAGTGAATGGCGGCACCGCCTGATTAACGAGGTGATTGCTGATTATATCTTTGTCGTGGATGTTGAAACTGAAGGCCAGCTTAAACTGAGCTGGGCTTCAGAGAACCTGATGAAAAATACCGGTCGCGAAGCTGCTGATGCACTCACCCCCGACTCCTGGAGAAGCATTGTTCATCCCGAAGACCTTAGCCTGTTTGACGATTTCATCCGCAAAATGCTTACAACAAATGAAAAAGGGGAAATCGAGTGCAGATCTTTTCATAAGGAAGGAAAGGAGCGCTGGATCAGGATATCTGCCCGCCAGCGAAAAGGGTCCGACGGCATGCCTACACATCTCATCGGGGCTGTTCGTGAAATTTCCGAACGGAAAAAGATAGAACAACAGCTTCTTCTCTCGGAACATAAATACCGTGAGCTCCATTCAAGCATGACCGATGCCTTTGTCTCGGTCGATATGCAGGGAAAGATCCAGGAATGTAATGAGAGTTTCAGGAAATTGCTTGGTTACGAGGAAGAAGAACTGCTGAAGCTCACTTATTTTGACCTGACTCCCGAAAAGTGGCATACCATGGAAACCAGGCTCGTTGAGCAGGAAATCCTTCCCCTCGGATCCTCGGTGGTTTATGAAAAGGAATACAAGGCCAGGGACGGACATATCATTCCTGTTGAGATGCGTACATTTATGATCAGGGACGAACAAGGTAAACCTTCGGGAATGTGGGCCATTGTGCGCGATATTTCGGAACGCAAACGGAATGAAGAGATGCTGAGGGCAGCGCTGGAAGAGAAGGAGATACTGCTCAGGGAAGTCCACCACCGGGTTAAAAATAACCTGCAGACCATACTTGCCCTGATTGATCTGAGGAGCCCGAACATAAACGACGAAGGCTCACTTTATGTCATTAAAGAGCTTAAGGAACAGATACGCACCATTTCGGTCATTTACCAGGAGCTTTTCCAGAGCGAAAAACTTTCAAGAATTTCAATGCAGCCTTATCTTTCTTTGCTGGTGTCGCACCTTCTTACCACCTTTACAAAAGGTGACCTAATCAAGGCGGATGTCGACTGCAGCAATATAGTCCTGGATGCGGAATGCGCAATGCCATGTGGCCTGATTGTGAATGAGCTGGTTACCAATGCCCTGAAATATGCTTTCCCAAAAGACTTCAATGAAGGCCCTTTAGTCAGCGTGAAGATGAGTACCGAAGGCGACACCCATACTCTCCAGGTTAAGGATAACGGAGTCGGTTTCTCTCATCCCGTTGATGTACAGAACCCTTCCTCGATAGGCCTTTATCTTGTCAGCCTCTGGGTCAAAAGCCAGATGAATGGCACTCTTGAAATTTCAAATCATAAAGGAAGCTGCTTTACTGTAAGGTTCAGCAAATAGAGGTAAACACCTGACTTACTTATGATTTTTCACTATCTTTGCACCCTCAAACAATGCATGACATGATAGATATCGAACTGGAGAAAAAAGTTAAAAACGTAATAGAACAAATCCGTCCTTACCTGCAGGCCGATGGAGGCGATGTTGAATATGTTGATATGACCGACGATAAGGTTGTTAATTTAAGGCTTCTCGGCATGTGCGGCAATTGCCCGCATTCGCAGATGACCCTGAAAAACGGTATTGAAGCAGCCGTTGTACGCGCCATCCCGGAAATCAAAGGCGTGGAATCGGTTCAGTCAGTATAATCAGGAAAGGTATTTCCCTACAATTGGCATACGGCGGCCCATCCCGAAGGCTTTTGGGGAAACCCTGAGTATGGGAGGGGTTTGGTAGCGTTTATATTCACTGGTGTTCACCAGGTTCAGCACCCGTTTTACGACGGCTTCATCGAAGCCTGCTTCCAATATTTCTTTCGGACCTTTTCTTTCCTCAATATACAGGTAAAGCACCTTATCGAGGATATCATATTCGGGTAAGGAATCGGAATCTTTCTGCCCGGGGCGGAGTTCCGCCGACGGGGGTTTGCTTATTGAATTCCGGGGAATGATCTCCTTTTCCCTGTTGATGTAACGGGAAAGTTCATAAACCTGGGTTTTATAAATATCCCCGAGCACCGACAAGCCTCCGCACATATCTCCGTAAAGCGTTCCGTAACCCACGGCAGCCTCGCTCTTATTGGAAGTGTTTAATAATATATATCCGAATTTATTTGATAACGCCATCAGTATAACCGCCCTGATCCTCGCCTGCATGTTCTCTTCGGTGAGATTGAAAGGTTGTGAGCTGAACTGAGGCTCAAGACTGTGCTGTATGGCCATGAAAGATTCCTCGATAGGAATAGTCTCATGGTCAACGCCAAGGTTTGCTGCCAGGTCCAGGGCATCCTTTATGCTGTGGTCCGATGAAAACCGTGAAGGAAGCAGCACCGCTTTCACATTGTCCTTACCAAGGGCTTCAGCAGCAAGTACAAGGGTTAAGGCGGAATCGATACCCCCTGATAAGCCGAGAATGGCCTTTGAAAAACCCATTTTGCTGAAATAGTCCCTGATCCCCATGACCAGGGCATCATGGATGAGAGGAATACGGGAACCGGGAACCGGAAACCGGGAACCGGGAAATGGAATCTGATGTTCGAATTCCGGATCGCCGGTTTGAAGTATTTTAAAATCTTCGGAGAACCTGTTTAATTCCGCCACCAACTCACCAGCTGCATTGACCGCCATGGAACCCCCGTCAAACAACAGCTCGGTTTGCCCCCCTACATGGTTCACATAAAAAACAGGGATGCCGTAAGTCATAGCATTGCGCTTAAGCACTTCAAACCTTGCGACAGGCTGGTCATAGTGAAAAGGTGAAGCGGCTATATTGATGATAAGATCAGGGTTGAACCTGGTCAATTCATCCATGGGGTTCCTTACATACAGGGGATCGTCGGAGATATTCCAGAGATCTTCGCAAATGGTCAATGCAATCCGCCTTCCTTTATATTCAATGATTTCATTGGGAAGCCGGTTTGGCTCGAAGTACCTGTATTCGTCAAATACATCGTAATTCGGCAGCAGGGTCTTATGTATCACCGATTGTATCCTTCCTTCGGAAAGGAAATAAGCCGAATTGTAAAGGGGTTTCCCTTTATCGGCAGGGTTCAAAGAAGGGCTGCCCACAATTGCCGCAATGCCGTTACATTCTTCAGCTATCCTGAGGATCCCCTGGTAGCATTTTTCAATGAAATCGTCGAACTCGAGAAAATCACGGGGAGGATAGCCGCAAACCGATAATTCGGCAAATACGGCAAGATCGGCTCCGGCATCCTTTGCCTTATGTATGCCATCGATGATCCTGGCAACATTTTGTTCAAAGTCACCGATACGGTAGTTCAGCTGGGCAAGTGCGATCTGCATATTTAAAACATGACGCCGATATTCAGTTCGGCATAGTTAAGATAGGCTTTCTGATTCAGTTTGGAAACAGCATTGTATCCTTTCATAACGTTATTCAGGCTGTTGCTGTATCCCAGCCCTAAAAATATCCTGGTCGACTGGTCAAGGTAAATCTCGGTTCCCAATCCGATGATCACCGATTCCCTGATGACAGTGGTCTGGCTCATAATATCCTTTTTCTCCGACTGGGTATAGCCATTTTTTCCTGTAAAGTCGTTTTTCTCATGCGCGGCAATCCTGAACCCGGTTCCAAACCCGACCTGACCGAAAAACGAACATCTCCCAAATTTTTTTGTGAACATTTTGACCATGAGGGGGATCTCGATGTATGTAAAACTGAGATTGCTATTGGTGGTTCCTTGAAGGGTGTCATGAACCATATCAGGATAAGTCATCTTCCCTCCCAGGAAAGCGAAGTTAAGACCGGTTGAAAATGCGTAATGCTCGGCGAAATAAAAATCACAGATAAGCCCCATCACCCCGCCCAGTTTTACACCATTGCTGTTGTAGTCCTGCGTGGATGGTGTAATGAAAGAAATGTCAGGCGCAAATTTCAGTCCCAGTTTGATCTCCGGTTTTTTTTCCTGGGCAAAAACTGAACACAGGGGAAGAAGAAATGTTATAACAAACAAAAAAATATTTTTTCTCATGAGGATCTTTGGTTTAAACCTGAAAAAACAAAATTAAAGATTTAGAGACGGCTCATTTCCCATTTTCAATAATTTTATCCAAAAATAATCAACCGTTAATCACGTTTGTTTATTTATGAAGCAAATTACAGTACTGCTGTCGATTATTTTGATTTTCTGCGGATGTGGACGCAGCAGGGACCATGAAGCGGATATTTCAAAGATCAGCATCCCGCCGGTTAAGATCCGGCGTTATGACCTGGACCTCTTCAATGCAAATACGGCTGACTTCCGCCGCGACATTAAAAAACTGCAACCGGTGTACAGGATTTTTTTAGGCGACAGCCTTGATGAGCCGTCGAAGCTTTCGACCTTAAAGGATTACATGGATAACCCGCGCAACCAGGATTTTATTAAGGCGGTAAGGATGAAATATCCCGAAGTCAGCAACATTGAAAAAGACCTGGATGCGGCTTTCAAACACTTTAAATATTATTTCACCTCTTTCAGCATCCCCCTGGTTTATGCCTACATCTCGGGCGGTGATTACGAATACCCGGTTCAATATTCAGATTCGGTGCTGCTGATTGGTCTCGACAACTACCTTGGAAAGGATTACCCCCCTTACAAGGCCGACGGGGTCCCAAACTACAGTGTTGCAAGAATGAACGAGCAAAATATTGTGCCCGACTGTGTAAGACTGCTGGCAAATTCAAATTTCCCTGTTGAGACAGGGGGGACCAGCCTTTTGGATATCATGGTTGAATCGGGCAAAAGGCTTTACCTCCAGGACGCCATTCTGCCCTCGACCCCCGCCAGGATCAAGATCGGTTATACCCAGGAACAATACGACTGGATCAAAAAGAATGAATTCCAGGTTTGGGCCGCCATCATAGAAAACCATATGTTATATTCCAACGACGGCCGTATTATAAGGGTATTCACTTCCGATGGCCCATTCACCGCTGAATTCTCAAAGTTTTCCCCTCCCTTGCTCGGCAACTGGATAGGCTGGCAGATCGTTAAACAGTATATGGAACGGAACCCCGATGTAAGCCTTGAACAGCTGCTGAAAGAAAAAGACTCCCAGAAGATCCTTGCCGGTTCCAGGTATAAACCCGAAAAATAATCTCGATTTTCATGTCACTTTTTTCCTGATGGCGGATTAAGGAGTACCAAAACCTCTGCCATGCTGGTCAAGACGTACGGATGTGCCATTACCGGGATACAGGCCCTGATGATCACGGTGGAAGTGAATATCGACCAGGGGATACAGTTTTTCATGGTCGGGCTGCCCGACAATGCTGTACGTGAAAGCCACCAGCGCATTGAATCGGCGCTGAAGAACAACGGTTTTAAAGTTCCCGGGAAAAAGATCGTGATCAACCTTGCCCCGGCCGATATCCGCAAGGAGGGCTCTTCCTATGACCTTCCCATAGCTATGGGCATACTGGCAGCCTCTGAGATGATCAAAACAGATAAGCTGGAGAAGTATATGATCATGGGGGAACTTTCCCTGGACGGCAGCCTGCTGCCTGTCAAAGGCGCCTTGCCGATCTCGCTGGAAGCCAGGAAACAGGGCTTTAAAGGCCTGGTACTTCCTGCCGGGAATGCAAGGGAAGCGGCGGTAGTTGACGATATTGACATATACGGGGCCGGGAATATCAAGGAGGTGATAGACTTTTTTAACGGGGAAGGGATACTTGAGAGAACCAGGGTTGATATAGAGGCTGAGTTTGGAAATGCGAAGGGAAACCCAGCCCTGGATTTTGCAGATGTGCGCGGGCAGGAAAACATCAAAAGGGCATTGGAGATAGCGGCTGCAGGGGGGCATAATGTTCTTTTGATCGGCCCGCCGGGGGCGGGAAAAACGATGATGGCCAAACGGCTTCCGTCTATCCTGCCTCCCCTCATTCTGCAGGAGGCCCTTGAAACTACCAAGATTCATTCAGTGGCAGGGAGGCTGAACGGCTCTGGCCCGTTGGTCACGGCAAGGCCGTTCAGGTCGCCCCATCATACAATCTCACCCGTTGCCCTTGTCGGAGGGGGAAGCATCCCCCGTCCCGGGGAAATTTCCCTGGCGCATAACGGTGTATTGTTTCTGGATGAACTGCCTGAGTTCAACAGGCAGGTTCTGGAAGTTCTGAGGCAGCCCATGGAAGACCGGGTTGTAACGGTATGCAGGGCAAAGGTCTCTACCACCTACCCGGCGAGTTTCATGCTTATCGCAGCCATGAACCCCTGTCCCTGTGGTTATTACAACCATCCTCAAACACCCTGCCAGTGCAATCCGGGAATAATACAGAAATATCTTCATAAGATCTCGGGTCCTCTTTTCGACAGGATAGACATACAGATTGAAGTGATCCCCGTCCCATACCGCGATCTCAGGGACCAGCCATCGGCCGAAAGCAGCAATGAAATGAGGAGCAGGGTGGTGAGGGCAAAGCAAAACCAGGAAAAGAGGTTTAAAGGCCTGAAAGGGGTTTATTGCAATGCACAAATGACCCCCCGGCAATTGCGGCAGTTCTGCCGGGTTGACGAAGCCTCAGGCGTGCTCCTGAAAAATGCCATGGATAAGCTTGGATTATCGGCCAGAGCCTATGAACGAATTCTAAAAGTCTCACGAACTATTGCCGACCTGAATTGTTCAGATGAAATTTCTGCAGAGCACCTGGCCGAGGCCATTACTTACCGCTCTCTCGACAGGGAAAACTGGGGAAGGTGATCAGAGGTAAAGATCGGCGATCACGAAACAGGCGTAAATTACCGAGGCAATACCGTTCAGTGTGAAAAAGGCGAGGTTGACTTTTGAAAGGTCGTTGGGTTTCACCAGGATGTGCTGGTAGATTATCAGGGCGGTATAAACGGCCATCCCTGCCCAGTAAATATTGCCAAAAGGGCCGATAAGGCCTGCTGTAACAAGAAATCCGACGGAGATTACATGAAATACTATTGAAAGGAGAAGGGCATTTTTGCTTCCAAGGAAAACAGGGAGGGACTTCAATTGCTCGCTCCTGTCAAAAGCTACGTCCTGCATGGCATAGATGATATCGAAGCCTGCAACCCAGAAGATCACCGAAAAGGAGAACAGCAGGGGCAGAAGGGCAAAATGGGCGGTCACGGCAATATAAGCCCCGATAGGCGCCAGGGCCAGTCCGAGCCCGAGAAAAACATGTGAAAGCGAAGTGAACCGTTTTGTGAAACTGTACCCAAGCACTATCAGCAATGCCAGGGGGGAAAGCATGAAACAGAGAAGGTTCAGGAACCATGCGGCTCCCATGAAAAGCAGGGCATTAATGATGATGAATGCAAGGGCTGCCGGCCGGCTGATGATCTTACTTGGTAACTCCCGGGCAGAGGTGCGGGGGTTTTTACTGTCGAATTTTATATCGGCATAACGGTTAAATGCCATTGCGGCATTCCTTGCGAAAAGAACGCACAAAATGACCAGGAGAAGGTCCCGCAAACTGAACACTGAGCCTGTCTCTTTAAAGCCAAGGAATAGCCCGATCATTGCAAAAGGCAGGGAAAACAGGGTATGGTGGATTTTTACGAGCGAAAAATAATTGCCGATATTTTCTAATTGTTTCTGCACCTTGAGTGTTTGTTTCTGCAAAATTAAGAAAAGAGCTTTGCAATTCTCCTTTACGGCCAAAATGAACGGCCGGGAAGTGTAACTTCAGGGCACAATAATCGTCAAAAGATGTGGTTATTCTAATGGGCCTGCCACAGCCCCGTGTTTTGTTTTTTATGCGCAGCTTAAAGGATTCATTTTCAGCATACATCAGATACCGTTGTTTGGTGCAGTCAAAATACAGCCTGCATTCGCCCTTTATATACAGATTCTGGGCCGGTATTCTGAAGGATAAAACAAAATATCCTGCTTACACCAGGGCGGAAGGGTTCAGGAAGGCATTGTTAAATGACAAAAACACAATAAACCGGGTTGATTTCGGGGCCGGTTCAAATGAGCCGGGGCCGGGAGCCGGGGCCATAAAAGTCAGAGACCTTGCCCGCCATTCTCTCATTTCAGCCGCTGAAGGCCGGTTTCTTTACAAACTGGTGAAAGAACTGAAACCCTCTTCAATTCTTGAATTCGGGACTTCACTAGGCCTCAGCGCCCTGTATATGGCTGAGGCTGCACCCGATGCACAGATCATTACAATGGAAGGCTGTCCTGAAACTGCCGCCCTGGCCCGCCAGGCTTTTAAGAAGGCAGGGATAAAGAATGTTACAGTAATTACCGGAACGTTTGATGAAAAACTCGGGGAAGCCCTGGGGCTGATGCCGAAGCCCGGCCTGGTGTTTTTTGATGGCAACCACCGCAGTGAACCTACACTGAAATACTTGGAGCAGTGCAAACCATACCTGAGTGCCGCCTCTGTTGCGGTATTCGATGACATCCACTGGTCGGGGGAAATGGAAGAAGCCTGGAAATTCATTATCGCCCAGCCCTTTGTGAAGGTGAGTATCGACCTGTTCCACCTTGGAGTTATATATTTTCGCGAAGAACTTAGTAAAGAAGATTTTGTACTACGATTTTAACCCTTTATCTTTGATCCATGGAAAAAGAGATCATTAACCTTGAGAACATTGTAAAAAACTACAAAGTGGGGACTGTGGTAGTTGAAGCCCTGCGCTCCATTTCATTAGTCATCCGTAAAAATGAATTCGTTGCAATCATGGGGCCTTCGGGTTCCGGGAAATCAACCTTAATGAATATTCTCGGCTGCCTCGACACCGCTACCAGTGGGAGATATATGCTGAACGGCCATGATGTGAGCAAGATGGACGATAACAGCCTTGCCGAGATCAGAAACCGTGAGATCGGTTTCGTTTTCCAGACGTTTAACCTGCTGCCCCGGTCAACCGCCCTTGAAAATGTCATGCTGCCGCTCATCTATGCTGGATACGGCAAAGCAAAGCGCATGGAACGGGCTTCGAGTGTTATAGAAGAAGTGAGGCTCACCGACCGTATGACCCACAAACCCAACGAACTGTCGGGGGGGCAGCGTCAACGTGTTGCAATTGCAAGGGCCCTGGTTAACGACCCTGCGATCATACTTGCCGACGAACCAACCGGGAACCTTGACTCGAAAACTTCCATTGAGATACTGGGATTGCTGGAACAGATCCATAATAAAGGAAATACCGTTATCATTGTTACCCATGAAGAGGATATCGCTTTACATACACACAGGATCATCAGGCTTCATGACGGGAAGATCTCATCCGACGAGAAAAATAAAAATATAAAAACCATTGCCGACTACCAGTTTGCATAACCATTGAATTAACACTCGAGCATGGCAAAAGAAGTCAGTTATAAAAAACTTTTCGATTCGTTCAATCGCCTGAATGTCATGGTTATCGGTGATGTAATGGTGGATTCATACCTTTGGGGAAAAGTTGAAAGGATCTCTCCTGAAGCGCCGATTCCGATTGTTGCATTAAGGAAACGGGAGCACAGGATGGGTGGTGCAGCCAACGTTGCCATGAATATCAGGGCTATGGGAGCAAAGCCGATCCTGTGTTCGGTGATCGGCACCGACGATAAAGGCGATATCTTCCTCGAACTGATGAAGAAGGAGAAGATGGATGCCTCGGGGATTGTAAGGAGCCAGAGAAGGATCACGACGACTAAATTCAGGATTTTCGGGAACAATTACCAGATGCTCAGGGTTGACGAAGAAGAGGATGACGACCTGGTGCATGCCGATTATCTGACCCTGTCGAGAGTGATCGACCGTATTCTTGAAACCGAAACCATACATTGTATTATTTTCCAGGATTACAACAAAGGTGTTCTGACTCCCAAGCTGATCCAGGAGGTTATTAAGAAAGCCAGGAAGCGGAACATACCTACAGCTGTGGATCCCAAGAGAAAGAATTTTGAGTCTTTTGCAAATGTCACCCTGTTCAAGCCGAATCTCAAGGAGCTTAAGGATGGTCTTAAAATTGAACTTGACGCCGGCGACCGCGATGCCGTTATTGAAGCGGCACAGTCGCTGAGAGAAAAGATCAAATGCGAATATGTGATGACCACCCTTTCGGAGCACGGCATGATACTGAGCATGAAAGACAAGCTGGACCAGAAGAATTTTTTTATTCCTGCGCACGTCAGGTCGATATCGGATGTGAGCGGGGCGGGGGATACGGTGATCTGCGTAGCTTCTCTTTGCATGGCAGCACAACGTCCGCCATATGAAATAGCATACATCTCCAACCTTGCCGGAGGCCTTGTTTGTGAAGAGGTAGGCGTGGTTCCCATTAACAAGGACAAACTGCTTAAGGAAGTCATATCCCTTTTGTGACAATGAGTCGCGATGCCGATGTCATTATTTCGGGTGCCGGTCCCGCAGGTACAATAGCCGCGTATCACTTACAGAAATCAGGGATCAGTACCTTAATACTTGAGAAATCGGCATTTCCCCGTTACAAAGTATGCGGGGCAGGCCTGACTCATAAGATACTATCGATAATACCTTTTGACCTCGGTCCCCTGGTCCATACCACCATTCATTCTTTCAGGTTTTCATCAGGGTTTAATGATGTGTTTACCAGGACGAACAAGCTTCCCCTGATGTATTGTACCATGAGGGAAGAGTTTGATGCTTTTTTGCTGGAGCAGGCTGTGAATGCCGGGGCAAAGGTGTTGACTTCCGAGAAAGTCACAGGGCTTAGCCAGGATGACGGCGGTGTATTGGTAAAGACAGTGAAGGGAGAATACCGTTCTTCGTTTCTGATCGGGGCCGACGGGGCATCGAGCCGTGTGGCCAGGAGTGTTGGCCTGAACAATGATATCGAATGGGGCATGGCCTGGGAGGCGGAAGTCAGGTCAAGCCCGGAGATGCTGGAGAAATATAAGGAAACCGTATTCCTTGACTGGGGCACTTTCCCGGGCGGGTATGCCTGGATATTCCCGAAGAAAGATCATTTCTCAATTGGTATTGGCGGCCCGGCGCATATGGCCCGGCGGATGCCAGGATACTATGAAGATTTTATCAACGCCTGCGGTATCCCCGTCGTTGAAACACTATCAAACCGTTCGCATCCATTGCCTGTGCGCACCAGGAAAGCTCTTTGCCATTCAGGCAGGGTCCTGGTGGCGGGTGATGCAGCAGGTCTTACCGATGCGCTCACAGGCGAAGGGATCTTCTGGGCCGTTAAGAGCGGTACGATAGCTGCTGAAGTCATAAAGGAAAGACTGGAAGGGAAAATTTCCGATCTTGCGATGTATACGTCCAGGATCAATTCTGAGATCATGCCGGAAATGCTCGAGGCGAAGAACATTTGTGCGCTGTTCAATGCAATGCCGCTTCGAATTCATCATTGGGTGCGCGACAGTGAAAGAGTTTGGATGGCTTTCGGGAAAGTACTCAGGGGAGAACGTTCGTTCAACGATGTGCCCCGTGCTTTCGGGAAATGGAAGCCCCTTTGGAAACCGGTTTGCGCGCTGTCTTCGGTCATCCAGAAGCAAAAAGAGAAGAAATATATGCGAAATGCGCGATAGTGACAAAACAGTTCTGATCACCGGGGCCGGGAGGGGCCTGGGTAAGGCTCTGGCGTTAAGATTCCTTTCTGGGGGGTGGAAGGTGATTGCAACCGACCTGGAAATCCCTGAATACGGAGATTTACAGGTTTCCCCCTTATTCAAAGGCCAGCCAGGCCGAAAAAGCCTGTTACAGCCATTGAAAATGGATGTTTCTTCTGATGAGTCGGTTGCTTCCGCATTTGTTGTTTTGAAAGCTGAAGATTGCAAACTCGACCTTATTATCAACAATGCCGGGATCGATAGCTACTTCATGTTATCACAAACCCCGCTTGATAAATTCAGGCGCATCTTTGAAGTGAATGTTTTCGGGGGATACCGGGTGAACCAGGTTTTTCTTCCATTGGTAAGTAAGCCCGGAGGCAGGATCATACATATAGGCAGTGAGAGCCTTAACCTTACTATGCCTTTTATGGCTTATCCATTGTCAAAGAAACTTGTTGAAGGGTATGCCAAAGTGCTCAGGCAGGAACTGAAGTTTCACGGGATCGACGTGGTAGTGATCAGGCCTGGCGCAATAGATACGGAACTTCTGAAAACTGTTTCAGGGCTGGCCGGCAGTGAAGAAGCAGTTCAGGAAAGTGATCCTCTGAAAGCCGCTTTCCATGCTTTTGCATCCCAGGCTTCCGGGGAGATAGGGAAAGTGATCAGCCCTGGTCAGGCAGCGGAGTTTATTTACAGTGTTTCCTGTATAACCAGGCCCAGGGCCGTTTATCGCATCAACAATATGCTTCAGCTGCGGATTGCAGCCCTGCTGCCTTTCGGACTGGTTGAACGTATCGTTCACAAACGCCTTAGCAGAACCAGGTCATGAAAAGCCAGGCAGGCATATGGATTAATGCCGGGATCATTCTGATCATCCTGCTTTCGTTTTTTACGTTTTCAGAGAATTTCTATCCCCTTCTCAATTCCGACATGGCTGTGAACATCCTGATGACACCGGCTTTTTCACTTCCGCATGATATTTATTTCTGGGGACAGGACCGCTCAGGCAGCCTTATTCCGTTGATTGCCCATTGGTTTTACCAGGTCACCGGCCTGCAACCCGTGCTCATTGTTTCCATTGTTCATTACCTGGTCCTCTGTGCCGGGTTCTGGGCCCTGACCCGTTTCGTGAAGTCAGGATTCGGCAGGATGGTTGTGGCGCTGGCCTGGTTTTTCCCGCCCTGGCATTTTCTTGAATTCCTGCTCATACTTTACGGAATACAGGCCAGCTGCGTGATACTTGCATTGAATTTCCTCGATCGCTCTTTCAGTGCAAAAGCCAGGTGGAAATGCCTGGCATGGCTTTCTTCGGGCTGTTTTATGTTCATCGTCTCCGTCTGGGTTTCCGACATGGCCCTGATAAGCCTACTTGCATTACTTCTTATGGGAGGATTATATTTTTATTCTGCCAGAAAGGATCCTTTGAAAATAATTTCCTGGCGGGGGTTGACGGTCCCTGCTTTTACTGCTTTAATATGGGCAGTTACGGGTTTCTTTTTGATTCATTATGCAAAAGGGGTGTCAACCCCAGTTCAGGCCTATAACTCCGGCTTTCTCGCTTCGGCTTCGGGAATTGTCTCGAACCTTCACATCGCTCTTGATTCCGTGATCGGGGTATTCCTGTTTTCACCTGAAAACAGGATTGAGAGTGTTTATGCCTGGGGAATGCTGATCACCTTGTTATTCCTGGTGATTAGCAAGACACGAAAGATTAAAACCCGGCCTGGCATCACCTCGAGCCCCTGGTTTTATTTTTTCCTTTTTGAAGCCCTTCTGACACTTATGGCTGTTGTTACATCCGGCTGGGTTGCAGCTAACGGAGCCGGCAGAAGGTACTTTACGACATGTTTTATATCGGCTGCGATCAGCCTGGTTTTATGGCTTGAAAATCTTCCCGAAGGCCATATGAGAAATAAATTCCGGCTTGCGGTCCTTTTCGTTGTTATCATTGGATCTTTAAGCGGAAGTCTGAGGTTTTATTATCCTGAATTCAGGCCTTCCCGCATCAGGGTGATCTCGGCTCTGAAGTACATGGGGAATATAGGGATCATTGCCGAATACTGGAATTCCTACATGAGTGCAAGCCCAGATCCCATGCACATCAAAGCTACTCCCCATGAAAAGGATTACGTTCGGAATCCTGCACTCGCCGTGGAAGTGCTTACCCAGCCAAAAATCTACCTGATAAAAGACGGCTGGCTGGCTTCATTCCCCGATAGTATAATCCAGTTTGGCAGGACCCTGAGAAAAAAGGGCCATCCCGTCCACATTGCCGACGCCTGGCTCAACAGGTATGAAGCGGTTAAATAAAAAACCCGGGACAGTTTAACAGTCCCGGGTCCCCTGATTGAGTTCTACAAGTTAGAAGAGAGTTCTATTTTAAGATGAGCACTTTTAATCTACATTTTTATGCAGAAACGAGTTTTCCGAACGGATCTCTATGCTTTTATCGGCCGATTCCCCCAGCGAATAAGTTGGTGCACTGGGTTCAGAAGAAGGAGCGACATCCAGGAGGTCGACGTTTCTGCGCTTATAGGCCGGGACAGATTCAAGTTCATAGATATTTGTCGGATCGATAGGTGTAATGCTCTTCAGCTTCTCGCTAAGTGCACGAAGCTTATTTACCCGTTCACTCGCCCTGCGGTCATGGTCGTCCTGGGAATGACCATGCCCGGGATGTTCCACGGGCATTACTTTGATGAAGGGTGATGGTTCTTCAACCTTATGGGGAGCAACTTCATTGACAAGCTCGGGTTCCCTGATACTTATGGTTTCACTGACAATAGTTTCCGGCTGGACAAAGACCTGCGGATTTTCAAGTGTGAATTCAATGGATATCGGATTGCTATCGGCACTGAGTTCTACAGATGATTCCATGGCAGGCTCGGGCTCGGCAACTCTTTGTTCCGGCATGGGGCTTACCATGGTGATCTCTTCGGTTCTTTCTTCCGTTTTCGGCGCGTGAGCAGGCTGCCTGTGGTCGATGAAACGTTTTTCAACCTTAGGTTCAATTTTATGGTTATACAGATCGTGAAGTATAACATCCTGTGGCTTGGAAGGGTCTTTTTGCCTGTGTTCCGGATCAAAGCCTGTGGCAATTATGGTTACACTGATGTTTTCAGCCAGGCTCACGTCGATACCGGTTCCCCAAATGACTTCAGCCGATGACTTGGTCTTGCCCTGGATATAATCGGTGATCTCTGTTACCTCATCCATTGTGATCTCATCGGTACCGCTTGAGATGTAAAGTAAAAGATTACTTGCTCCTTCAATATCGTTATTATCAAGCAGGGGAGAGCTTAATGCCTCTTCAACGGCACGCAGGGCGCGGTTTTCACCTCCGGCAACTCCTGTTCCAAGGATAGCCACACCGCTGTCTCTCATCACGGTTTTAACATCTTCAAAGTCCACGTTGATATGCCCGGTTACCGTAATGATCTCGGCTATGCCTTTAGCTGCCATTGTAAGCACGTTATCAGCTTTTTTAAATGCGGCAGTCAGCCTGAGGTCGCCGCAAAGCTCCCTGAGCTTGTCGTTGCTGATTATAAGTAATGAGTCAACCTGTTTCTTCAACTGCTGAAGGCCTTCTTCGGCATATTGTTTACGCTTTCTACCCTCAAAAGCAAAGGGGATAGTCACAATTCCGACAGTAAGGATATCGAGTTCCTTAGAGATCTGCGCTATTACCGGCGCAGCGCCGGTACCTGTCCCCCCGCCCAAACCTGCAGTGATGAATAGCATTTTCGTCCCCTTATCCAGAATGGCTCTGATCTCAGCGGCATTTTCAAGGGCTGCGTTACGGCCCACCGAAGGAACAGCGCCTGCTCCAAGACCGCTGGTGAGATTTGCTCCCAGCTGGATTTTTGTGGGGACAGGGCTGGATTCCATAGCCTGGGCATCTGTATTGCAGATTATGAAGTCCACTCCAACGATTCCCTGGTTAAACATATGGGTCACAGCATTGCTGCCGCCACCACCAACACCTATAACTTTTATTATAGATGACTGGTTCTTAGGCAGATCAAACTTTATTAAGTCGCTCATTTGTCTGGTAATTAGATCCGTTTAAAATTAAATAATAGAACTGGCCGTTTTTTTTTCTTTTTCTTTTTTTATTAACAGATTGATTGTTAATAGCGGGGCTTATTCAATATCCTCCTCAAATAAACCTTTTATCTTGTCAAGGAAAAGTTCCGGGAATGACCTCCTGATTTTACCGGGATCCTTCACTTTCTTTACTTTTACTTTCTTTTGTTTCCCTGGTTCCTCCTTGGGTTCTTCCGGCTCCTCCTCAACATCCTTCAGCTTTTCCTGCTCTTTTTCATAACGTTCAATCCCGATCTCTACCAGTCCAACCCCTGTGGCATACATCGGGCTTGCCATCTCGGGCGGGATTTCGTTGCTGAGATGTTCATTGGGATAGCCTATACGGGTGTCAAAGCCTGTGATAAATTCGGTCAGCTGGGCAATATGTTTCAGTTGTGCGCCACCACCGGTGAGGACGATCCCGCCAAGCAATTTTTTCTCGTAACCTGAATTCTTTATCTCATAGTAGATGTGTTCTATGACCTCCTCCATTCGTGCCTGTATGATACTGGCAAGGTTTTTAAGACTGATTTCCTTGGGGGGCCTGCCGCGGAGACCGGGGATGGCTACAATCTCCTCTTCCTTATTCTCACGCGCGAGGGCAGATCCGAATTTTATCTTCAGTTCCTCGGCATGTTTCTTAATTATGGAACAACCTTCTTTGACATCTTCGGAGATGATTTCGCCTCCAAGCGGAATGACCGCAGTATGGCGGATGATGCCTTCATGAAAGATTGCTATGTCGGATGTGCCGCCACCAATGTCGACCAGCACTATCCCTGCCTCCTTTTCATCCTCGCTCAACACAGCCTCGGCCGATGCAATCGGCTCCAGTATCAGCTCCACTACCTCGAGCCCGGCTTTCCTTACACATTTATATATGTTCTTTGCCGCAGCAGTCTGTCCGATAATTATATGAAAATTTGCTTCAAGCAGCCTGCCGTTCATGCCTTTTGGCTTCGGAATCCCATGATCCCCGTCAATACTGAATTCCTGGGCAATAACATCAAGAATTTCTTCACCGGGGTTCATGTTAAGGTTATACATGCTGTTACAAAGCTTGTCGATATCCTCCTGGCTGATCTCGGTATCGAAATTTTCGCGTATCATGCTTCCCCTGTGCTGGAGGCTTTTAATATGCTGCCCGGCAATTCCGACATTCACATACTTGATATCGACACCCGATTTGGAGGAAGCTTCAGCAACAGCTTCACGGATCGACTGCACGGTGTTTTCAATATTTGCGACGACCCCTCGTTTCACGCCAATACTGGGGACTTTCCCGTAGCCAAGAATTTCTATTTTACCATGTTCGTTTTTACGCCCTACAATGACGGCGATTTTTGTTGTTCCAATGTCGAGACCGACAATGATGCCTGAGTTTTTCATATGCTAGTGAAGTTTTGAACAAACTACTTGATTTCTGTATTTTATATTGATGTAATTATATTTATTCCATCCCATTATATTAAGGCCGTGCTTATAGAAAACCATGAGCTTCCTGAATTTTTCGTCGAGGTTATCGGCCTTCCCGAGCATGATCACATGCTGACCTACCTTAGGCACAAGCTCGAATTCTTTTGAGGGCGTGACATAGACCTGGTCTATTTCGGCTTTCAGGAATTTATCACGGTTGATGTACAATGCCAGTTTGTATAGTTCAAACATCAGGGTATCGGCCGGCCCGACTGTATCGCCCATCATCGGGGTCTCTATCCTGAAGTTCCTGTTGGCCATATAGGAATGGGAAATATTCCCGCTTGCAATCAGGACCCTGGCCGGGAAGAACGGGTTGGGGGGAAGCAGCCGCCCTGATCCGTCTACATAGAACGATTCGAATTTGCTGTTAATGATGCGGAGTATGGGTTCCCTTTGTTTGACTTCGACAAAAATGTTACCGTCGAGGCTTTCGTAAACATGGGCTTTTTCAACGTAAGCCTGGGCTGTAATGGATTTTTCAATCTGGCGTATGTTAACCCATCCCATTGGCTTGCCACTGATCTTTCCCGTGTTCCTGCGGATAATAGAGTCAATATCTGCCATGGTGATAAGCTTGTCGGCCTGGCCGTAATCCATGGTGACATAGATCCTGTTGCAGGGCCTGTAATACTGCTCGAAATTTGTAAATCCGACCATTACGCAGGCACCCGCCACGAGTATTACCCAGAGAGAAACATGAGCTATTTTCCAGAACTTCTTCATTTTGCAAATGCTTTTCTGACAGATGGCACCAGCTGGTCTATATCGCCTGCCCCGAGTGTCAGCAGGACCTCCGGTTTAAGCTTTTTGAGGTAATTCAACAGTTTATCTTTTTCAATCAGTATTTTATTCTCCGTTTTCAGTTTTTCCAGGATAAGTTCACTGCTTACACCTTTTATCGGTTTCTCCCTTGCGGGGTAAATGTCAAGCAGTACGATCTCATCGAGAAGGTCGAGGCTCACTGCAAATTCTGAAGCCAGGTCGCGGGTCCTTGAATACAAATGGGGCTGGAAAACACCTGTGATCCTTTGACCCGGATACATCTCTTTTACCGCTTCAATGCAGGCTCTCAGTTCTTCGGGATGATGGGCATAGTCGTCGATATACACGAACCCCCGCTTTTTCACCTGGAAATCAAACCTCCTCACAACCCCCTTATATGACTTCATCGCCCTGGCAACTTTCGATTGGCTCAGTCCCATGAGGAAGACAGCGGCATTGGCGGCAAGGGCATTTTCAAGGTTGAACAATCCCGGCAATCCCAGCACAAGGTCTTTCCAAACATCGTTAGCACTGCAGAAATCATAATGGTATACACCCTTACTTATACCAAAACCCCCTGCTTTAAATCCTTTAGACCCCGTAGGCGCCGAAGCCTTCTTTTTATCCAGGGAATAGGAAAAAACATTGTAAGCCGATTGCCCCCGGGGTTTTAGCCCAACTCCGGCTTTCATGACCAGGGAACCTCCTTTTCTTATCTTCCCCGTGAACTCTTCGAATGAAGCAAGCATCTCCTTATGCGTATGATAAATGTCGAGATGGTCGGGATCGGCTGATGTGACAATGGCAATATCGGGCGCAAGCTGCAGAAAGGAACGGTCAAATTCGTCAGCTTCAACAACACATACGGGAGCCGCGGGACCTGAAGTTTCAATAAGGAAATTGGTTCCGTAATTCTTTGAAATGCCTCCCAGGAATGCAATATGGGGGATGCCCGCACTTTTCAGGATATGAGCTACCAGCATGGAGGTTGTGGTCTTCCCGTGGGTGCCGGCGACAGCTATGGTAAAATAGCCGGAAGAGATCAACCCGAGCACCTCCGAACGCTTCATCATAGGGATCTTTTTCTTAAGGATGAAGTTTAATTCTTTATTGTCCTTCGGGATGGCCGGGGTGTATATCACAAGTTCAGTGTTCAACGGGATGAGTGCCGGATCATCCCCGAAATGGATTTTCATTCCTTCCAGCTCAAGCTGACGGGTCAATGCTGTAGGCGTTTTATCATAACCGCTGACCGCTGCACCCAGGTGAAGGAAATACCGGGCCAGGGCGCTCATCCCGATCCCGCCTATCCCAAGAAAATATACCGATGAAAGCTCCTGCGGTTTCATTTGTTGCTTATTCCTTTACTGTTTTAATTAATCCCAGTACCTCTGAGGCGATTCTGTCCGCTGCATCCGGAGCCGCCATAGTCCTTATGTTTCGCTTCAGTTCCTCCTGCAGGGGCGCATCATTGATCAGTAATGCAAGTGAACCCCCGAGTTTCTCTTTTGCATCCTTGTCGCTGATCATAACAGCCGCTTTATTCTCAACAAGCGCCATCGCATTTTTTGTCTGGTGGTCCTCGGCCACATTTGGAGAAGGGATCAGTATGACCGGTTTCCCGCATGCACATAATTCCGAGATTGCAATAGCCCCGGCCCTGGAAATCACCACGTCGGCAGCTGAATAGGCCAGGTCCATGCGGTCGATAAAGGCCTGGAGTTTCACATCCCCCCGTTCGTTGCTTATCCCTGCATGGGAAAGTTCTTCCCTGAGTTTTTCGTAATAATACTTTCCGCATTGCCAGAGCCATTGAACAGACCCGCCGGGATTGCCGCTGATCAAGCATTGCATGACACTTTGATTTATTGTGCCTGCCCCCAGGCTTCCGCCAATCACTAAAATTGTAGTCTTGTTTTCAGCCAGTCCGAAATGATCCACAGCCTCATGCCTTTTCCCGCTTAACCCGGTCAGGTCCTGCCTGATCGGGTTTCCGGTAAGTACCAGTTTCTTCTTCGGAAAATATTTCTCCATCCCTTTATAGGCAACGCAGATCTTCTGGACTTTACCCGCCAGCATGCGGTTGGTGATGCCGGGAAACGAGTTCTGCTCCTGTATCAGGGCCGGGATCTTCATGGCGACAGCAGTCCTTAAAACCGGCCCGCTAGCATATCCCCCGACCCCGACCACAACATCAGGTCCAAAATCTGAAACGAGTTTCCTTGCCCTGAACATGCTGCTTAAAAGTTTAAACGGGAAAACCAGGTTCTTCAAGCTTAATTTTCTCTGCAAGCCCGCAATGGTCAGCCCCTCGATCCTGTAACCGGCTGCCGGGACTTTCTCCATTTCTAACTTCCCCCTGGCCCCGATAAACAGGATATCAGCATCGGCGAGCTTTGCCCTGATGGCATTAGCAATAGCAATAGCAGGGAACACATGCCCCCCTGTACCTCCTCCGCTGATAATAATTTTCGTCATCTGAATAATTTAAGCCGGAACCAGGTCTCCTATTTCTTTAGCGCCATGATCGGTAAGTATTTCCACCTCGGTTCCGTTCCTTGTGTCGATTTCAGTCATCCTGCTTACGCTTAAAATAATCCCTATGGCAATGCTGGTAAACCAGATTGAAGTCCCGCCCATACTGATCAGGGGCAAAGTCTGTCCTGTCACAGGGAACAGGTTCACAGCCACAGCCATATTGATCATCGCCTGGAACACCATGCTGAATCCTATCCCCAGCGAAAGCAGGGCGCCGAAATTCCCCTGGCATTTCCCGGCAATCCTGATCACCCTGAAAAACAATATCAGGTAAAGCAGCATCACAAAGCTCCCCCCTATGAGCCCGTATTCTTCAATTATGATTGCGAAAATGAAATCAGAATAGGGGTGGGGAAGGAAATTCCTCTGTGTGCTCTTTCCCGGGGATTTGCCGAACACCCCTCCTGACCCGATAGCGATCTTAGCCTGGTCAACCTGGTAGGTGGCATCGGCACTGGCCTTTTCATCATGGATGAAATGATCAACACGTTTAACCCAGGTTTCACCCCGGGGGAATAAATGAGGGAAAACAATGGCGATTACAAAAATCATGACTACCGAAACAATCCCCAGCCCGATAAGCGAGAAAATGTATTTAAGGCTGATACGGCCAATAAACATCAGTACCAGGCAGGTGACAAATAAAATGGCTGCCGTGGAAAAGTTCGCAGGCAAAATCAATACGGTGACCGCGATCACAGGCAGGATCACAGGCAGGAATCCTTTCCGCAGATCCTCAACAAGCTCCTGCTTTTTACTCAACACCCTGGCCAGGTACATAATAAGGAAGAGTTTTGCCATATCGGAACTCTGAAAGGTCAGGTTGACGATAGGGACCGTAAGCCAGCGGTTCGCTTCATTAAGATTGGTGCCCGAAACAAGTGTGAAAGCAAGCAACGGGAAGGTCAGGATCAGCCCGATCTGCGAGATCCTTGAAAAATAAGTGTATTTTATCAAATGGGTGAGGTACATCAGCCCGAATCCAAAACCCAGGATGAGCAGGTGTTTCATAAGATAATATTCGGTATTCCCGTGCTGCTTTTTATAGGCAAGAGTCCCGGTTGAACTGTAGACAGCCAGCAATGAGAATATCGATAAAATGACAACCACTATCCATATCACCTTATCGCCTTTGATGTTCTTAAACGTGTTGTTGGCCATACAAATCTCTTAAAGGTTCTTTACGGCATTTCTGAAAGCAATACCCCTGGCTTCATGGCTGTCGAAGATCGCATCCTCTTTGCAACCCGGCGAAAATAAAGCCACATCGCCTTTCCTCCCGAGGTAATACGCGGCTTCAACAGCCTCGGCCATGGTATACGTATCGGCTATCGGAATTTCAGAGTCAGCGAAAGACTCATGGATGGACTCATTCCCCGGACCCAGGCAGATAATGGCCTTGACTTTCTTTTCTATAAGCTTTTTGAGGAATTCAAGCTCTTCATTCGAGCTTCCTCCCCCTGCTATCCAGATGACCGGTTTCGACATGGTTTCAAGTGCAAACCAGGCGCCGTTTAAGCTTACCGACATGGAATCGTTTATGAATTCGATACCATGAATGTTGGCTACGAATTCCATCCTGTGTTCGGTATTGCCGAAATCGGCGAACCATTCCCTGAAACAGGCCTTCCGGGCCTCACGGATCCGACCTGAAACGGTAGCCGCCAGATTGTCGTATACATTCGTATTTCCTTGTAATGCCAGGGATTCTAGGGTCATGGTTTTGTGTTTTAGTGATATGTTATTTTTTTTGTTACCTGTTACTGGGTACTAGTGCCTGGTACCTAGTGCCTTCTCTCTTATCTTATCTTTAATGTTACTATCGTCAGTACCGCCAGCATGATCCCCACGATCATAAACCTCATTACGATCTTCGATTCATGGTACCCCAGCTTCTGGTAATGATGGTGGAGGGGTGACATTTTAAATATCCTCCGGCCTTCCCCGAATTTTCGTTTTGTATACTTGAAATAACTCACCTGCATTACCACCGAAAGGTTCTCTACCAGGAAGATCCCGCAGAAAATCGGGATCATGATTTCCTTGCGGATGATGATCGCGAAAACAGCGATGATGCCCCCGAGGGCAAGGCTGCCGGTATCGCCCATGAAAACCTGGGCAGGGTAAGAATTATACCAGAGGAACCCTATACAGGCCCCTACGAAAGCTGCAATGTAGATCGCCAGCTCACCAGTATTCGGGATATACATGATGTTGAGGTAATCGGCGAAATTTGTGTTACCCGACACATACGCCAGTACTCCCAGCGTTATCCCGATAATGGCTGAAGTCCCGCTGGCAAGTCCGTCGAGCCCGTCGGTGAGATTGGCCCCGTTGGAAACCGCTATGATGATAAAAATGACAATAGGAATGAATACAAGCCAAGTCCATGACTTTGCTCCCGGGCTGATCCAGGAAATGAGCCAGCTGTAGTCGAACTCGTTATGCTTGATGAACGGGATGGTGGTTTTTGTCGACTTGATCTCGGTCCTCGAAAAAGGGCTGATCCTTTCAGATGCATTTTCAACCTTGAAAATATCCTGTGATGAAACATAAGCCTGGTTCCTTGTCTTTTCCCTGATCACAACCTTGTCGCTGAAATACATGGTAAATCCAACAATCAGACCCAGCCCGACCTGGCCCAGTATCTTCAGTTTGCCCGGCAATCCCTTCTTGTCTTTTTTGAACACCTTTATATAATCATCGAGGAACCCGATCAAACCAAGCCATACTGTTGCAACGAGGATCAGGATGATATATATGTTATGAAGCTTGGCGAAGAGCAGGGTGGGTACCAGGATCGCAGCAAGGATGATGAGTCCGCCCATGGTAGGCGTTCCCTGTTTGGAAACCTGTCCTGTCAGGCCAAGATCACGTATCGTTTCTCCAACCTGTTTTTTCCTGAGGAACCCGATCAGCCTTTTCCCGATGATCATCGAAATGAACAGCGAAGTGATCAGCGCAAATGCAGCCCTGAACGAAATATACTGGAACAGGCCCGCCCCCGGGACATTGAACGCTTTATGCAGCCATGTAAATAAATAGTACAACATAGGCTATTGTTTAATAGAAAATAATTCTTTCACTATTTCCCTGTCATCAAAGGGGTATTTCACTCCCTTGATCTCCTGGTAAGTCTCATGTCCTTTGCCTGCAACCAAAATGATATCGTTCTCCCCGGCCAGGGTTACGGCTGTCTTAATAGCCTGCCTGCGGTCGGCAATCACGAGTACCTTGCGGGCATCGGTAATTTCAATACCTTTCATCATCTCTTCCAGGATGGCTTCAGGTTCCTCGAACCTGGGATTGTCGGAGGTCAGGACAAGCTGGTCGCTGAGACTGGCTGAAATTCTTGCCATGACCGGTCTTTTCGTGGCATCCCTGTTACCTCCCGCCCCGACAACCGTAATGAGTTTTTCATTATGATGGCGGATGTCGTTGATGGTCTCCAGAACATTCTTCAAAGCATCCGGGGTATGGGCGTAATCAACGATTACTGTGATGTTACCCGGACCGTTGATGGAGTTGAACCGGCCTTCGACTGGGCCCATGCTGCTGAGAAGGGTGAGCACCCTGAAAGATTCCTGGCCGAGCAAAACCGCAGCAGCATACACCGAGAGGATATTGTATGCGTTGAAAGATCCTATGAGCCTGAACCATACATCCTGTCCGTCAATGCTGAGATGAAGGCCGGAAAACTCGTTTTCGACAATCCTGCAGCGGAAATCGGCCATGGATTGAAGGCTGTATGTGAATTTTGCAGCCCTGGTGTTCTGGAGCATGACGGGGCCGTTTTTGTCGTCCTTGTTTACCAGGGCAAAGGCCGATTCGGGCAAGCCGTCAAAAAAGCCTTTCTTTGCTTTAAGATATGCATCAAATGTCTTATGGTAATCGAGGTGGTCATGCGTCAGGTTTGAAAAAATCGCGCCCCTGAACCTGAGGCCGGCAATACGCTTCTGGTCGACCGCATGCGAACTTACTTCCATAAAGCAGTATTCGCAGCCTTCCTCGCACATTTCACTCAGCAGGCGATTGATCTGGACAGGGTCGGCAGTAGTATGGGTGGCAGGGACCCCGCGCTCTCCCACCATGTTTTTAATCGTACTGAGCAGGCCTGCCTTGTACCCGAGTCCCGTAAACAAGCTGTGAAGAAGCGTAACGGTGGTTGTCTTCCCGTTGGTGCCTGTTATCCCGACCAATTGAAGTTTGAAGGAAGGGTTATCATAAAAGGCCGAAGCCATCTCGCCAAGCATCAAAGCGCTGTCGGCAGTCTTGATCCATGTAATAAAGCCGGACATTTCCACGGGGCAGGATTCACAAACAATGGCTGAAGCTCCTTTCTCTATAGCCATGCCGATAAAATCATGGCCGTCGGAAACACTGCCCCTGACGGCAAAAAACACATCGCCCGGCCTGACCTGCCTTGAGTCAAACTGCAGTGAGCCGATCATAATATCCATATCACCCCTGCTTTCGAGGACCAGATGTTGAGGTACTATCAGGCTAAGTTTCTTCATGTCTGGGTTTTAGCTTTAGCTTTCGGGCCCTCAAGGTCAAGTACTACCGGCATGCCTTTATTGACAAGCGTTCCCGGCTTTACACTCTGGTTTACCACCGCCCCACGGCCATTCACAACTACATTCAGGCCCATTTGTTCAAGCAGGAATAAGGCGTCTTTCAGACCCATCCCGCTCACATCAGGCATGAGATTTCTGGATACGGCCTGGGGGTATAAAATGATCTTGTTTTCGTTTGGAACAGCCTGGGTCCAGAGTGCACGAACATCCACCTTATTAATATTATAACCGAGTGTGCTGTAAGCTTCATTGAGGTCTGACTGCATGCCTGCATTCGCAAATGGCAAAAGGCTGTTTACACTGTCTTTTTTGAATGGGAAAAGGATGTCTTCCTGCTTTGAGTAAAGCCTGTCGGAAATCTGCCTGAACACCGGGGCGGCAACGGCGCCCCCGTAATACTTTCCTTTTTTTGGGTCCACAATGACCACCATCATAGTATACCTTGGGTTTTCCACGGGGAAGAAGCCGCAGAAAGAACCTTTGTACCTGACGTTCTTTGTTCCCTGGTTATACCCCCTGTTATTCTGGGCGAGCTGCGCAGTTCCGGTCTTACCTGCGATCCTGTAAATGGGGCTGGCGATGGCTGTTCCCGTGCCCCGCAGGACAACGCCTTCCATCAGGATCTTGGCTTTCTGAACAGTCGAGGGAGAAACGATCTGGGGATTCAGCACAACCGGTTTGAACGTTTGAATCGCCTTGCCGTTCCTGAGTATCTCTTTTACAAAAAGAGGCTTGACCATCTTGCCATTGTTTGCGATGGCATTATATAAGGTAATAAGGTGGATAGGAGCCAGGGCGACTTCATAACCATACGCGATCCAGGGGAGTGAAAGGTCTGACCAGTATTTGCTTTTGGTATTCTTGATGTAGGGTGGCCGTTCCCCATCGATCTGAAGGTTTAGAGGTTTGTTCAGGCCAAGCCGGTAAAGCCCGTCGATGTATTTCTGCGGTTCAGCCGAATAGATGCCATAGATCATTTTTGCGGTGCCTGCGTTCGAGGATTTTTCAAAGACCTGCTGGGCTGTATAGACTGAAGAGGTGGGGGGATGTGAATCCTGGATCTTATGGCCGGCGAAATAAACAATACCGTTGCCAACCTGGATAGGCGTGTTGAGTTCGACCTTGCCGTCGTCCAGAGCAACCAGGAATGAGGCAAGCTTGAATGTGGAACCTGGTTCATTAGCCTCGGCAATGGCATAGTTAAATACTTCTTCGTAAGTTCCCTTTTTCGTCCTTCCAAGGTTCACCATGGCCTTAACATAGCCGGTCTGCACTTCCATGACTACCAGGCAGCCGTGATCGGCACTGTCGGCGATTAGTTCTTTCCTTAATGCTGCTTCCGACTGGTCCTGCAGCTCGATGTCGATGGTAGTTACTATATCCAGGCCGTTCTGGGGTTCAACCTGGCTTTCAATGTCGACAGGCATCCAGTTGCTCCCGCCGGCGCGACGCATCATCCTGGAGCCACCTATGCCTTCGAGCTGTTTCGTGAATTTGCCTTCAAGGCCCACATATATTTTCTGATCCCCTTCGCCCTTTTCATATCCTATGATCCTGCGGGCAAGGGATTTATATGGGAGCTCGCGTTCCCACTGGGGGATCACCATCAAGCCGCCCTTGAACCTGCCTCTTTTAAAGATGGGGAACCTGCGAATCTTTTTCAGTTCGGGATAGGTGACGTCGCGCTTGATAAGGAAATAACGCTCCTGGTTCCTGCGGGCCTCCCATAGCTTGTCTTTAACCTGCATGGGCGATTTGTCCTTGTAAATCCCTGCCAGGCAAATTGCAAGCGAATCAACGCCGTTCTTAAACACCTCATCGGTAAGCGAATCGGCGACCAGGTCCATCCTCAGTTCAAAGATCGGAACAGAGACGGCCAGTAAAGTCCCGTCGTCGGAAAGGATATTTCCACGGATCGCTTCAATCGGAAAAACCTGCATCTCCTGCTTTTTAGCCATTTCCAGCAATTCCGTTTTCTCGAAATTCTGGATATAAAAAGCCCTCCCCAGTACAGCAAGGCCGAAAAGCAGTATACCCAGGTATACTACATATACTCTCGTCATTATGCCTTTTCTTACATCCTGGGTCATTTGTTCCCGTTTTGAATTGAGTCTCCCGAATAAAATATCTTATAAGGGGGGGTGAGGGTTTCCTTCAGGCCGATAGCCTGGGTCCTGGTATTCAGTTCCGACAGCTTGCTTTCGAACATCAGCGACGAACGTGCCGTGATGTATTCAAACCTGAGTTCCTTGAGCTCCGTCTTTGTCCGTTCAATCTGCTTGTACATCCTTTCGGTATTGTACGTATTGGCTATATAAAACAAGGCCAGGACAGTGATATAAATAAGGAAGGGAACATTGTCGACTACGCTTTTTTTCGACAAGTAATCCCCGCCCAGTACGTCCTGCACCCTCTTCCTTCCCTTATGTAATTTTTTTACGGGTTTTACAGGGGGTGCAACTTCCTTCTCAGCTGCTTCGGCTGCACTTGCAGTTTCTTCATGGGGAACGGCTTCGTAGGAAATATCCTTCCATTCGGCTTCTGCCGGATTTTCCCTCATTTTATTTCCCCTGAACTCAGTCATAGTTTCGTTAAGATCCTGATTCCCCCGCATCTTTGCACCGCCGCTTTCGCTTGCATCTTTGTACCGCGGCTTTCGCTCCTGTCTTTGCACCGCGGCTGCGGTTCTCTTCGTTCACCTGAGGCCGCTTGTGCAGAATGCTTCGCTCAATACAGGCTGCTTGTGCAAAATGCCTCCCTATTTCTTTTCTGCAACCCTCAGCCTTGCACTCCGCGCACGGCTGTTCAATTCAATTTCTTTTTCCCCGGCAACAATCCCTTTCCTGGTGACCACTTCCCAGGGAGAAAGTATATTGCCATAAAAATCCTTCTTCAGTTCACCTTCAAAATTTCCTGTCCTGAAAAAGTTCTTGACTTTTTTATCCTCGAGGGAGTGATAGCTTATAACAGCAAGCCTGCCGCCGCTCCTTAGAACATCCAGGCAATGCAGCAGGAATTCCTCCAGTATCTCGGCCTCCTGGTTGACTTCAATCCTCAGGGCCTGAAAAACCTGCGCCAGGTATTTGTTCTCTTTTCCTTTTGCGGCGCAGGTTTTTGCGATGGCAACAAGCTCAGTCGTGGATGCAATTTCTTTTTCACGCCGGGATTCGGCTATTCTTGATGCAAGTTTCCTTGCGTTGATGATCTCGCCATACATGCGGAAAAGGCCTACCAGCTTCTCTTCGGTATATGTATTAATAATGGTATGGGCAGTAAGTGGCTTGCGGCGGTCCATGCGCATATCCAAGGCACCTTCGCTGCGTGTTGAAAATCCCCTGGCAGGTACATCGATCTGGTGGGAGGATACCCCCAGATCGGCAAGGATACCGTCAACAGGGACCTGCTTGTGAAGGCGGAGGAAGTTTTTGATAAACCTGAAATTGTGGTTTACAAAGGTGAAACGCGGATCTTCGATAGCATTAGCCGCTGCATCCTCATCCTGGTCAAAGGCAATTAATTTTCCGCTTTCAAGCCTTTTCAGGATCTCCTTTGAATGCCCTCCACCCCCGAACGTTGCATCCACATAGACGCCCCCCGGTTGGATGTTGAGAAGCTCAATGGATTCGTTGAGTAGTACAGGCCTATGGTACATCGTCGCGGCTGTCGTTTTTATCCTGTTTGCCCATGACCTCTTCAGCCAGAAGTGAAAAATCTTCAGGCTCGGCGGTCATGAGTTTTTCATACCTGTCCCTGGCCCAGACTTCGATCCGGTTGGAGAAGGCAAACAGGACGACATCGCGTACGATACCGGCATAGCTTAACAACGACTTGGGAAGAAGAAGACGGCTGGCATTGTCAAGTGTGAGTTCCGTAGCACCGCGGTAAAAATACCTCGCGAAATCCCTGTTCTTCCGGTTATACAGATTCAGGCGGTTGATCTCTTCACTGATGCCTTTCCATTCATTCATTGGATACAACACCAGGCAGTTCTCAAACCCCCTGTTGATGACAAACTTGTCCTGGGCTTCCTGGGAGATCTGTTTTTTCAGACCGCTCGGAAGTATGACACGGCTTTTGTCATCAAGCCTGCATTCAAATTCACCGATAAGATTGGTAACTGGGGCCATTTTTTTAATTCAACGGTGCTAATATACGGTCAATTTTCCCACTTTTTCCCACTTTCACCCACTCGTGTTAATAACTTCTTTTTATTAACAGTATTGTACGAGGCTTCCAAAAAATAGTTACATTTTGAAAGCCTTGTGAGAGTAAGAAAAGAAAAAATATATAAAAATGTGGGGGTTGGTGGGGGGAATTTTAATTCAAAGCGATTGTTAACAAAATGGGGAGGAGGGATAACTGGATAACTGGATGACTGGATAACTGGATGACTGGATGACTGGATAGCTGGATGACTGGATAGCTGGATAGCTGGATGACTGGATAGCTGGATAGCTGGATAACTGGATGACTGGATAGCTGGATGACTGGATAGCTGGATGACTGGATAGCTGGATATCCGGCAGAAGGGTCTGTTGGAGGAGGGCTTTAAGGTTCTGGAGTTCCTGTCAGCAGGAATTTCCCCCTGGCTTCCATTGAGGACGAGGGGAAAGACAGAACTGCAATATACATACCCGGGGGAAGGGAGGCGGTTGCGATAGCCGAACCGGGTACATAGTCCTTGCGAATAAGCTCCCTGCCGATGGAATTATAGATGCGGAGCAAACAGGGTTCCCGGCTTATGCCGGAAGGTTCAAAGTTGCTATTGTTATTTTTAAGGATGCTGATCGTGATCTCCCGCCCGGCCGGGTTTGGAAAGACCTTAAGGCGAAGCGCCGTTTCATCCGGCTGTGGCTCCTGTATGCCGGGTATCCGGCCTTTGGTAAAATAATTCAAACCGCCGCTGAAATTTCCGCATACCATATCATAATACAGGGGATCGCTCAGATGCGCCAAAAACCCCGAGGCTCTCCAACCGATCCTGAGACTATCGCCGGAGATCCCGATCAGGCTGTTCAGGGAATCAATTTCGGTGAACCGGCCGTTAAGGTTGCCGTCTATATGCGAGAACAGGTGCATCTTCCCTTCCTCGGATCCGGCCAGGAGGTAAGTCAGGTTCTTGTTCCTGAAGAAATACGGGGTGCAGTAACCGAAATAGGATAGGTTGTGGTTTGTTACATCGACCTTTCCAAGGCTGTCGCGGCCCAGGGTAAACACCGGATTTCCCGCGCTTCCCGTGTTCCTGTAATAGACCATTGTACCGTTCTGCCGGCCAATGACCAGGTCAACAAGTCCGTCACGGTCAAGATCGAAAAGCTGGGGAGCGCTGAATGCGTCGGTTTTGATCTGCTGGTAGTTTTTCTGCGGACTTCCGTATACGGGTATCCCTGCGCTGTCGCCCTTTCCCTGGTAAAAGACCAGGCTGCCGTCTTCATTGCCGCATAAGAGATCGGTGATGCCGTCATTATTGAGATCGTAAAAAGCAGGATACAAGCCGTGGACCTTCAGGCGTGAGGCATTGGCCAGGTCGCTGGTGCCCAGTTCGAACGAAGGCGATGCAGTGCTGCCTGTATTTTTAATCCAGGCCAGGGAGGAAGTAAAATACGACTGCAGGTAGCCGCCATGATATTCCGAAGAATCATAGTACCCGTAATTTCCTGTAATGATATCCTGGAGCCCGTCCCCGTTCAGGTCGGCGCCAACAGGATTCGAACCACTTCCAAAATCAAGCATCTCCGACTGGAACAGGTTCTCAGTCTGAAAAATAAACTGCGGGTTTGTATTGCTGCCGTTGTTTTTATAGAACCAGCAGCTTTTGGTGTTCTCAGCATTATAATAGGAGGGGTCGAACGGAGATACCACCAGGTCTTTGACGCCGTCATTATCAAGGTCGACATAGGACAGTGCCGGGAAGGAAAACAGCCTGATATTCCTGTCGTAGGAAGGGAAAAGGGTATCCTGGCTCACCATCAGGGCCGAATCCCTCGTCCCACCGTTCGTGAGCGCTATCAGGTTCGGGAAATCCACATCCCCTACGACCAGGTCGGTGAGCCCGTCGCCGTTCAGGTCGCTGGCAAGCAAGGTGGAACCGGTATGCTTGGGAGGGCTAAAGCCATCCGCAGTCACAAGATCATTTGAAATTGCATACGGACAAACTGCATTCAGGGTGATACGGTTTCCTCCCTCGCTTTCTTTGAACTTCCCCCAGCAATGGTCGGTTAGCCTGTAATCAAGGCTGTCGCAGTTGCCGAACTTTTCCATGGAGAGGTTCTTATGGTATTCCATGTAGGAACCCAGTCCGAAAAAGGTAAGAAGGTCCAGGTCCCCGTCCCCGTCAACATCGGCAATTGCAGGATAATCGGCAGAAGTAACCAGTATCCCCACATACCCGGTATAATACCATGATTTGAGAAGATCGGTTTGCAGGTGAAAGCTCAGGCTGCCTGCCGATGTATTCCTGAATACCCTTACGCCCCCGTATCCATAAGTGAAGATGTCCATCTTACCGTCGCAGTTGTAATCGGCAGTGATCACCCATTCCTGCATCTCGGGCAGCAGGGCTTCATATTCCGGTGCATACCTGTAATTGACCTGGCCGGATCCTCCCTGGTTTATGAATGTGAGCTTGCGGTTCCCGTGGCGGTCAAAAATAAGCAGGTCGTTCAGGCCGTCAAGGTCCAGGTCGATAGCGCAGAACTGGCAGGCATTGAGCCCACCGGCCCAGGTATACTTCATGTTGCCGGCCAGGGACGATTGTCCGTAAGCAGGCAGGATGCAGGATGCCAGGATGAAAAGGGATGCGAGATACGGGATAGGCTTCTTCATTTAAGTCTGCTCATTACGATGCCGGTCAATTCGCAAAATTACCTAAGAATTAACTACTTTTGCTCTCAAATCTGAAGAATGCCCCGAATTCTTGTAATAGATGACGAGCAAAGCATACTGAGCACCCTCCACGAGATCCTCGAATATGAGAAGTTCAGGGTGGATGATGCGAGGGATGGGGCCGAAGGGCTGAAACTCGCAAGGGATCATCATTATGATGCAATTCTCTGCGATATCAAAATGCCTAAGATGGATGGCCTTGAGGTGTTGAACCAGCTCCTGAGTTTTACCGAAACGCCCATTATCATGATCTCGGGCCACGGCACTATTGAAACGGCAGTGGAGGCCATCCGCAAGGGAGCCTATGATTATATAGCAAAACCCCTCGACCTGAACCGCCTGCTGGTGACGCTTCGTAACGCCATGGATAAGGGCAGGCTGGTCAGCGAGACCAAACAGCTCCGCAAAAAGGTGGGGATGAATTACGAGATGGTAGGGGAGTCGGAGGCTATGAACGGGATTTGGGAAATTATTAAGAAAGTCGCGCCTACCGATGCGAGGGTACTTATAACAGGGGGGAACGGAACCGGCAAGGAACTTGTGGCCCGGCATATCCATGCCCTGAGCAACAGGGCCGACGGCCCTTTCATTGAAGTAAACTGTGCGGCCATCCCTTCCGAACTCATCGAAAGCAACCTCTTCGGCCATGAAAAAGGATCATTCACCTCGGCTGTTAAACAGCATAAAGGGGATTTTGAGCAGGCCGACGGCGGGACGATCTTCCTCGACGAAATAGGCGACATGAGCCTTTCGGCCCAGTCGAAAGTCCTTAGAGCTTTGCAGGAAAACAAGATCACAAGGGTGGGAGGTGAAAAGGAGATATCGGTTGATGTGCGTGTGATCGCGGCGACGAATAAGAACCTCAAGGAAGAGATACTGAATAAGAACTTCAGGGAAGACTTATACCACCGTTTAAGCGTCATCATCATCGATGTGCCGCCCCTGGGTAAAAGGATCGAAGACATTCCCCTCCTGGCCCTTCATTTTATAGGCTTATATTGCAACCAGCAGGGCAAACCCATGCTCGAAGTGGATGAGGATGCAATGGAAGAGCTTAAGAATATGAAATGGTCGGGAAATATCCGTGAACTGAAAAATGTTGCTGAGCGGCTTGTCATTTTATGCGAAGGCAGGGTGAGCAGTGAAGACATCCGGCGGTACGCCAATCCTCTTTTTTAATGAAGAAGATCCTTTATATCAAAAGCGGGAATACTACGTTTTACGCCATAGACCAGGCCATTCTGGAGGAACGCTATACCGTCGTTCCATATCTTTTACAGAAGAACCTTAAGGGCTTTCAATTTATCCGCAGCATGCTCTCACTGGCCGGCTTTATCCTGAAAAACAATAAGGATGCTTCGGCTTATGTCACCTGGTTTGCCGATTACCATGCGGCGGTGATCGTATTTATGGCCCGGCTGCTGGGGAAAAAGACCGTCATTTTTGCCGGCGGACAGGAAGCTATCTGTTACCCCGAGCTGAAAAAGGGAGTTTATTACAAAAAATTCAGGGGCCTGTGTGTTAAATATGCACTGAGGAATGCATCGCATATAATCCCAAACCATAAGTCACTGATCCGGCATGAGAATTTTTACTATTCTGCGGATGGGAAAAAGGACGGGATAACATATTACATACCCGGTATAAAAACCCCCATGACTGTAATTTCAAACGGGGTCGACACCAGTAAATTTTATCGTGAAAACACTATCCCGAAGGAGCATGACAGGATACTTACGGTTGGCACCATGGGAGGGATCAATGATTTTTTCAATAAGGGCTTCGATCTTTTTATTGAAACGGCCCGCAGGATCCCCGATAAAAAGTTCACCCTGATTGGTTTCAGGAAAGAATTCATGCAATGGATAGAAGAGAACTACAGGATCAGCGGTATCCCCAACCTGGAAACAGTGCTGTTTTATTGCCCCGATGATTTGCTGTTCATGAATTATAACAGGGCAAAGGTTTTTGTCCAGGCTTCGATTACCGAAGGCATGCCTTTCACACTGAACGAAGCCATGCTTTGCGAATGTATACCTGTAGGTTCCGATGTGAACGGAATTCCAGATGCGATAGGGGATACGGGGGTCATCGTGAAAAAACGCTCACCCGATGAGCTGGAAGAGGCTATCAGGCAGGCATTGAAACTGGATACAGGCGCCGCGGCCAGGCAGAGGGCCCTGGAAAATTTCTCCCTGCCCAAACACAGGGAGGAACTGCTTGGGCTGTTTGAACAGATACTGTCATGACATCCGCATACAATAATAAATAAATACCGGGGGCAAGCGATGATCTCAAAGCAATTCTTCAGGTCTTCAATGATCTACTCCGTCATCGGGGCCCTGCCTTATACCACCGGGGTTATACTGATCCCTTTTTTTACTGCCTGGCTTACCCCTGAACAGTTCGGGATCAACGCGATCTATTTTACCCTGCTGTATTTTATCCAGCTCGTATCGTCGATGGGGCTCGATACTTATATCGGGATCAATTATTTCCAGGTCAGGAATGACAAGCAAAAGCTGAATGAATTTATTGGTACTGTGCTGATGGCCCTGATCACCCTTGGCACTGCGGTGATGTTCATTATGCTGGCCGGGGGAAGCCTGCTGTTCAGGGTGATCTTCAGGGGCGATGTGATGATGCAGTTCTTCCCGTTTGGTTTTATCACGGTGATCACCGCAATATTCAACGGGATCTTTAAAACCTATTCTAACTTACTGGTTAACCAGCAGCGCCCGGTGCGTTTCTTTTACCTGAACATTTCAAATTTTGTTATAATCCTTGCAGCTTCACTTTCAATAGTGTTGTCATTTCCTTATACCCTCTATGGACCAATCATCGGACGGCTGATCCCGGCCCTGGTATCGGGCATTGCCTCGATTATCATGATCACAGGGGAGTTTGGTTTTAAATTCAGCCGCAAGCACCTCGACGGAATGGTCGCTTTTTGCGCCCCTATGATCGTTTACGGCATCATGATCTGGGTCGTGAATTATATCGACAGGTACATCATCAAATATTTTATGGTTGATCCCACCTACGTGGGGATTTTTGACCTGGCAGTGAAACTGACCATGGGAATCGGACTTTTGCATACGGGTCTTATCAATACAATCCAGCCGAAAATTTTTTCTATCTGGAAAGACAATGACCTTCACTCAAGCACACCTGAGGTGAACAGGTACTACAACGGGTTTACCGCGGTGACTTTGCTTGTACTGCCGCTGGTAACCATTGTTTGCCCGGTACTGGTCCCCATTGTGGTCAAGAACCACTTATATTACCAGGCTTTTGCTTTTATCGGGATACTTTGCCTGGGGTATGCGACAAGCCCGGCTTTTTACATGTTCCTGGCTCCGTTGTTTTATTTTAAAAAAACAAAAGTCCTTCCTAAGATCTTCTTTTATTCAGCCGTAATCCAGGTCATAATGAGCAGCACCCTGGTATGGAAGTTCGGGCTGATGGGGGCTGTCATTGCAAACTTCCTGATTAAGCCGGTCCAGGCCTTTTTCCTTTATATTGAAAGCCGCAAGGTATTCACTTATAATCTGAATATGTGGAAACTTATTTACCTCCCCCTGGTTGCCATCGTTTCGGGTTTTATGCTGTTTGTATTCATCCCCGACAAGACCGGAATCATCCCGGGCTGCATACAATTCGGAATTACAGCCGTTCTGATTTATTTTACATACAGGAAAGAACTCCTTCAGATTTTTCTTCCGTTTATAAAGTTGAAAGTAAAGTAGATTTATTCTACCTGGAATGCTTCAGCAACGCCATGGCCGGCAACCTTTATGCTGGCGTTCACTTCAAATCCCATCAGCAAAACAAATGCATTGGAGTATATCCACAGCATGATCACGAGCAGGGTCCCGATTGAACCGTACAATGCGTTGTAACGTGAAAAGTTATCCACATAGAAATTGAATCCCTGTGTAGTCAGTACAATCAGCAGGGTGGACAAGGTGGAACCTGCAGAGATGAACCTGAACCGGTCGGTACGTGAAGGAGCCAGGAAATACATGAAAGAGATAGCCAGGAAGAGGGCGGCCAGGATGATCAGCCAGCGAAGTATCTGCAAGAGGAAAATAAAGAAATGTGCATTGACGATGACATCGGGCAGGATGAATTTAAGAAGCTTAAACCCAAAAGTCATCAGGCCGATCGCGACGATCAGCAGGAAGGAAATAATGATGACCAGGACGAATGCGATGATATATTGTTTTACCGTTGACCGGGATTCGATATCATGGTAGGTGTTATTAAACGCTTCGATGAGGCTTTTCATGCCTTTGGTTGAGAAATAAAGGGCCAGGAAAAAGTTGAGGATAAGGACCCCGCTTCTGGGCCTGGTAATGATATCGGTAATGGTTTCCTGCACAGAAGCCCATACTATGCCGGGCATGAAGTCCTGGATCAGTGTCAGCAGTGTTTGCTGGAAATTTGCGATCGGTATAAATGGGATGATGGAAAAAAGGAAGATCAGGAAAGGGAAAATCGCAAGAAAAAATGAAAACGAAATGGCCGAGGCCCTGGTTGCAATATAGCCCTGTTGCATCCCTTTGAAGAAGAAACCGAAAACATTATGGAGAGGCAGCCCGTCAAAGCCCGGAAGGATGATTCTTTTGGAAAGCCTGGTAAGAAAGGCAATTAATTTCCCGTTGAGAAATTTCTGCAGCATATTGGTGAGCATGCTGCAAAGATAAGAAAAGCTGAAGAGAAGCGGGTTTTACTTAGATGGGGTTTTATGTTTGTTATAGTCTTTAAGCTCTTTGATCCTGTTGCGGGCATACATGGTGTATGACATCACCTGGGGCAGGTTCTGGGCTGAAACTGAATCGGCCGGCTTCATCTTCATGAACGCCTCGTACCAGGGAAGGGCCGTAGATGGTTTGTGCAGGTAATAATCGTACTGGTAGGCGATCTTGAAAACTATTGCCGGGTCCTTAGTGTCTGTGTTATGGGCCTTTAAAAGAATTTCCAGGGCGGTATCGGGTTTGGAGTTTAAATTGTATGCCCCGGCCAGTTCGGCATACAGTGTGAGAAGGAACTGTTCTGATGGCATTATGATCTTCAAAGTTTTTTGAAGGTAACACAGCCCGGTATCGGGTATGAATGAGCGCATGGCAGAGACCCCGTAATAGAAACAGACCTCCACGTCGGTAGTGTCCATAACATAGGCTTTCCTGAAGGAAGGGACGGCTGAGTCGTACATTTCAAGCTTATACCGGCAAAGCCCCAGGTATTTCAATGTGAATTTCGAATTGTCGCCCATCCGCATCGACCTTCTGAACCTTTCGGCCGAGCCCGGGTAGTCTTTAAGAAGGTAAGTGGCATAGGCGTTAAGCCGCATCACGGAATATGCCTTAGGGTTTTCTTTCATAAACCTTGCTGTAATTGAAACGGCCGAATCATAATCTTTATGGCGGATGAGGATGTTGGCCGCTTTAACCATGACCCCTGCATCGGCAGGATTTACCCGGAGTGCGCGGTAATAGAAAAGCAGGGCTGAATCGGGTTTCCTGAGATCCAGGCATACATTGCCTATCTGTTTCAGCAGGTAAAAGGATGTGGAATCATACCTGTAAAGCGGGATCATCAGCTTAAAGGCGGCAGGGTTATCCTCGGTTTGGGAATAAATAGCGGCCAGCTGTAAACATACAGCTTCATTCAGGGAATCTTTTTCAAGGATCTTTTTATACCAGTGAACCGCCTGCTCGGTCTCCCCGGTTTGGCGGTACAGTCCGGCAAGCTTGTTCATGATCCTGGGGTTGGTGCTGTCGGCATGCCAGGCGCGCAGGAAGAGGTTTTCGGCTTCTTTAAAACGGAACAGGGCTAACATGGCTTCCCCTTCGGGAAGTAAAATATCGGTCCTTGCAGTATCGGTTGAACGAAGTTTCTCGGCAAGTGAAACCGCTTCTTTATACTGGTAATTCTCAATCAGTGTTTTAAGCTGGCGGGCAGGGGTATCCTGCTGGGCAATTACACGGCATGAAGCAATGACAAGCAGGACAAATATGGCCCGGGTTTTCATGGATTCAAAAGAAGATAAATTATGGGGTATAAAAGTAGAAAATATTCAGGGAAATGTAAGCTTTAACAATGAACCTCAGGAACTCTTGCTGGTCTTTGAATGCTTTTTCCCGTCATCCGGTTATTAAAGGCTTCTTCACTTTTATTTTCCATGACGGCGAGGGTATTGTTTACTGAGCTAACAATATACTTCTTTTGCTTCTGGAAATGGATGAACATGGCTGCAAGGTTTACTGCGGCTTCTATCCCGGAAGGGTTCCTGAAAATAACCGTGAAGAACATCTTCCAGTATTGCTTACCGGTTTCCTTTGAAAATCCGGCTTCCCTGCAGACCCGGAGGAAGGATCTCATATAAATAAGCCAGGTTGAGAATGAGGGCTTATGCCGGTACTTTGTTTTGATTTTCAGGCCGGTGTATATAACACGCTTGTAATAATTCTGAGGATCGTAAACGGTACCCAGAACTTCTATGTAATTTTTCAGGACTTCAGCACGAGGGATAAGGGTGGCAAAGTTAAGCCCGCTGGTCATCTGGTCAATATCGGTATCTCCCACATTCTGGGCTGCAAGATGGAACAACCTGCCTTCAGCCTCCAGCCTTCGGGTAAGCTGGGTATTGGGAAGGGCGTATAACAATCCTATCATAGCCATGCAGATGCCCGATTCCTGTATGGAATTGATCATATTGGAGGCTATTTGCCTGCTTTCGCTGTCAAACCCGATGATGTATCCCCCATTGCTGACCATGCCGTACGAAAGGAGCTTGCTTACAGCATCCTCGATGGGCTTGTTGACATTCTGGTTCTTATTGTTCTGGGCAAGTGTTTCGTTTTCGGGGGTTTCGATGCCTAGGAATACATACCTGAAGTCGCAATCCTGCATGAGCTGTAAAAGTTCGTCATCGTCGGCCAGGTTGACCGAAGCTTCTGTTGTGAAGTAGAACGGGTATTTCCTTGCTATTGTCCAGGCTTTGATCTCCCTCAGCAACTCTTTTACTTTTTTCTTATTACCGATGAAGTTATCGTCAACCATGTCGATATGGCCCCGGTAGCCCAGGTCATACAGGGTCTGCAGTTCTTTAAGGATCTGCTCATTGGTTTTAAACCTCGGGGTCCGGCCAAAGAGTTCGATCACGTCACAGAACTCGCAGTTGAAAGGGCATCCGCGGATAAACTGCATGCCAATCATGATATAATCGCGGAACCGTATGAGGTCGTAGCGCGGGATGACCGATTCGAGCATATTGGCCCGTTCTGTTGAATGGTAGGTTCCGGAGGTTATCCCTACTTCGAGGTCCCTAAGGAACATGGGGATGGTGATCTCGCCTTCGCCAAGGACTAAAAAATCGGCTTCTTTATAGAGACCGGGCTGGGATGTGGGATCGGGGCCTCCTACAACCACAAGGCGTTCCAGTTCATGGGCCCGGCCGATGAATTCGAGCATGCTCTTTTGCTGGGGAAGCATGCCTCCCGTACAAACGATATCAGCCCATAACAGTTGCTCGTCAAGCAGGGGCTCAACGTTTTCGTCGACCAGCTTAAAAGTCCATTGCTGGGGAAGAAGAGCGGCAACTGTAAGCAATCCCAACGGGGCTGCAGGGTACTTTGCGCCTACGATGTCACAAACATCCTGGTAATTCCAAAAACTAAGCGCAGAAAATTTCGTCTGAACAAGCAGACATTTGGTAGGGCCTCCAAACAGATCCCTCATGTTAATCCCTTCTCAGTAAGAACAATTCAATCGGTGTAATAATAAAAAAAACTCAGAACCCCGCTAAAAATTGCGTGTCCTGAAATTTTTGTGGAGCTGGGGGGATTCGAACCCCCGTCCAAACAGGCAGCAAAACTGCTTTCTACATGCTTAGCCGGCGGTTGATTGTCGGGAGAAGGATGGCCCGCGGCAGGCCGGCCTAAACCGTAGTTACCTTAATTTCGGATGTTCACCGGAACCTTGAACAGCCTATCCCGTCATTTCTGATGCCTCGGTCGGGACGCCGGCAGGAGGGGCTTCCCGGGAGACAACTGTTGACTAATCTCTAAGATTAGGCAGCCAGTCTGTAAGCGAAGTTATCGCCGTTTATTGTTTGTGCGGATTCGTATTTACGGGACTGATCCTCGAACTCCCGGCATGCTTACAATCCCACTTCCCTGCTGTCAAAACCGGTCAACCCCAGGTAATTGTACGTGAAAAAGTTTGCAAATATACGAAAAATAAGTGAAGATAGCTGGATGTCTGGATAATTGGATATCTGGATGACTGGATGACTGGATAACTGGATAGCTGGATGACTGGATAGCTGGATAGCTGGATAGCTGGATAGACGGTTGTCCGTTATCGGAGCGAAGCGCCGGAATCAGGGTTCTTCCATCTCGAGGACCGTGCTGACGAAGCTGGAAATATCATATTTGCGGGTAAATATCTTATACAGCTCGCTCATGATGGGGAAGCGTTGTTCAACTCCTGTTTCCCTTGCAATCTTTTCGTAAAAAATGCTGGCTGCAGTCTTCCCCTCGAGTACCAGCTCATGGGAGACATGTTCTGTAAAAAAGCCTTTCCCTATCAACAGGCCCAGGGTCCTGTTACGGCTGAGGTCATTCAGGGCTGTAAGCGTAAAATCCCCGTAACCGCAATATTTGTAAATGGTTTCTTCCCTGCCGCCGAAATAAAGCATGATGTTCATCATCTCCCTGAATGCCCTTGTAAGGATCAGGAACCTCAGGTTAGGAGAATTAAACTGGGCATCCACAATGCCCAGGACAATGGCATAAATGTTCTTGAGGATGCTGAGTAACTCAACCCCCTGTATGTCGTCGCTGAAATCGAGATAAATGGTAGAACCTTTGAATAAAACCGAAACCTCATCCGCAGTCACTGCTCCAGGATGTCCTAAAGTAAAACCTGTAGGGATACGGTTAATGATTTCCTTGGCAAAACTTGGTCCTTTTAGGGTGCATACAGGGTTGCTGAAACCCTTTTTCAGGCAGTCCACAATCGTATTCTCACCACAGCCGAATCCCTTGGCCAGGTTAACAAGTATTGAATCGGGGGGGATGTTTGCCCTGATGGATTTCAGGTAATCGAGCATGGCAACTGAAGGTATAGCCAGGAAGATCACCGAGGATCCTGCAAGCAGCCTCACATCGGTCGTGGCTTTAAGGTCTGCATGAAGGTGGTGCCCGGGAAAATACTTTGCATTGATATGCTGTTCATTGATTGAATTGACAACCTTTTCTTCAACCGAAACCAGGAGAATTTCTCCCGAGGAGTTTTCCGATAAAATGTTGCCCAGGGCGGTGCCTATTGTGCCGGCACCTATGATAGAAATTTTTTTCTTTCCTTTCATTCTCGGTTCTCAGTTAAATTCCTTGGGAAAAGCAGCAAAACGCAAAGTGAAGGATGTCCCCGGCCGGGACCCTAATTCAAACCGTGCCTCCAGCTGTTCAATCAGGATCTTTACGATCTGTGAGCCGGTTGAAACATTGGTTTCAAAAGAAAAATTCTCTGGCAGGCCAATGCCGTTATCCCTGATGTTAAGAATATAGAAAATTGATTCCAGCCCGGGTTCCGCCTTTTCATCTGTTTTATCGAGTCTCAGATCGATCCAGATATCCCCCATGGCGTTTTTAGGGAACGCATACTTAAAAGCGTTGGTGAGAAGTTCATTGACAATCAGGCCGAGGGGAAGTGCAATCTCAATCCTGGCAGCGCATTCCTGCACCGAGGTATGAAGCCTGACGTTGGGTTTGCTGAAGGCACTGCTGATAATACTTGTAAGACGCTCCAGGTAGGAACCAAGAGGGATGGCATCAATGCTCTGATTCTGGTATAACTGCTCATGTACCAGCGACATTGTCCTGACCCTGAGCTGGAGGTCAATTAAGGGCATGTCGAGTGAATCAACCTTTGCAAATTGTTTCTGCAGTTCCATCAGGCTGATCAATATTGCAAAGTTGTTTTTTACCCTGTGGTGGATCTCATACAACAAGACTTCTTTCTGCCGTTCATTTTCGGCAAGTTGTTCTTCGTAGACCATACGGTCCGAAATATCCCTCACCACGGTCACAAGCTCATAAACCTCTCCGCTTAAAGAGTCTATCATCGGGTTTATATGGTTTTCAACCCAAAATGAAGTGCCGTCTTTTTTCCTTCCCTTATATACAAGTGTCTGAGGAGTTTTTTTCTGGATAATGGATTCGAGAGAGGACCTGATCTGCTTCCTGTATGAAAGATCAACTACTTCAAAAGGATCTGGTCTTGTAACCAGTTCTTCTTCGGTAAACCCGTACATGGAGAAACAGCTTGGCGAGATATATTTCCTCTTAAGCGTCTTGTCAAACAGGGAGACGACATCAGGGGAATGTTCTGCCAGGAAACGATAAAGATTTTCGCTTTCCTCGAAATGACGCTCTGCTTCCTTATGCTCTCTTATCTCGTTTTCAAGTTTGAAATTCAATACCTGAAGTTCCTTTTCCGATCTCTGGGTCCTCCTGGTCAACCCATGAACTATTAAACCAACAGCGAGAATAAGGAAAAGGATAAATCCCATAAAAAGCAACTGAAGCCTGTGGTTGCGGAGATCGAACTGCTGGGCCTCATTTTGCCGGGTGAGAAAGTTATGGGTGTTCTCCACTTCACGAACAAGGTGTTCTGCTTCAATCGTACGAATAGCAACCTTATTGCGGTCCTCATTCATCCTGATATGAACTGAGAAGTAATCCTGATAATGTTTAAGGCTCAGGGCATAATTCTTCTGAAGGGAATAACAGTCGGCAAGCAGCAGATGAGCTTCTTCAATCAGAGTGTTCCGCTTTTCTTCAATGCTGCGTTCGAGACCAAGCCGCAAATAGTAAACGGCCGAATCATATTTTCCGACTTCCATAAAGGATCCCCCTACGTTAATTATGGAGGAACTGATAAGGCTCTTAATACCGGTAATTAATCTTTCATGGTATGCTTTTTTGTTGTATTCCAGGGCCGACTGCTTGTTGCCGAGAACGGAATAAGCATGGGCGATGCGGGTGTTAAGCACGCTTAGTTCGCGTATGTCGTCAATCTGACTGAAGATTACCTTAGCTTTCTGATATAAAAAAATGGCCTTGTAAAATTGTTTAAGCTGTACATAAGCATCTCCCGAGAGCTTGTATGCCCTGCCTACTCCAAGGGTGTTTTTATGAATTAATGAGTATCCTGCACTGCGGTAGTAGCAATCAACAGCTTCCCTGTAATGGCCTTTTCCCATAGCCAGATTGCCCTTTGTGATGAATAGTAATGAGGGTTTTTCAAGGTCGGTTGATTTACTTAAAAGGGAGTATGCTTTGTCAAGGTATGGTTCGGCCCTGTATGTGTCATGCAGCAGTAAAAAGATCCCTACCACCGACAGGTTGAGATTGATTTCATTATCGACATCCCTAAGGCCCTGGTAGACGTCGAGGCTTTGAAAGTAATATTCCAGGGAAACAGGAAAATCCCCCTGGTTCTGATTGGAAAGTCCCAGGCAATATAATGCAAAGGCTTCACCTTCCTGGTAATGGCAGCTTCGGGCAAGATACAGGCTCTGGGTTGCCAGTGACCTGGAATAGGTCATTTCTTCGTAGGAATTACTTAAGGCCAGTTTGTTAAGTGAGTCAACCTGCCTGATAATGACCGGAAGTTCAGGCTTGTCCTCTGTTGCAACTGCATTGTTTGCAACGAAACAGAGGAGCAAAAACATCATGATATTGTAAAAGTTCAATTTCTTCAAACCGGTCTAGCTCCTGTGATGTTTTCAGTGATTGTCATGCAAAGTTAGAAAAATATGGTGTCTTGCAGATTTCTGGTCTTTATTCTTAATTTTGTCAGGAATTTAAATTAATATGGAGATTAACAACACCAAAGTCCTTGTAACAGGTGCAGGGGGGTTTATTGCCAGCCACCTGGTTGAGGAATTACTGAAAAGAAATTGTGAAGTAACCGCAATGGTCCATTATAATTCTTTTAACCGCTGGGGCTGGCTGGATTATTTCCCGGGGGAGATGAAAGAGAAACTGAACGTTTTCAGCGGGGATATCAGGGATCCGAATGGAATGCGGGAAGCCATGAAGGGATGCGAAGTAGTGTTCCACCTCGCCGCCTTGATAGGAATACCATATTCTTACCATAGCCCCGATGTGTATATTGACACAAATATCAAGGGAACTCTGAATGTTTTACAGGCAGCCCGGCAGCTGAACCTGAAAAAAATAATTCATACTTCAACCTCTGAAGTATACGGCACGGCCCGGTTCGTTCCCATTACCGAGGAACACCCGATTAACCCCCAGTCGCCTTATGCAGCTTCCAAAGCAGGAGCAGACTTCCTGGCGTTAACATTTTTCCGTTCCTTCAACTCGCCGGTTATCGTGGTAAGACCATTCAATACCTACGGGCCGCGGCAATCGGCCAGGGCTATCATCCCAACGATCATCACCCAGATACTTGCAGAAAAAAAAGAAATATCCCTCGGATCTCTTACTCCGACCAGGGACCTGAATTTTGTCAGGGATACCGCTCTTGGCTTTGTTAAAGCTGCCGAAAGCGAAACAGCCCTGGGGGAAGTCGTTAACCTGGGGAGCAATTATGAAATATCGATCATGGACCTTGTAAAAAAGATTTCGGGGATCATGGGCAAAACTATTGAAATCGGAAGGGAATCTTCAAGATTACGTCCTGAGAAATCAGAGGTTGAACGCCTCTGGGCCGAAAACCGCAAGGCTAAAGACCTGTTCGGATGGTCGCCCGGGTATACACTCGATGAAGGCCTCAGGGAAACCATTAAATGGTTCAGTGCTGAAGGGAACATGCAGTTTTACAAACCCGATATTTATAATATATAACACACTATGAAGGCTGTTATTCTCGCCGGCGGAAAAGGTACCAGGCTAAAGCCATATACTACAGTTATCCCGAAACCACTGGTCCCGGTCGGGGAAAAGGCCATAATTGATATACTGATCACCAGGCTTGTAAAATGCGGGGTTGACGAAGTAACAATCTGCCTCAACCATTTCGCCGAGATTATCATGGCATACCTGGGCAATGGTTCCAAACTCGGATTAAAGATCAACTATTCACTTGAGGAAGAACCTTTGGGGACGGTCGCTCCCATTAAACTGATAGAAAATCTGCCGGATGACTTTCTCGTGATGAACGGCGACCTCCTCACTGATCTTGATTTCAGGGAACTCTATTTAAAACATACCTCGCAAAATGCTTTGCTCACGGTTTCAACTTACCACCGCACTGCAAAAATTGATTTTGGAGTGCTTGAACTCGATAAGGCGGATAGTCAAGTAACGGGGTTCCGTGAAAAGCCGGAGTATTCTTTCAATGTCAGTATGGGAGTTTATGCCATGAACCGGAAGGTTCTTGAATATGTGCCACAAAACAAACCATTCGGTTTCGATAACCTTATGCTGAGCCTGCTCGAAAAACAAATCCCCGTCAATGTTTTTCCCTATGCGGGCTACTGGCTGGATATAGGCCGCCCCGATGATTACGAAAAAGCAAACGAGGACCTGCAAAAACTTACATCCTTGCTTTGAAAAAAATACTGGTCACCGGTTCCGATGGATTCATCGGCAGGGCTGTTATGAAACGCCTGCATAACGGGGGTTTCGATGTCACAGGACTGGACCTGGCCCAGGGGGATATCACCGATGCTTCATGCTTTGATATGTTCAGGGCAAACGATTTTTTTCACGTGATCCATCTTGCAGGAAGGACTTTTGTCCCCGACAGCTGGAAAGATCCCGGGGCTTTTTACAGGATCAACCTTATGGGAACGGTCAATGTACTTGAATTCTGCCGCAGAACAGGGGCCGGGCTCACCTATATCAGCTCGTATCTTTACGGTTCTCCGGAGTATCTCCCAATTGATGAAAACCATCCCGTTAAATCCTATAATCCATACAGCCATAGCAAGCTCCTGGCCGATAATACCTGCCAGTTCTATGCTCAGAATTTCAAACTTAGGGTTTCTGTTTTACGACCTTTCAATGCATACGGACCGGGGCAGCCCGCCCATTTCATCATTCCCGAAATTATCCAGATGGTTAAGGATCCCGCTGTCAAAGAAGTACAGGTCATGGATCTCAGGCCTAAAAGGGATTATGTTTATATCGATGACCTGGTGGATGCCATCTTCCGCACTATCGAAGGTGAACCGGGAATATATAATGTAGGGAGCGGTAAATCAATCAGCGTGGAAGATCTTATTAAAACAGTCATGAGGCTGAGCGGAATTACCAAACCCTATATGGCAAGGGGAGCCGAGCGGCAGAATGAGATATTCGACCTTTATGCCGGAATAGATAAGATAAAGTTCTCCCTGGGCTGGCAGCCAAAAACTTCATTTGAAGAAGGGCTTGGGAAATGTATTACTCCCTGATAGCTTTCAGGCTCATATCAAGGCTTTGTATGTGGTGGGTGAGCGCTCCCACCGAAATGAAATCAACACCGCTTGCAGCATAATCCCTGATGTTGTTCTCATTGATGCCCCCTGAAGCTTCAGTCTCAAAACGGCCGTCAGTCATTTGAACCGCCCTGGCCAGCCCGGAAGGCGAAAAATTATCCAGCATGATCCTGTCAACACCTCCATGGTCAAGAACCTGCTGCAATTCGGAGAAATCCCTGACTTCTATTTCGATTTTAAGTTCCTTCCTGTTTTTCTGCAGGTAAAGTCTTGCTGAATCAATAGCTTTTACGATACCTCCTGAAAAGTCTATGTGATTGTCTTTGATCATGATCATATCGAACAGGCCCGAACGGTGATTGAAGCCCCCGCCGGTCCTTACGGCATACTTCTCAAGCCCCCGGAGAAGGGGAGTGGTTTTGCGGGTGTCGAGTATCCTGGCAGGGAAGCCTTCGGTGAGTTTCACGAGTTTGTTTGTGGCTGTAGCAATACCGCTAAGCCTTTGCATAAAATTAAGCACCAGCCTTTCGCTCTGCAGGATGGAAGATATCTTTCCTGACACTTCAAATGCAATATCTCCCCGACCGATAACAGCCCCGTCGGCAAGAAATGATTTCATCGCGAGACCGGGATCAACCCTTGCGAAAATTTTTTCGGCAACACCCATCCCGCATAATATGCCGCTTGCTTTGATGATCAGCCTGGCCCTGCCATCAGCCGATACCGGGATCGTAGACCTGGTGGTATGGTCACCATCTCCTATGTCTTCGGCAAGAGCCCTGCTAATTATTTCCTCAAGATCCATCACTTCATTCCTGGTTATCATTCCGGCTGTATGTTCAATTGATAGATAAGGTATTCCCCTTTGTTTTTCCGGAGAAGAAAGAACAGCCTGTAACGCTTCCCACCCGCATTAAGGCTCCCTATCGTGTATTTTGAGCCGTCAGTGGAACTGCCTTCCCTGTTTACCGAAACATCGCTTACCTGATTATTGCTGAAAAAATCCCTTATGATCCTTTCAGCCTGTGTTTTACTGTAACTGTCCTTAAACCCGGGAATATTAAGGTCGACCATATCATTGAAATGTGTTCCCACTTCGGCAGAATTTCCATTTCTAATTGCAGATATAATGCCTTGAGAAGGATCCACCTGGGCTGTCGCATGTCCGGTCATCAGCATACAAAGAAAAAAGAAAAAAGCAGCAGGCCTGAACATGGAATATTTTTTTCAAATTTACTCTTTTTAATAATTCCGATATTTGCAATATCGCAAAAGCGTTTCTTTCATGAAGATCAGGTTCATTGTGATCGGGAAAACCGATGAAGAATATCTTAAAACAGGGATTGGTGAATACCTCAGCCGCCTGAAACGGTATGTTCCCGTTGAATACATCGAGCTCCCCGCTTTAAAGAACGCATCTTCCCTGCCTGTAAGTGAACAACAGTCAAGGGAAAGGGAGATGATTGAAAAACAGATCCAGCCAGGCGAAACTGTAGTCCTGCTTGATGAGAACGGCCGCCAGATGAAATCATCAGAACTGGCAACCTGGCTGAACCACCGCATGGTGTCGGGTATCAAATCACTTGTTTTTTTGGTCGGAGGGCCCTATGGGTTTCACCATGGCTTGAAACAAAAGGGGTATGACTCCCTTGCCCTTTCCAAAATGACATTCTCCCACCAGATGATAAGGCTGCTGTTCGCTGAACAGCTGTACCGCGCCTTTACAATTCTCAGGAACGAATCTTACCATCACGAATGAAGCCATGCTCAAGGCTTCTGTTAACATTTTTTTAACGAAGGGGTTAACAAATATTAACAGGAGGGGCTTTATCAGGTCGCCGGGGTTTTATACCTTTGCGCCATCAAATTAATTCATATATGGTTGAGACGGATATTAAAGCCCTGAATGAGCGGATCCAGAGGGAAAGCGCTTTCGTGGATATGATCACTATGGAAATGCATAAGGTGATCATAGGACAGAAACATATGATCGAACGTCTTCTGATCGGGTTATTGGCCAACGGACATATACTGCTGGAGGGAGTTCCCGGCCTGGCAAAAACCCTGGCCATCAAAACCCTTGCCAGTATTATTGAAGCGAAGTTCAGCCGCATCCAGTTTACGCCTGACCTGCTTCCTGCCGACCTTGTCGGCACCCTGGTTTACAGCCAGAAGAAAGAAGAATTCCAGGTGAGGAAAGGACCTATTTTCGCCAATTTTATCCTTGCGGATGAAATTAACCGTTCCCCGGCCAAAGTCCAGAGTGCGCTGCTCGAAGCAATGCAGGAAAGGCAGGTGACTATCGGTGACCAGACTTTCATGCTGCCCGAACCCTTCCTTGTTCTTGCAACGGAAAACCCGATTGAACAGGAAGGCACGTATCCTCTTCCCGAAGCCCAGGTTGACCGTTTTATGCTGAAGGTAATTATCAGTTACCCTGATAAAAAAGAAGAGAAACAGATCATCCGCCAGAATATCGGCAATGAAATCTCCGCTGCAAGCACCATAATCAAACCTGAAGATATTTTAAGGGCAAGAGCTGTTGCAAGGGAAGTGTATCTCGATGAAAAAATTGAAACATACATTACTGATATTGTATTTGCTTCGCGTTTCCCGGCCGACTATAAACTGAAAAAATTCGAAGGCCTGATCAGTTACGGAGCCTCCCCCAGGGCAAGTATCTACCTTGCGCTTGCTTCGAAGGCTTATGCTTTTATCAAACGAAGGGGTTATGTTATTCCTGAAGATATCCGTGCAGTAGCCCATGACGTGATGCGCCACCGCATCGGCCTGACCTATGAAGCAGAAGCCGAGAACATCACTTCGGAAGATATTATTAATGAGATTTTAAATACTGTAGAAGTACCCTAAACGAATAAGTGAACAGTGAACAGTCATTATTCACCAGTCACCATTCACCAGTCACTAGTCACCAAATAATGGAATCCGCCGAACTCTTTAAAAAGGTCCGTAAAATAGAGATAAAGACCAGGGGTCTGTCAAACCAGATATTCTCGGGACAGTATCATTCGGTCTTTAAAGGGAGGGGTATGGCCTTCAGCGAAGTGAGGGAATACCAGTTCGGAGACGATATCAGGAATATTGACTGGAACGTAACTGCACGTTTCAACCATCCTTATATTAAAATTTTTGATGAGGAAAGGGAACTTACGGTCATGATCCTGATCGATGTCAGCGGATCCAATCATTTCGGTACAAGGAAAACCCTGAAAGAAGAAGTGATCACGGAGATTGCCGCGGTCCTCGCTTTCAGCGCGATCCAGAATAACGATAAAGTAGGGGTGATCTTCTTCAGCAATATTATCGAGAAATTCATTCCTCCGAAAAAAGGGCCGTCACATATCCTGCGTATTATCAGGGAACTGGTCGATTTTAAACCCGGCCAACAGGGAACGAACCTGACCGAACCCCTTCGGTTCCTTACAAATGCAATAAAAAAGCGCTGCAGCACATTTGTCATTTCCGATTTTCTTGACTATAACTTCGTGGATGCCATCAAGATCGCGAATAAGAAGCATGATATCATAGCTGTTCAGATCTTTGATGAACGGGAGACAAACCTGCCCGATGTTGGCCTTCTCAGGGTGAAAGACGCTGAATCGGGCCTGGAACAATGGGTTGATTCTTCCGATTTCAGGCAGCGAGCATACTTTAAAAAATGGAATGACGACCACCAGGCTTTTCTTAACGACACATTTTTAAGGAGCGGGGTCGACTGGGTAAAGATCAGGACCGACCAGGATTATGTTAAACCGCTTATTAATCTTTTTAAAAAACGGGGTGCAAGAAGGTAAACAGATGCGAATAATCCACATCACTGGCCTGGTCATGCTACTCCTTTTGGGAGCATCTTCCTACTCCCAGGAAGTAAAGGTTAATGCCAGGCTTGATACCGGAGCCATGCTCATAGGTGATCATGTTGGCCTGAAACTCAGGTTTGAGGGGCCATCAGGTTCGCACGTCATATGGCCTGCTTTTAACGACACAATTCTTGGCAACATCATTGTTATCGGCCGTTCAAAAGTTGACAGCAGCTATTCCAAGGACAGGAAATCACTCACGCTTACACAGGAACTCAATCTTACCTGCTTCGATACCGGCTTTTATACAATTCCCCAGATCCCATTCAGGTACAGGATATTTCCCGACACCACCTTACAAACCTCATCCACAGGACTTAGTTTGCTGATGGTGCATACGGTCAAAGTCGACACCACCAATGTTATCAAGCCCATCAAGGGGCCTTTAAATATTCCCATTACCTTCCTTGAGGTTTTGCCGTACATACTGATCTCACTTGCCGCACTTGCTATTGTTCTCTTGATCATCTGGTATGTAAGGAGAAGGAAGAAAAATGAACCATTGATCCGGCTGAGGCCGAAAGTGAAGCTGCTGCCTCATGAAAAAGCCTTGCAGGACCTTGAAAAGCTCAGGACCAGGAAGCTCTGGCAACAGGGGAATGTCAAAGAATACCACAGCGAACTTACCGGTATCCTGAGAACCTATATTGAAGAAGGGTATGCAGTGCCTGCCCTGGAAAGCACGACTTATGAGATTGTTGAAGCACTTAAGGCCCAGGGTGAATTTGCAAAGCCCCTCCTTGAAAAGCTTGACCGGGTATTGCAAACGGCCGATATGGTAAAATTTGCAAAAGCCCTGCCCGGTCCGCAGGAAAACGAAAATGCCCTGAACACAGGAATTGAAATTGTAAACCTTTCTGTGAGAACCGTTGCATTGCAGCATCACGATAATACAACCAATCAGATAAACCAAAAACCTCAGGCGTAGAGTTTATGCATGGAATGACATTTGCGAACCCGGGTTACCTTTTCCTGCTGCTGTTAGTTCCTGCACTGGGGGTTTGGTATTTCTACCGCAGAAAGATCAATCCGGCAGTCCTCCAGGTTAGTACTATTCGCGGCTTCCGTAAAGACTATGTTCAGTGGAGGCATTATCTGTACAATGCAATGTATGTTACCAGGCTGATGGCGATAGCGCTGCTGATCCTCGCCCTGGCAAGGCCCCAGACCAGCCTCAGCAGGCAGTCGGTTAACGTTGAAGGCATCGACCTGGTCATAGCTTTTGATATCTCCGGGTCAATGCTGGCACAGGATTTCAAGCCCGACAGGCTTGAAGCGGCCAGGGATGTAGCTATGGATTTCATTGACGGCCGACCGAACGACAGGATAGGCCTTGTTATTTTCAGCGGGGAATCTTTTACACAATGCCCTATTACCACCGATCATGCAGTATTGAAGAACCTGTTCATGGATATCAAAAGCGGCATGATAGATGACGGCACTGCACTTGGCGACGGTTTAGCCCTGGCAGCCAGCCGGCTTAAAGACAGCAAAGCAGTTAGCAAGGTCATCATCCTGCTTACCGACGGGGTGAATAATATGGGTTCAGTGGATCCCTTGTCGGCAGCGGAAATTGCCAAACTCTTTGGTATCAGGATTTATACGATTGGCATAGGAACCATGGGGTATGCCCCTTATCCTGTTCAAACCCCTTTCGGGATCCAGCTGCAGCAGATGAAAGTTGAAATAGACGAACCTTTGCTGGTAAAGATCTCGGGCATGACCGACGGAAAATATTTCAGGGCCCAGAATATCACCAAGTTAAGGGAGATATATAAGGAAATTGATAAAATGGAAAAGACAAGGATAGATGTGACTGAATTCAGGAAAAAGAAAGAAGAGTTTCTGCCCCTGATACTCATCGCGTTTATTTTACTTGCCCTGGAAGGATTTGTAAGATACGCAGTTTTAAAAACCATACCGTAATCAATCAGCATGTTCAGGTTTGCACATAGTGTTTTCTTTTTTGCGTTTCTCCTGATACCGCTTTTATCAGCTTTGTTCATATGGTTTATGATCAGGCGGAAAAAGTCGATGGACCTTTACGGCGAATACTCACTGCTTAAAATACTTGCCCCGGAATATTCCACCGCCAAACCCATCGTCAAATTCGTTCTGTATTCCCTCGCTCTTGCCGCAATGATTATGGCTTTAGCCGATCTCCAGTCAGGTTCGAAGATCGAAAAAGTGAAAAGAAAAGGAATTGACCTGATGATCTGCCTCGACGTTTCTAATTCCATGCTCGCCCAGGACATCAGGCCATGCCGTCTTGAACGCGCAAAACAGGCCATTTCAAAACTAACCGATAAACTGGAAGGCGACCGCATCGGGCTTATTGTTTTTGCAGGAAAAGCCTATACCCAGTTGCCAATCACAACCGACTATGCTGCGGCAAAACTTTTTGTGAATACGGTTTCAACAGGGATGGTCCCGACCCAGGGAACTGCCATTGGAGAGGCAATAAAACTTGCCGCATCAAGTTTCGGGGAGTCTAAACATAATAAAGCAATTGTACTGATAACCGATGGGGAGGATCATGAAGGACAGGTCCTTGACCAGGCCGAAGCAGCAGCTAAAGCAGGGATCATACTGTATACAATAGGGATGGGGCTCCCCGAAGGCGCACCTATTCCCGTATTTCAGGATGATATCCAGATCGGCTACAAGAAAGACAAGGATGGCAATACCATTATGAGCCGGCTGGATGAGACGACACTCAAGGAGATCGCAAACGTTGGGAAAGGGATGTACGTCAGGGCCAGTAATTCTGATGCAGGCCTGAATACGGTCTTTGACGACCTGGAGAAGATTGAGAAATCAGATATTGAGAGTAAACAGTTCTCTGATTTCGAAAGCCGTTTCCAGTTCTTTGCTGCCTTTGCTTTATTGATGCTTGTACTGGACCTGTTCGTCTTTGAGCGCAAAACAAAATGGATTAAAAATATTAAACTGTTCCGGTGATTTGTAATTATGAAGACTAAGCTGATTTCATTGTTGCTTTTGTTCATGCTGGCTTTTCCTGTTTTTGCACAGAAAGAAAATACTCTTTTACGCAAAGGCAACAACCAGTACGAAAAGGGGAACTTTAAAGAAGCCGAAAAAGATTACCGTAAAGCCCTTGAAATTAATAAGGAGTCGGTAAAGGGGAAGTTCAACCTTGGGACCGCTGTTTACGAGGAGAAAAATTTCGAGGAATCAGCCAAAATGTACAATGAACTTGCAGGCAAAAACCAGGACAAGGATATCCAGGCCAAAGTCTATCATAATATGGGTAATTCCTTTCTTGAAGCCAAGCAGTATGATAAAAGCATACTCGCCTATAAAAATGCATTGATGAATAACCCTTCGGACCTGGACACTAAATATAACCTCGAATATGCAAAAATGATGCTGAAGAAACAGCAGGATCAGCAAAAGAAGGACCAGGACAAGAAGAATAAAGACAAACAGGATCAGAAAAAGGATCAGAAAAAACAGGACCAGGATAAGCAGGATCAGAAGAACCAGCCGCCTCAGGATCAGAAGAAACTAAGCAAGGAAGATGCGGCAAGAATGCTGGAGGCGTTAAAAAATGATGAGAAAAAAACCTTGCAGAAAGTGAAAAAGGAAAAGGCGAAAGTACAGGTTATTGGAATTGAAAAAGAC
>CAILVF010000028.1 GCA_903837605.1 uncultured Bacteroidales bacterium | reverse complement strand
GTTGTACGCCTTTGCGGAGAGGGGGGGATTCGAACCCCCGGTACAGTTTCCCGTACGACAGTTTAGCAAACTGTTGGTTTCAGCCACTCACCCACCTCTCCGGGTTAATCTGAAAACGGGCTGCAAAGATAGGAATTACCGCCATCCCGGCAAAAAAAAATTATACCTTTGTATTAAACATTAAAAACCTTGATATGGAAGGAAGAACTTTTGCTGAAAAGATTTTCAATGCTGAAAAAGGCGCCATTGTCTTTGCCAAACCCGACATTATTCTATCCCACGACAACACATCGAGTATTAGCAGTACATTTAAAAAAATGGGAGGGGAAAAACCCTTTAATCCCGATGCCCTGCTCATCACTCTCGATCACAATGCCCCTCCTACCAATTCAAAACTTGCAAACGACTATCAGGTAATAAGGGATCTTGTCGACAAATTCGGGATTAAGCAGTTTCACGATGTCGGCGACGGCATCTGCCATCAGCTCATGTCATTATATGCAAAGCCAAAGATGATCATCGTCGGCAGTGACAGTCACACCAGTACTGCAGGGGCGTTCAACGCATTTGCAGCCGGCATCGACCGCACTGAAACGGCCGGTTTATGGAAACAGGGGGAGACCTGGTTCCGTGTGCCCGAATCGGTAAAGATCAGCCTCAGCGGGAAGCTCGGGAAGGGTGTATATGCAAAGGATCTTGCTCTCTGGATCATCGGAATGATAGGCTCAAGCGGGGCCGATTACATGTCGATAGAATATCATGGCGAAGGCGTAAAGACCCTCAGTATTCCCGACCGCATGGTTCTTGCCAACCTGGCTTCCGAAATGGGTGCGAAAAATGCGGTCTTTCCTGCCGATGAAGTCCTCCATGCCTGGTTCGGCAAAAAAGTTGAAGGCCTGTGGGCCGATGCAGATGCCACTTATCTCAGGGAAATCGACATCGACATGAATGATATTTTCCCCGTGGTTGCTGCGCCTCACCATGTAGATAATGTAAAGGCCTTATCAGAGGTACAGGGAACAAAGATCCATGAAGCACTTATCGGAACCTGTACCAACGGCAGGCTCGAAGACCTCCGCGAAGCGGCCGGCGTATTGAAAGGAAAGAAAGTCGCAAAATTCATGCAGCTTATTATTATCCCTGCTTCCAAAGAAATATTCAAGCAGGCTATGAAAGAGGGGCTTATAGATATTTTCATGGATGCCGGGGCAAACGTACTCGCCTCATCATGCGGGCCCTGTCTTGGAACCGGGCAAGGCATTCCGGCCGATAATTATAATGTGATATCCACTGCCAACAGGAATTTCAAAGGAAGGATGGGCAACAACGCCTCCAACGTCTACCTCGCTTCCCCGGCAGCCGTGGCTGCTTCGGCGATTGCCGGAGAGATCAGCGATCCACGTGGCATTCAGGCAGGCGATAAATTCCCGTATCATGCTCCCCAGAGCTCGAAAGTCGATATCAGGGAAGGGGAAGACCGTTTCTCCAACGGCACCTGGAACTATGCTGATGTCGACAACCTGAATACCGACCAGATGTTCGCTGGCAACCTCACATACAATGTACAGAGTTCAGAGCCTGAGAAGATCATGCCTCATCTGTTCAAGGGATTTGACAATAGTTTCTCCGAAAGGATCAAAGCCGGTGATATCCTTATGGCCGGTGCCAACTTCGGTTGCGGAAGCTCCCGGGAACATCCGGCTGTAGGACTTGCTTTTGCAGGTGTTAAAGCCGTGATCTGCAAATCGGTGAACCGCATATTCTACCGCTCAGCCGTGAACCAGGGCCTTCCAATCCTCCTTGTTCCCGAAGCCGTTGAAGCATATAAGCAAGGAGATGAGGTTAATATCAATTTTGAGAAAGGACTGGTATTTATTGGCCAAAAGCAATTCGGCTTTTCGGCCCTGCCCGATAAACTTATGGAGATCTTCAAAGCCAAAGGGCTGGTGAATTATGTGAAAAATAAATGAAGAAAGCATTAAGCCTTGCACTTTTCTTTTCCGGCGCCATTGCCCTTATCCTGATTTTATTTTCTTTCTTCCCTAAGTACCAGGGAGTGCTGATATTCCTGTTCGTTTTCCTCCTCGGGGACTTGGTATTATGGGTCCTGGTCCGCAAGCGGATCCTATGCCTTAAACCGCTTACCAGGATACTGCTGACCCTTCTTTACTGGCTGCCTGCTGCCAGCCTGGCAGCACTTGTTCTCTTCGGGTTTTTCCGGCCTTTTATCTTATGGAACGTTACAGTCAAGGCTATACTGCTTAGCCTTCTGATGATGACCATAGTTGCAAAAATGATCCCCCTGCTCATCTCCCTCCTGAGCAGGTTGATCGGTCTTCTTAGTTACCTCCTGTTTAATGCCAGGGCGGCCTGGCTAAGGTGGATTGAACTTGGCGCATGGATCACCGGGGGGCTTTTCTGGTTAACCCTGGGCCTTGGCATGATAACCTGGGTATATGATTTTAAAGTGACCACGGTGGACTTCCCTTCTGCCAGGGTCCCGGCCTCATTCAACAATTTCAGGATCGTTCAGTTTTCCGACGTTCATCTCGGGAACTGGACCTGCAGGGAGAAACTAAAGGAAGCCGTAGCCAGGATAAATGAACTAAAGCCTGACCTCATTGTTTTCACAGGCGACATGTTCACTTTTTCCACGGCCGAAGGTAAAGGTTTCAGCCAATATCTCAAACAGCTGCATGCCCGTTACGGGATAGTCGCCATCATGGGGAACCATGATTACGGAGATTATGTGAGATGGGAAAACCCACTGGCGAAAAACATGAATCTTGAGGATCTGCATCGTTTTTACAAAGACCTCGGATGGAACCTCTTGCTGAACCGTTCGCTTTCAATCAAGTCGGGTCCCGACAGCATCAATATCATAGGGGTTCAGAACTGGGGAGCCACAAAAAGGTTTCAGCGATACGGCGATATTATTAAAGCTGAACATGGGATCAACAGATCGTGTTTCTGCCTGCTGCTTTCACATGATCCATCATACTGGGACAGCATCATCTGCAGGCAGCATCCCGAAATAGATCTTACACTTTCGGGTCACACGCATGGCGGCCAGCTCGGTATTGAAAGCGGAACCCTGAAATGGAGCATCCTGTCCTGGTCAAATCCTCTCTGGGGAGGATTCTACACAAAAAACAAAGCTGGTTTCACCTCCAGCTTATATGTAAACAGGGGACTGGGGACAGTGGGATATGCAGGCCGGGTTGGAATAAGGCCGGAGATTACGCTGATCATACTGCATTCCAAGCAGAGATGAATTCTCCCAGATGACCCGGCCCCGGGAGCAGGTATCAAAATTAACAAGCCGTATCAGGGCGAAAAAGTCAACAAAACAAAGAGAAAAAGCCACACTTACTAATAAAGTGAGCCTGTATGATCCTTACATCTGTTTTAGTTGTAATTTGTTGACGGGTTACTTCAATCTGAAGCTAAATGAAACTGAATTTTAAAATAATGGGGCTGGTAGTGATGGTTACAGGGTTCCTGATAATCTCGACCCTGGCTTATCATTTTACACGTGCAAAAGAAGAAAAGCTTTATAATTATGCCTACCGTGAGAATTCGTCCATAAGTATACAAAGTATTCTTAACAGCCGTCAGAGATCACTAAACATCAGCCTGGAAGATAATGCTGCCTGGGATCAGATGGTCGCCTTCGTCAACCACCCTGATTCGGTTTGGGCCGGTGAGAACCTGGTAACGGGCAGGAAAACATTGGATCTGGATTTTTTACAGGTTTACAATCTTGACAGGAAACTGATATGGGCTGTTTATGATGAGGCCGGCCCTGCAGGGCTAAAACAAACACTAAATGAAGAAAGACTGAAGCAGATATTTCTTGAAACCCCAACCTGCCATTTCTTTCAGATTACCGATGCAGGTTTGCTTGAGCTTTACGGGTCCATTATCGTTCCCTCAACTGATATTGCAAGAAAGACCAGGGCCAGGGGGTACCTTCTCTTTGGAAAACTTTGGGACCAGGGCACTATCTCAGATCTTGAGAATTCTTCAAATTCAATGATTTCATTGCACCCCCTGGAAGTAAACGGGAAAAAAGTCCCGGCCCACCCTGTTGACACCGGGTCATCGGAGATTGCAATATTCCTGAAAGATTTTTCCGGCAATGACATCGCGAGGATTGATTTCAACTCAAAAACATTCTTTAAAGCCGATACCCGCTGGTTCTATTTATTTACTCTTATTCCTGTTATCCTTGCCGTTATCGTACTGCTCTTCTTTTACCTCCTGATCAGAAGGTGGATCACCATTCCCATGAGAATTATCACTCACAGCCTCGACAAGCAGGATCCCCATGGGTTGAACCGGATCGGAAAAGGCAATCCTGAATTTCGTTCCATCGCAGACCTGGTGGGTGAATCATTTGAAAACCGGAAAAACCTGGAAATAGAAGTGCATGAAAGGAAAAAAGCGGAAGAAAGGATTTTAAAATATGCAGATGAGTTGCAGGAAAGCAATATCAGCAAGGATAAGTTCTTTTCGATACTAGCGCATGACCTTAAATCACCGTTTCATTACCTGCTTGGTTATTCTGACCTGCTCAGGAATGAATATGCCACCCTGGGAGAAGAAGACAGGATGAAATTCATTGGTATCATTCATTCCAACTCCCAGAGGTTGTATAACCTTCTCGAAAACCTGCTCGAATGGTCAAGGATACAAACCGGCAGGATAGATTTCGAAATGGAAGTATTTGACCTTGCAAGGGAGGTAAGATCGTTGAGTGAAACAATCAAAGCATCAGCAGCTCACAAAAACATATCCTTTGAATACCAGGTTTCAGACCAGGCGATCATCAAAGCCGACAGGAACATGATCCGTTCGGCAATTCACAACCTGCTTACCAATGCTATTAAATACACCCCTGAAACGGGGTCCATCTCTGTTAAGGTCAGCAGTGCCGAATCCCATGTCGAGGTATGTGTAGAAGACAGCGGGATAGGAATGAGCCCCGAAGAAGTGGCTAAGCTATTCAGGATTGATGTTTCAGTATCAAGGCCGGGAACCAACAAAGAGCCTGGCACAGGCCTGGGGCTGATCCTTACGAAAGAATTTATCGAGAAAAACGGGGGAAGCGTTTTTGTAGCAAGCGAACCAAAAAAAGGAAGTATATTCAGGGTTACTTTGCCCTTGTATAAGGCTTAAGTTCGCATTCGAACATATCGCAGCAGTTTTCACAAACCCGCTTGAAGACCTTAAAGTTCAGCAGTTCTATTTCCGGGCTTTCATACCCGGGCTTCACAGGTTCCACGCGCATCAGATCTGTACTCAGGTATTTTTTATTGCAATCGGCAAATACTGTCACGACTTTCGTTTCAGGTCCCATTTCATTTTGAATCTGAAGGGCTCCGAGGAAATTAGCGCCTGAAGAAATACCCACAGCAAGACCGAGTTCCCGTGACAGCTTCTGTGCCATTATGATCGAATCGCCGTCGGGGACTGCAACGATGCGGTCAAGCTGGTCCAGTTTTATCAAAGCCGGTATAAATTCGTCGGAAATGCCCTGGATACGGTGAGTCCCAACCTTATGGCCGGTCGACATGGTTGGCGATTCCGCAGGTTCAAGCGGATGAATTTTAACCTTCGGGTTCATTTTCCTGAGAAACCTTCCCACCCCCATGACGGTGCCGCCGGTTCCCACACCGGCAACAAACGCATCAGGAGTGACGCCATGGAATGTGAGCTGTGACCAGATCTCCGGCCCGGTAGTCTTCTCATGAGCTTCCGCGTTGGCTTCATTGGAGAATTGCTGAGGCAGGAATATATTTGGCTCCCTTGCGGCAATCTCTTCCGAAAGTTTTATACTTCCCAGGAAGCCTCCCTCCGCCTTTGAGATCGGGATTATTTCAGCCCCAAGGCCCTTGATAATATCCACCCTCTCCTTGCTCATCCAGTCGGGCATGATGATGCGGACTTTGTGGCCCAGGGCCTTTCCAATGGCCGAAAATGCAATGCCGGTGTTCCCGCTTGTAGCCTCAACTATAGTATCTTCCTTTTTGATTCGCCCTTCATGATAGGCCTTTTCCATAATATAAAGGGCCATCCTGTCTTTTATGCTCCCTGTTATATTATAATGTTCTGCCTTAGCGTAAATTGTTCGTTTCCGGCCCTTGTAGTTAAAATTGATGACCAGTAAGGGGGAATTGCCGATAAGCCTCCAGAGATCTTTGAATCTTAAGCGGAACTCGTTGTCGACGTGGATATTCATGCATGGCATAGGAAAGGAGTATAAAACGTAAATGCTTCGGAAAACAAAGGCAAAAATAATGATTTTCTCTTACCTGGCTTTCGAAACCTGGATAAAGGTAACTTCAATATCACCACCCTGGGGATAAAGGCTGATATAATCATTATCCAAACGGTACCATGCATCCTGTTCCCTCACGCTGATCAGCCTTTCGTTCACTTTTCCATCGGTACTGAGATTCCTTATCACAACACCGCCTGTAAGTGTCTTATCCTTACCGTAGCGGAGCAAAACGCTGAAGGGTTTGGCCGAAAGGTTCCTCAGTTTGATATAAATGAAGTTGTCTTTCCTTGACGCAATGTTCAGAGGCGTAAAGCTGAACTTCTTTTCATCGTTTGAATTTACGGTAACAGGGCTGCTCAGGACATCGGCAATCGCGTTCTCTGAAATTGTTTTATGTATCCTCGCGATCATTTCCTTTGGATAATTCTCCATCGGCAGGAAGGCAGCCGCATCTGAATAGGCGTCGATGGCCTTGTCAAATTCAAAGCTGTTATAGAATTTATCGGCCTCTGCAATGGCTTTATCGTATTTCCCTTTATTGGCCCGGTAAAGACTGTCGATCACAATACCCACCCTGCCTAGCCTGTCTTTTGCATATTTGTCATCGGGGAACAATGCCACAGCCTGTTGCATATATTCCCTTGCCTTGCCATAATCCCTGCTCCCGAAAGCGTTGTCTCCTTTAGCAACGAGATCATCAAATGTCTTTTTCCGGCCCTGCACCTCGGTGAGCTTTTTATTGATCTCATCGATCTTGTTTTTCGGATATTGCTCGTTGGGCTTAATGGTGAGTGAGTTTTCATATTCAGTCCTTGCATCCTCGTATTTCTTTTCAAACAACATCTGGTCGGCCTTGGCCAGGGAAGCTTTAAACGCATCATCTTTGGCCTTCAGTTCGGAAAGTATGTTATCGATTTCCTTAATCCTGTCCTGCGGATATTGCTCTCCCGGTTTGATGCCGAGGGCTTTGGAATATTCAGTTTTTGCCTGATCAAATGATTTGGAAGCCATTAACTGGTCGGCCCTGGCCACCGAGGCTTTGAAATTGCTTTCAAGCATGGCCTTTTGCCTTGAGACATCAGCTATTGTCTTGTCTATTTCACTTATTTTGGTCCTGGTGTAAAGGTCATCCGCCTTATACTGCAATGCTTTCTGATACTCTGCTTTAGCCTCCTCGAACGATTTGGCTGCAAACAATTTATCAGCGTTCGAAATAGTCACGGCATACGCGCTGTCGCGTGACTTTCTTGCAGCAATGTCGGCCAGGGCCTTTTCTATTTCAGCTATCTTTGTTTTCGGATATGCTTCCGAGGGTTTTATCGCGGAAGCCTTTTCATATTCCGACCTGGCCTGGTCCCAGGTTTTTCCCGATAATAATTTATCGGCATTTGTAATAAGGCCCGAATATTGGGCATCCAGGGCTTTTTGTTTCTGGATGGCATCATTGATGCTGTCAATACTGGTAATCCGCTGTTTCGGAAGGATCTCGGCAGGTTTAAGTGTTAATGCTTTCTGGTATTGGGCTTTTGCTTCAACCCAGGATTTTGCTGTAAAGAGTTTCTCTCCTGCTGCCAGCATACCCGAGTACTGATCGTCCAATGCCTTTTGCCTGGCTATTTCTTCCAGTATCCTGTTGATCTCTGAAATTTTAGTACCGGGGTAGGCTTCGCCGGGTTTGATTGCCAATGCAGCGGTATACTGGGTTTTAGCTTCGGCATACGATTTTGCAGACAGCAGTTTATCAGCCGTGGTAACCGCATCCATATATTGCTTATCAATCGCCAGCTGTTTGGCTATATCGGCAAGAGCAGTGTTAACGGCAGCGAGCTTTTCCTTTGGATAGGCTTCTGCCGGTTTTAATAGTGAGGCATCAGTAAAAGAGGTCTTAGCCAGTACAAATTGGCTTGCTTTATATAAAGAGTCCCCTTTTTTGATTGCTGCAAGGTAATCCTCGTCAAGTTTCTTGAGGCGTGCTATTTCGGCAAGCGCTTTGTCAATTTCCTGGATCTTTGTTTTCGGATATGCTTCCGAAGGCTTAAGCGCGGATGCTTTCTGGTAT
>CAILVF010000027.1 GCA_903837605.1 uncultured Bacteroidales bacterium | reverse complement strand
CCCCAAACCCCCATTTTCCTCCACGCATCGAGATCAATCATAAGCACCCCGGCATTAAAGGCCGGCGTATCGGGAGCAAGCGAGTGACGTCTCGCGCATCCCACCGCATTTTTAAAAATGGCAAATTGGTCTGGAGGCAATCAGGAGTCGCAAGCAAAAGCCAATTGAATGAAATTATCATGCAACACATATAGCTGAAATTGACTCCCATCGATTATGAAATTCCTGATTCTTATTGCTCTTTGGGCTACCTTCTGTTTCCTGCACAGCGCGATGATAACCCCAGTTTTCACTAATTTTCTGAAAGAAAAGATAGGTTTAAATTACAGGTTCTACCGATTGGTCTATAACATTTTCTCTATTCTTTTCCTTGTACCTGTTGTAATCTATTCCTACTCTATCATGGAAAAACCCTTTTTCACCTGGTATGGATATCTTCTTCCTGTAAGGTATTTGATGCTGATAGGAGGATTGTGGATTTTTTACGCAGGTTCACGGCATTACAGCATGAGGACCTTCCTGGGAATAAACCAGGTACAGGAAGGTGTAAATCACGGATTGATCAACAACAGCGGGATGATTGAAAAAGGAGGCATTATGGGAGTTGTGAGACATCCTTTCTATTCAGGCTCATTTCTCCTGATCTGGGCCGGGCACCTCGACACTACAAGGTTAATCATTAATAGTATTCTGAGTATTTACCTTGTTGTGGGGACCCTGCTCGAAGAACAAAAGCTGCTCTCTGAATTCGGGGATGTCTACAGGGATTACCAGAAGGAAGTGTCCATGCTGTTTCCCTGGAAATGGATAAAGAGAATAGTCAAATCTTTTTAGGGAATCAATCAACAACCCCGGCCTGCTTTGAGAAGATCAAACGGAGGGCTGTAAGCAGAAGGAAAACTCCGAAAATCTTTTTCATGAGATTTTCAGGAAGTTTTAATGCGATCATTGAACCAAAATAGCCTCCTATCATAAAAGTCATTGCAATAATTACGGCATACCATATATTAACCTGGCCAGCTTTATAATAATTATATGCTGCAAATAGTCCGATTGGCGGTAACATAACAGCTAAACTTGTTCCCTGTGCAGTATGCTGGTCAACTCCTAAAAAATAAACCAGGGCAGGGATCATTATTACTGCCCCACCAACACCAAAAATTCCACCGAAAATCCCTGCCATCAAACCAATGGCGATTAGAATAAGTACTGTTGAAGTGTCCATAAATAAATGTTCGTTTAAAGTCCTAAAATTTCAGTTTATAACCGGGTGTAAAAATAATCAATACTTAAATCTTTATTAACTAGCTAAAGCGAATACAATACGAGAAAACATTCCTATAACAATTACATTGCATGAAATAGAATATTGATGAAGGAGCTTACACAACAGGACATGGAAAGTGAACATCTGATCACTTTTTAATTGATCAAATGCAGGATTACAAACAATGAACTCAGCGAGATCAATATCCATAGAAACACTCCAAGTATCATCGGCCGGAAACTCACTGTTTTTAAGGCTTCCCTTGTAAGACCTGCGCCAATCAGGAATAAAGTAAGGGTAAGGCCTCGTTTGGCCAGGATTACGATAATTTGATCGGCCTGCATTAACTGCGGCAGGAAGGTATTTGCAATCATTGCCAGGACAAAAAATAGAATGAACCAGGGTATCTTCACTTTGTTCTTACTGCTTTTAAATGCAATGGCCATGATGAATGAGACTGGAATGATCCAAAGGGCTCTTTCAAGTTTTACCGTAGTGGCAATTTGTAACGCCTGGGCGCCGAATTTATGCGCTGCACCTACCACCGAGCTGGTATCATGAATAGCTATTGCTGCCCATAAGCCGAACTGTGACTGGCTTAAATGAAGCCAGAGCCCGATCAAGGGAAAGAGCACCAAAGCAACGGAATTCAGTATAAATACTGTTGCAAGTGAAACGGAGATTTCATTTTCTTTGGCTCCGATCACCGGAGCAACTGCAGCAATGGCGCTGCCTCCGCAGATTGCTGTTCCCGTGGAAATAAGAATTGAGATTCTCTTGTTTACAACCATTAGTCTGCCGGCAATCAAACCAATTATTAAAGTCAGGCTGATCGAGGCAACCGTAAACAATATCCCCTGTTTCCCTGCTTTGGCAGCCTCGAATGCATTCATCCCAAAACCAAGTCCAACCACAGAAATCTTCAACAGTAACCCTGTCGCCTTATGATTATATTTTTCATATGGATGTCCGATTACCTGTGACAAAACAATCCCCAGGAACAAGGCGACAGGAGGCTCAATCCAGGGTGTAAGGCATGCAACTGCAGCGAGTATAAAAATAAGTTTGCGTACTATTTCATTCTGATTCATTTGCTGATCCTTTTTAACTTAATGCGGACTGCAAATGTCGGGACAACCGGGAGGCTGCCCAAGATGGAAAAATTTATGCTGAATTACTTTTGGTTATAATGCCGAAGGGCGAAATGCATGAAAGTATCGGCCAGGCCGTCAGACTTTCCGTGAAGATGGACGAAATAAAATGTGCGGGGTATGTTGAGTTGAGGAATATCGATGATTTTAAACTCCCCGTTTGCAATTTCTTTTGCGATAGCTGCAATAGAGATAAAACCCAGGCAATTGGAATTAGCCAGAAAGGATTTGATGCTTTCGGTACTGCCCAGGTACATGGCCACCTTCAAATCAGATAATTGAATTTTATGTGAAGCCAGCGCGTGCTCAATAACCTCAAGGCTTCCTGATCCTCTTTCCCTGAAAACTAAAGGGATCCTTTTTAATTCCGCTAATTCTATTTCATTATGCCTGGCCAATGGCTGGCTGGTATGAACAACCGGCACCAGCTCATCTTTAATGAAAGGAATGTACTTCAGGTCCTTGTTCTTTGTCCTGCCTTCAACCATCCCCAACTGTATCCTTTTATCAATTAATGCGGCCTCAATCTTTTCAGTATTATCATTGATCAAAGACAGTTTGATCTGAGGAAACCTCTGATAAAATTTGGCAAGTACAGGAGGCAAAACATATTGCCCTATGGTTGTACTTGCACCTAATTGAAGGCTGCCTGAAAATTTCTTTTTAAGAATACTGAAGTCAAACTCAATTTGCTTATAAACACCAATTATCTGCCGGGTATAGTTCAACAGGATTTGGCCCGCCGGAGTAAGGATGATCTTACTTCCTTTCCTTTCAAATAGGCGGATGTCAAACTCTTTCTCCAGCTCCTGGATATTTTTAGTGACGGCAGGCTGCGTTATAAACAGTTCAGCAGCCGCCTTTGTAAAACTCAGGTGAGTGGCTGCAGAATGAAAAACCTTTAATCTGAAATCAGGCATATTAGAAAAAATGGCAACCCGAAATTACTAAACTTTATGGGAACCTGGTTATCCTGAACCATGAAGTGCAGCTACACAATTTCCATAGAAAAGTAAAAACACATGAAGAATTTTAATTATGACCGCAAGTTTTAATCATTCCCTTCGTCTATTAATAAAGTAGCTACCATAATATCATTTAACAAGAACTGTCGGTCGGCAAGATTCAATTCAAATAACCACTTTAAAACACTTATCATGAAGAAAACAGAAAAATTAACAGGCGGGATGATACTAATAATGAGCTTATCATTTGTGATATTATCATTGAACGGATGTACAAAAGACAACAATGCTTCAGCATCCAACGGAAACTCTCAAAACAAGGATGCATTAATGAGTTACAACTATTCCGATACCACACTAAGCGGGTGTAATTATTGTATCGATTCCTTGCCAGTTGAACCTTTGAGTACATCGGAAACAGAGGCGCTGGTCATAATGCGGGAAGAAGAACTTCTTGCTCATGATGTATATTATACACTAAGCCAGTTATACACTAAGCCTATCTTCAGAAACATCACCAGAAGCGAACAAAGGCATACCGATATGGTTAAAGCCCTGATTGGTAAGTACGGGCTGGTGGATCCTGCTGCAAATCACCTTACAGGAACATTCACCAATCAAAGCCTTCAAACTTTATACAATAATTTAATAAGTTCAGGTTCCACATCATTAATTAATGGTCTTATTGTGGGAGCTACGATTGAAGATCTGGACATCAGAGATCTTAAAGACCATCTGCTGACCATTGACAACCAGGATATCACCTGCGTATTTACTAATCTCATGCGCGGGTCAAGAAATCATCTGCGATCCTTTTATGCCAATGTTCTGTTTCACGGCGGGACATATACTCCTCAATACCTGTCACAGGATGAATTCAATGCGATAGTAACCTCTGAACATGAAACCGGTTTTGGAAGCTGCCATTGCAATTAATTTTGAAATCGATTAAGGGGCTGGGGCAAATGAATTATCACTTGTCCCGGTCTCGTTTAGTATTATGTTTCAGGATAAGTGAGGAAGGCCAGGGTTATTCTGCGAAACAGATGATCATTAATTGGAGTTTATAAAAGCTAGAGAAAAAGATGCTGAAAGAAAGGATAATCCATCTTAAAAATATGACTTGCAGATGTTGTGTTCTCTTGCTAAGAAAAGAATTTACCATTGAGGGCATTGAAATCCTTGATATTGACATCGGCTTTGTAAGATTGCTCTACGATCCGCGAAAAGTTCCCTGGAGAGTCATTAAAGGTATCCTGGATCAACTCGGGTTTGAGATCCTTGAAAATAAGGAGAAAGTACTTGTTGAACAAATCAAGAAAGCTGTAATAGATTTGGTTTACAACACAACCTATAATGCTATGGTGCGCAATTCCGATTATCTTGTCGAACGGTTTAACAAATCTTACCCCTATCTGTCATCGCTGTTCTCAAGACATGAAAATACCACATTAGAAAAATTCACCATTGAATGCAAAATTGAAAAAGCAAAGGAATTGATCAGTTATGGTGAATTTACCCTTAGTGAGATTGCTTACATGATGGGTTACAGCAGCGCACAATATTTATCGACACAGTTTAAAGCAGTGACCGGTATTTCCGTCACTGAGTATAAGGTCAACCATTTCGAAAAACGCGGCCTAATTGAATAGGAATCAGCAGGCACAAGGGCGATTGACAATAAAGTATCCGAGAAAGCCTCCGAACGCAATACTGGCATATGGATTGCTGGTAATCGCACATGTACCCGAGGCACAGCCAATGAAGTGATAATATAAAAAACCACCCAGTCCGCCCAAAGCAGTAAACATGATGGGCTTCCAGAAATCCCAGGTTCTCAGCCTTTCCTTAAATGGGACCAGCTCCTTTTTAGTATTGCATGAATCTGACATATTGAAAATATTTGTGCAAAGTAACGAATAAAAATTCAGTTAGTGATATTTATGCGCTTTATTTTCCCGACTCGTTCCTAAGCCTTTTCATTGAATTTCCATCCTTCACGTTGAACGCCTATTAGCCCCGAGAGATCAAACGACACTTTTTTCAGTAGCCTGAATAATGTATCGTATATTTGCGTTATATAAACAATGTTGTGTTAATATTTAACTTCTGACAACAAACTGGATGATCATAAAAATCCTTGGAACCGGATGCACAAATTGTAAGACGCTTGAAAAATATACAAGGCAGGCGGTATCTGAGCTGGGAAACGTAGCTGAAGTTATAAAGGTCGACGACATTACGAAAATTCTTGAATACAAAATACTGAGTACGCCGGCGCTTGTTATAAACGAGAAAGTGGTGATGAATGGGAAAGTGCCTGCTATAGAAGAGATCAAGGAATTTATTAAGCTGGCAGCTTTGGCTGAATGATTCTATTAGCAGGATCAAAGGTATGAACCCCGGCAAGTCCAGGCCCCAGATTCTGAAGCAAGTTGCAGGAAATGTACCAGGAGAACTCAAAACAGACTGATGGCTAAGTATTAAAAGATAGTAAATGAAACGCAAAATTTTAACTTCATTCTTTCCGGGCATGTTACTCGTTTTAACATTGATGGCTCAGAAACCCACAACAACACTGGATGTGATTTATTTCCATGCAACCCGCAGGTGCCCGACCTGCATGGCCATTGAAGAAAATACCAGGAAAACCCTGAACGCCTATTTTTCGGACCAGCTGAAAAAGGGATCGATTAAGCTTACCGTCATTAATGTGGATGACAGTAAGAATAAAGCCATTGCAGAAAAGTATGAGGCCAGCGGTTCAGCATTATTTTTAACAAAAACTGAGGCAGGTAAAGAAAAGAAAAACGACATGACTGATTTTGCTTTCTCTTATGCTCGTATTAAGCCCGAAAAATTCATCAGCGGGCTTAAAGATAAGATCAACGAACTCATGAAATAAACCTCGTGAACTCTCTTCAAAATATACTGGATTCAGTTCAGTTCCCATTGCTATCGGCATTTATCCTGGGGCTTATGACAGCTATAAGTCCTTGTCCGCTTGCCACCAATATTACTGCAACAGCATACATAAGCAAGGAGATAGAAAATAAACGAAGAGTTTTCCTAAACGGATTGATCTATACTGCAGGAAGGGCTTTCAGTTATACCCTGCTTGGGACTATCTTATATTTCGGAGCAAGTAAATTCCATATTTCAAGGTTTCTTCAATCGAACGGTGAAAAGTATATCGGGATCCTTTTACTGATTATTGGTGTTTTAATGCTTGATTTTATATCCCTTGGGAAATTTTCATTAAGTAACCTTACTGAGCAGTTTACCCGAAAATTAAAAGTGAGCAGTTTTTGGGGTGCTTTTGCTTTAGGTTGTCTTTTCGCTCTCGCCTTTTGTCCATACAGCGGTGTGCTGTACTTTGGGATGCTGATCCCGATGACATTGACCAGTAAACTGGGTATTCTTCTGCCCCTGGTTTTTGCCGTTGCCACAGGTTTACCTGTAATACTGATCTCTTATATCATCGCGTTCAGTATAGGGTCGATTGGAAATTTCTATAACCGCATCAAACTCTTTGAACTCTGGTTCAGGCGGGCGGTGGCAGTGCTTTTCATACTGGGCGGTTTGTACTTTATCGCGATTTATTTTTTAAAAATCCCATTATGATTATTAATCATGGTTGTTTGATCTGTGGTACTGATCTTCAATACGGTGAAGACTACAAACCTTTGGAATGTTATTATTGTAAAGGAACATTCCAAACGAATGTTACCTGCACTAACAACCACTTCGTTTGCGATACATGCCATGCAAAGTCAGGCATAGACCTTATAGAGACGTATTGTGCCAATACAACATCCTTTAACCCTGTTGAAATGGCTACTGAGCTGATGCATAGCGACAAGATCAAGATGCATGGCAACGAACATCACTTTCTGGTACCTGCTGTACTGATATCCGCCTACTATAACTATTTTAATGATCCGGATAAGGCAGCGAAAATTTCAATTGCCCGGAAACGGGCCGAAAAAATCCCTGGCGGCTTCTGCGGAACCCATGGAAATTGCGGGGCCGGAGTTGGTACCGGTATATTTATCAGCATTATAACAGGTTCTACGCCGCTTGCAAAAGAAGAATGGAGTTTGAGCAACCTTATCACTGGGAAAAGCTTAGTATCCATTGCAATGCATGGTGGACCGAGATGCTGTAAAAGGGATACTTACCTTGCTCTTAATGAATCCATTGAATTTTTAAGAGAGAAATTCAGTGTAACTTTGGATTCTACAGTAGTCCGATGCGAATTTTCTGACAATAACAAGGAATGCTTAAGAGATGCCTGCCTGTTCTACAGGCAGGATGATCATTTTAAGGGTTCTGAATAAATCACTTACCTGCAAGCAACTGAATGACTGAAGCTTTGCCCTTGTGATGATCGCCTTCCTCAATCATAGTTTCCAGTTGTACTATTGACACTATATTCAGGTTGGCAAAATCATCCTCCAATTCATCAATTGAAAAAAGCCAGGATAATTCTTTAGGGCCTCCGGATGTGTACCTAAGTTGTTCTTTCGAAAACCCGACCAGGATCAATTTTCCTCCCGGCTTCAGGAACCTGAGAAGGTTTCTGTGGATGGCCTGCCGTTTCTGTTCGGGGCTGTGAACGAATACAAGGGCAATGGCATCGAAATTTCCTTCAGGATAATCAGGCGTTTCCAGGTCATAAACCTGATAATCAATCTTAACATTCCTTTGCAAAGCAAGATTTTCAGCCTTTTTCTTACCTTCATTACTTTGATCGAAAGCCCAGACATCCCATCCATTTTCTGCGGCATAAACTGCATTTCTACCCTCTCCTTCGGCAGGAAACAGAATTATTCCTGGTTTAAGTTTGTCCAGCTCCAGTTTAAAGAATTCATTCGGACTAGTCCCGTAAACATATTCCTGATCAGAATACTTCTGATCCCACATTTGCTTGCTCATAGAATTGGTTTAAAAAGGGTTCAACATGCACAAGGGCGGCTAACTAAAAAATATCCCATGAATCCTCCGAAAGCTATGCTTGCATATGGGTTGCTGGTAATTGCACAGGTACCCGAGGCACAGCCCACGAAATGGTAATACAAAAAACCGCCAAGTCCGCCAAAAGCAGCAAACAATATTGGCTTCCAGAAGTCCCAGGTTCTTAGTCTTTCTTTAAAAGGGACAGTCTCTTTTTTAGTACTGCAGGTTTCTGACATGATGGCAAATTTTAAATGTCCTTAAAAATATTCTTATGCAAAGAAACGAATAAAAATTCAATTAGTGATATTTATGCGCTTTATTTTATTCATCCTTCTCTGTGAAACTGATTTCATGGTTCAACGGAAATAATTGCATCCAATATTTATATTTGTAGAAAATTACATTGAACCTGCAAATCTGATATGGAGACCCGCCTGATCATCCTGCCCTTGCAGAAATTCATGGGTAAAAAGCTCAGAATGTCTTTTTCGGCAAACAGGACGTATGAACTCTGGAAGAGTTTCATGCTGTCACGAAAGGAAATTAACAATGCCAAAGGCGCTGAACTTTATTCCATAGAAGTTTATCCGCCTTTCTTCTTTGACAATTTCAATCCTGATGCAGAATTTGAGAAGTGGGCGGCAGTAGAAGTAAATATCTTCAAGAATGTTCCGGAATATATGGAAACTCTTACATCTCCCGGGGGCTTGTATGCAATCTTCACACACAAAGGCCCTGCCGGTAGCGGGCCTATCACCTACGATTATATATTCAGGACCTGGCTTCCAGGTTCGGATTTCATCCTGGACCAAAGGCCACATTTTGCTGTTATGGGGGAGAAGTACAAACACGAGGATCCTGAATCGGAAGAAGAGATCCTGATTCCGGTTAAACCGCGAAAGGTACTGTTCAATTCCCCCTGAACAAACCACTTCCGCTCAGTTTAATATGAAAGATTGTAAAATTCAGGGTTATAGAGAACCTTGAAAAAACTAAAAACAAGTCCAGGAAAAAATAACAAATCCGGTCTTAAATGGTCGATCTGGCTTTTTTGTCTGCGGATGAAGTTTCCCGATTATTCTTAATGCGTACCGCTAAAATTGAATTTAAGCTGCTATTTCTTCTCATTATTTTCATATTCCTCAATGATCCATCTTGCCTTTTCAAAATCCAGATTTGAAACCACAACCTTAACCGAACCCGCTCCCCCGCCCGCAGTGTACCATGGAGCTAAAGTGCCTGTATTCTCATCCTGTAAGAATGTTTCTATTTCGGCATTCTCCAGGAGGCTTTTAACCATTTCAACTTCCCAAATACTTCCGGCATAAACTTCAACCGGGAAAATATCGTCTTTCGTTTTCATTTTAAGTGGAGAATTCAAAGATGCGCGGGAACATATTTTATACCATTATGAACAACTAAATTAATGCAAATCCATACGACATAGGAATTGTAAAATTCGTTTTGCCTTGAAAACCCTTTATCCTGTTGATCGAAACCTCTCCCTGCGGTTTCACTTTTTGATAGAGCTCTTCGTAAACGTGAAAAAACTGAAAGGTATCGAATTTCTGAATTTTCTTTAAAGGGAATTCGTTAAGTGCCGACCAGCTTTTAACAATTTTTTGATCCTCATCCCCGAAAAAAGCCCATCGAGAATCCGGCCAGTGATCAAGTATGAGAATTTCAGGTGCAATGGTCAAGGCATATTGCAATGCAGAGAGCGGGTCTTCCATCTCATGAAGGCAGAATTCAAACATCACTACATCGCCTTTTACACCTGAACGATTAAAATCAGAATGAACCAATTCAAATTTATCTTCAAGACATGATTTTACCAGGGTTTCCTTTAGTTTGTCCAGGGCTTCCCGGTCATAATCGACCGCAATGACATGTTTTGAAATACGGCCGTATTCAATAAGTTGTCCTCCCCCTGCGCCAACGGTGACAATGGTCTTATTGTTAAAATCATAAAATTCAAGGAGGTTTGCGATTATCTTATTTATATCAGTAGCCATAGATTGGATTTGCTTTATAATTCAAGCAGCTGCGGCAGAAAGGTAATTGTAATGTATTGGCCCCAGGGCATCAGGTTGGCAGTTAAACGCAGATGAGGCAGAGCCATTGTAGGATATCGTCTGCAAGGCTAAAATAAGATTTTTTTAAATGTGCAAGGAGACAATCCGCTTGACGGCATGGCCGGTTCCAATCTGGTTTTATTAATACATATGGAAAATAAGGGTTTCCACTTAGTCATATTCAGAATTTACCCTATTGTACACTGAACCAGTTAGGCTTATGTTTGCTTTCTGAATAAATCTAAAGTAAGAAAGGAGAAAATCTATGTTGTTCAAGCTGAAAATCACATCCCGGGTATTGGCCCTGGCCCTGATTGTTATTGTTACCACGATGCTGGGCGCCTGTAAAAAAAGCAGTTCCGACACACAGCCACCTGACGGGACGAGTGGCAAGCTTCGTTTCGTTTTCCTGGCCGACAGCCGGGGTGACTCGCTAGGATTCCCGGTTGACTCTGCGGCACTGAGCCCCATCATCCGCGAGATAGACACCTTAAACCCGAAACCGTCATTTGTGGTATTCGGCGGTGATATGTGCTACAGGGGCTATATGAACAAGGAATACACTTTCCAGATGTTTAAAAACCTCTTTTCAAAATTGATCAACAAGGGGATCCCCTTATACGCAGCCGTCGGCAATCATGAACTTTATCATGAGCACGCTTCGTATGGTTACTTTCTCGTGAACCAGCAACATTTCCAAACTACTTTTAACGAAAGTCCTGCAAACGGACCGGCCGGATATGAACACCTGGTGTATTCCTTCAGCGACCAGGCTACCAGCTCCTTTTTTGCGGTAATGGATTGTTATTATGTAACGAAGGATACCCAGAAGATAAACATGGGTGGCCATATCGATACAACACAAATGAACTGGTTGAAAACCCAGGTGGCCCAGACCAGCGCCCTGCATAAATTCCTCTTCATCCATGTGCCCTATTATTATGTCGACAACGACTCTACTGAAGCATCAGAAGCAGATACGACAATCACGACGCTCTGGTCCTTTATCGATACACATAAGTTCGATTTCTACGCCTGCGGACATTCGCATTTGTATGCACGAAGGACCATTGACCCCAGTTTAGTGCCGTATCCGCAGCCTGTGCATCCTGTCCCTGCCTGGTCGGGTAACGTGGTACAACTTCTTTGCGGCACCTGCGGTGCAGGTTCAGGAGGGGGCTACATCGATCCGACCGTCAGGGCCGAATGGGATGTACATAATGCCAAAAAAACGTATTACTACACTGTGATCGACGTTTCGGGGAACACCACGACTGTGAACAGCTTTCAAGGCTATACTGGGCAGCATACAGTCTTTGAAACATTTAAAATTACAAAATGAGAACTTTTCTGATCACAGAACTTTTTCTCCTGTCCCTGGTTGGGACCATAGATTTGCAGGCACAGGTAAACCCTTACCTGCAAACACCTACGCCCACTTCAATCTATATCTGCTGGCATTCAAATGACACATCTTTTACAAAAGTCAGGTATGGCCTGGCCCTTACAAGTCTTAACCAGGTACAGACCGGCTCATTCCAGAATATCGGCGGAAAACACTGGCATACGGTCAAACTGACCGGCCTTACACCTGATACAAGGTATTATTACCGCTGCATAAGCGGGAGTGATTCGTCAGAGGTTTATCCGTTCAGGAGTGAACCTCTTCCGGGAACGGCAGGGAGGCATATCCGTTTTGTCATTTTCGGGGATTCCAGGTACAACGACACCATCCCGTCCAACCTTGGCGAACTTTGTCAGAATGTTCAGCAAACCTTGCAAACAAAATACGGAACTACCTGGTACGATTCGGTCAACCTGGTCATGCATACAGGAGATATCGTGTGGACCGGCAGGGATATCGCACGTTTCCAGACCGAGTATTTTACCAAGATCGCAAATCTTTCCTGTTCCCTTCCCTTCATGGTCGCCATCGGGAACCATGAACACGAATCAGCGTTTTATTTTGATTACATGAAGTACGAGGACTTCACCGATTCAGCCGTAGCCGCGACACCATATAATGAACGGTTCTATTCCTTTGAGATCGCCGGCTGCAAATTCGTGGTACTTAACAGCAATGAAAAAATCATTGGCGCACCCACACAAAAAACCTGGCTAAATAAGGTCCTGACTGAATCAGATGCCGACCCCGGGACAAACCTCGTTTTCACTTTCGCCCACCACCCCTGGCATACTGAGATCTGGACAGAAGGGAACAACGATTCGGTTGACATTTCATTTTACCGGGAGTTCGTGAAGTTTTATAAAATGGTCCAGTATTCTTACGGCCATGCCCACGATTTTGAAAGAGGAGCAATCATAGATACCAACTCCCAGAACACAGTGATGCATGACTTTCGCACGGTCCTTGCAGGCGGAGGGGGAGCAGAGCTCACCAGGTATTTTTCAGGTTCGGTTGATTATCCTGAAATCCAGGAAACCGTCGATGATTACAACTACGTCATTATGGATATCAATGTTGATGACAAATCATATGTTGCCGAAGCACATACATTGGGAAAGCCCGAGCACCCGCTGAATCAGACACTTGCTACCTGGCACTTCAGGATGAACCAGCCTGCTCCCGGTAAACCTGTTGCCTCCCTTGTCAATACTGCAAACCCTGTGGTCCTTTCTGCCACAACAATGACAGGGGCGGATTCCTGTATGTCGTCACGATTCCAGATCACGGCAACACAAGGTTCCTATACAACAACCGTACTGGACAAGATCCGCGACCGGGAGGATATATTTGAAAACACAGGTTCGCCCGATTTTATTCCCATCAATCAAAATGCCGGGATCGACCTCACAAAATTAGAAGTCCCCGCCAGTGTTTTTGTCCTGGGTACACATTACTGGTACAGAGCCCGCTACCGCGACGATAATTTAAAGTGGAGCCCATGGTCAGATGAAGTCGGTTTCCTGTTCACCGGAATAAATAATGTGAACTTTAATTCAGAGGATTTCAATTTGTCTCAAAATGCCCCCAATCCTTTCAATTCTTCAACCGTCATCGGCTATCAACTGAAAACAAGAGCTTTTGTTACAATCAAAGTCTTTGACCAGCTTGGAATTGAGGTTGCAAGCCTTGTGAACGAAGAAAAACAGCCTGGAAACTATACCGTAATTTTTCCTGCAACTCCTTTACATCAATCCTCCGGAATTTATTTTGTACAGATGAAGTGTGACAACTTTGTACAGACCAGGAAAATGGTGATTTCTGAAGTTTCTTTTCAGGAAATTCGTTAAGCACTGCCAGCCTCAGCAGCAGTTGCCTGAAGAACCGCAATCGCAGGTGGGTTCGGTTCCCCTTAAGATCCCGTTGATGATGCCGGCGGCACAGCCTACGCCGGAGCGCACGGTAATGGCATGCTCACGGCAGTTTTTTTCGCAGGCCCCGCATTCCATGCAGAGATCCCTGTTTACGATCATCGCTTTTTTGTTGACGATCTCAAATACGTTGTGCGGACAAACAATGGTGCACATCATGCAACCCTTGCATTTCGAGGGATCCAGTTCCAGTGTGACCACATCGCTTAGGTATACCAATCCGTTCATACAGTGAGAAATTTTGATATGATCCATAATATAACGCCCAGGGCAGCCATGCCAATTTGAAGCGGCAATGCCGTCTTCATTTCCTTCTGAACGCCCGAAAGTGAAGTATATGTAGTGCTTCCCGTGAAATTCATGGCCAGGAAGGACGAGAGCGATCCTATCATCATGAACCACGAAACTGTCTCTGTCCATCCCGGGCCTGTCATATGAAGCAGGTAAAGTGCCAGTGCTGCCACCCAGCCAACAAGCAGGCCTTTAAGCGCAAAACGCCTGAAAGGGATCCAGGGCAGAAGCATGGGTGTAACCGCAAGCCCGGCCAGGTAGGCCACCAACAGATTGAATGCCGACCTGAGTCCATCCGCAAATGCAAGATCCAGGGAATATCCCTGCCTGTTCAGTCCCGATAATAAAATGAACAGGGCAGGAACAAGAAATACGTAATACCTTCCATATGATAGTTCTACAGGGATGAGTTTCATCCGCTCCCATAAGGGGAATTCAACGCTGCGCATCTCCCTGCTTGCTTTCATGCCCTGCTTCATGAATTCAGAAATATCATCCGCCCTCACTGGTCCGTATATCACCCTGAAACCAGTTTGTTCTTTCACTTCGTGAGCTGAAACACCGGTAGCCCCAAGCTGGGGGACGATGAGCCTGCGATGAGTAACAATTTTACTCAGATCGGTCTTGCCTATCCTGCTGATGAGTTCCTTTGTCCCGAAAGTCCCTTTGCCGGCCGCACACCAAACATTGATCCCTTTGGTGTTCAGGATCAGCAGCCAGGCATTCATTCCTGAGAGTGCCTTCCTGACATGGTCAAAGCTGAGTTTGAAATTGCCTGTAACAAAAATTTCCGAATCATTATCCGGGTTTCCCACGGCATATAAGCCGGGCTCAACTTTATAGTTCATCCTCCCGATGGCCCACCTCACCTTGATGGTATTAAGTATATCATTAACACTCCAGGCAGTCGAGATCCGGGGAACTGTGCCGGCGTTAGTTGCCAGGGATCCGGTTATGTAATCAGAATGCATGTTTTTTTGCTCCTTCTGACATGGTACATCCTGTTTAAAATTCTTACTTGCAATTATAAACACTCTTGATATTGATCACCTCATAAAACCGGCTGAATACCTTCCCCAGTTCACAAATGTTTTTCGGATCCAGGCAGTAATTCACTTTCACGCCATCTACCGTTCCCTGTATCAGTCCGGCATCCTTCAATTCTTTCAGATGCTGGGTTACCGTAGT
>CAILVF010000026.1 GCA_903837605.1 uncultured Bacteroidales bacterium | reverse complement strand
TGAAAATTTTAGTATTTGTAATTTATTACTAATTTTGTTAGGTTTATAATTATTTCATCTTTATTAAAAACAGGTAAATGATAATAAAGCTTTCTAAAGCGATTTCCTTTTCCCTTGGAATTTTATTTTATTGTATCTTACCTGGTCCTGTCTTTTCTGAAGGAACTTTACAGATCAGACCTACTGAAGCGGAAAAGGGCGGTTTATATTCCGGGAGTGGTTATATGAATGCTGTTTGTCCTGCAAATCACAGACTGTATATCCATATTGAAATCGATCCACTTGCTTCTTATCAGGAAAGGCTCTTATTTGGTTTAAGCAGTACAGCAGCCTACACATTACATTACCCTGCTGGAAGCGTAAAAGCAAGTGGGAACATAACTGCGAGTGCAGGTTTGATCAATTCATATCTTGCAGCTTGCAATGGACCACTTGGAGCAGCAAATGCCGGGTATGACCCTGTAAAAATTGATTTTACCTCTTCTGACCCTTCAGGAGATTATTATATGGATTTACCTGCAGTAGGCACCCCTGGCTATCAATACTTTGATTTCCAGGTAGTCACCGGAGCTAATGACCCTGCTCTTGCGGGAGATTTCATCAACGGAAGGGTGTTTGCACAGGCATGGAGATTTTATGCCGCCTTGGCACCTCCTACTTCAGATCCATTTTCAGGAAGCTTTTATGTTTATTCAGATGATGGAATAACCACACTTTGTAAATTTAAAAATGCTTATATTGGTGAATGCATGGTCTATTGCAATGAACATGGCTGCCTAAGTAGCACCGATCCCATTGCAGACCGTCAATCGAACAACAATAATACATCAGGCACCTTTGCCAATATAGCGCAGTATAAAATTTTTCTTAACAACCCGGATCCTGCAATTTACCTTGATGGGGCATACGGACAGATGACCAATAAACCTCAATATCCCTATATGGATTTTGATCCGGCATATGCTCCTTGCAGTGGGAACAAACTTATCTATCTCAGTGTCAATAAGCCCGGCAATATCAATATAACCTTAACCTTCCCGACCCCACTAACTAGCAGGCAGTTATCAAACAAAGTCACTTCAGGTTTTAGCACTATTCCATGGGATGGTAAAGACGGTTCAGGGACACTTGTCCCGGATGGAACTTCATTCACCGCACAAGTGACATTTGTAAACGGGCTTACTAATCTGCCATTATGGGACATTGAAGACAATTTAAACGGATTTAAAGTTACTCTGGTCAGGCCACCTGTCAGTTCAGGTGCAAACAACCCAAAAACATATTGGGATGACTCAAAACTTATTAAGAAGTATACTGGTATGACATGTACTGACCCGCCTCAGCAGGATAATTCTATAACCGGTTGTACTCCGGTTGCAGGAGATGATGGAGGATGCCATAAATGGACAAGTGATGAAACTATGTGCCATGATAAGATGATTAATACCTGGTGGTATTCGGCGAGTACTGATGAGGCCACAATCTATCCAGTACAAATCGTCACACCACCTGCACCCACACTCCCCCCTAATTATAATTTTGACCGTTGCGGCACAGGCCCAGTTAATATACAGGCTTTTGTGCTGAATGGAGAAATTGTAAGATGGTACGATCAGCCAATCAATGGAACACTATTAGGCCCTTCAACCTCTGGACAACCATTTGCTCAAAATTTAACTACTGAAGGGACATTTACTTTTTATGCTGAAGCCTTCAATCCCACTCCCGGTTATGAATGCTTTAGTTCTACCAGGACACCCGTGGTAGTCCATGCTTTGGCTGCACCTAATCAGCCTGTCCAATTCGATCCTCCATTCTACCATTGCGACCATGGTGTTGTTACACTTAACGCAGTTCCACAAACGAATTGCGACATCGAATGGTACGATGCTGCCGTTAACGGGAATCTATTATACACCGGGACATCTTTTACAACACCTGATCTGACTACTACAACAGATTATTACGTGCAGGCCGTTGATAACGTTAACCCGCCACATTGTGCAAGCGCCAGGACCAAATTCACAGCTGAGATACGTCCGATACCAGATGTTAAATTTTCGCCAACTACACCTCAGACTATTTGTTCCGGGAACAATGCTCAGGTGACGCTAAGTTCAGATGTCATCGGAACCGAAACCAGCACAACTTTTTCCTGGACTGCCATTGGAAATGCTTCAACTATAACACCAGATCCTTTAAAGATCCTGTGTACCGACTGTGCCGGCCCTATTGATCAGACCCTTTCTAATTCCGGTACCATCCTTGAGCCTGTTGTATTCAGCATTTCACCAAAAGCAAACGGTTGCCCGGCTACTTCATCCACTCCTTTTACATTCAATGTCAACCCCAAACCGATTGTTCAAACAATTGTTCAGACCCTTCCAAGTTCGGAACAGACCATCTGCAGTGCTACCACTACCCAGCCTATCAGCCTCCAAACTAATTTAACGGATCCAACTCTCACACCAAGCTACAGCTGGTCAAACACCTGTGGTTCCGATATTACTAATTGTCCGCCAACCTCAGGAACATCGAACCCCATTGTAGCATTTATTCCAACGAATAATTCATCACTTCCTAAAATCCAGGAATCCATTATCTTTAGCATCAAGGCCTCAGTACCTGATGCTGCGGGTTTGCCATGTTATGGCCCTGTAAAAACCTATACCGTCAAGGTCAATCCTTTACCCAATGTTACGAATACTGTGCTTTCCCAAACCGTCTGTTCTGATATTGCAAGTACGGTGGTAAACCTTGCGGCTGATCCTTCAACATCCACTTTCACCTGGACCTCCCTTGCCACTGCTGGAATTACCGGGAATACACCCAATGGAACCGGGGATATCTCTGCACAGACTCTTAATAACAATACTGTGATCCCACGAACCCAGGGATCAGCGACTTACACGATCATACCCTCATACGCCCAGGATAATGTTACCTGCGCCGGTCCTCATAAAGATTATATTATTTACGTAAATCCCACCCCCCACGTCACCAATACTAATCCCGGGCCATTATGTTCAAGGAATGACTTCAAAATGACCCTTACCATGGATGTGGATTTGACTAATCCTGCTGCTAATCCATCTTACCAGTGGACGGCCGACTGCGTACCTCCTGGTACTGTTACCGGGCTGCCTGTTGGAACCGTCACCGGAACTTCAATAAACGACAATCTGACCAACAACTCTGCCAGTCCTGTAACCATCCATTACTATATTACACCCTTTGCCAATAGCTGCCAGGGAGTTCAAAAAGACATCTTCTTTACCCTGAATCCTTCTCCCTCTCCTACTATCACTTCAGGCAATGGGCATAATGAGATCTGTCAATCCTCCTCTGAAACATACTCCACCGAAACAGGGATGACAAATTATACCTGGACTTTCTCAACCGGTGGAACCAAGCTTGCGGGCGGTGGAACCACCAATTCCTCTATAACTATCCTTTGGAATGATGCATCACTGCCTCAGTGGGTCAAAGTGAATTATACCAATAGCAATTCTTGCGATGCTCTTCTACCTGCCACATTTAATGTTACCGTGCATCCTCTCCCGGTTTCAACATTTACCGGCACAAATACTGTCTGCCAGCAATATCCTACGAAATATTTCTATACCGCGACCAGCGACCCAACTTATGAATACACCTGGTCTATCGCTCCCCTTTTGGGAGGAAACGGTACCATTGACGATATTAAAGCCAACCCGGCCAGCGTCACCTGGACCTTGCCCGGAACAGCTAAACTGACTCTGCTGGCCCAAACCCACCCCACTGCATATTTAACTTGCAGTTCCACCTCAACTCCTCCCCTTACGGTCACTATTAACCCCAGGCCTGATGTATCCATTACCAATTGTTTTGATGTGACGACCAACCGAAACGCTAAACGCTTTCTGCTCAAAGGTGGAAAACCCCCGTTGACATCTACCCCATTGAAGGGGGAATACCTGATCATCCCTCCTGTCATGCCTACATCACCCCTGGAATCCGATGCCTTGGGGAACTTTTATTTCAATCCCGGTAAGGCTCCGGGAACTGGCTTGCAAACCTTTAACCTCTATTACAAATACACTTCTGAAGAGTACAACTGCCCTGCTACCTCTCCTGCTTTCATTACCATCACCGTACAGCCTAACCCCACGTTCGCCTGCGGCTCCCTCATGACCGACATCCGGGATTCTAAAACCTACCATACCGCTTTCATGGGAGGCAACTGCTGGATGACGGATAACCTTAATTACGGTACCTATAAAGACGGGAACTCCGTAGTTCAAACAGATAACTGTACAATTGAAAAGTATTGTCAAAACAACGACCAAACCAAATGTGCTCAATCGGGAGGGTATTACCAATGGGATGAACTCATTCAATATGGCAATACCACTGCGCCTTACCAGGGCGTTTGTCCCCCCGGCTGGCACCTGCCAACCGCCGCTGACTGGAACGCCCTGATCCAGGGTCAGACCAATCCTGGAAACGGACTGGCCGGCGGAGACCTCAAAAGCCAGGACCTCAATTTCAAAGCCCTGCTGGGTGGTATCTATTACATGAATAACTCCTGGTCCTTCACATCGGCACCCTTCACTGTAACCATGTTCTGGACTTCCGACGCCAGCGGCGACCGGGCAGTGGCCAGGGGTCTCAATATTTACAACTCCAGCGTCTCATTCTATAATTCCAATAAGGAAAACGCTTTCCCTGTAAGGTGTGTACAGAACTAGAAAAGCCGATATCTGGGAATAATTTCCCATTGCTTGAAAAATTATGACATAATAAATAACGCCATAATTTATCAGTTAGGGTAAAAACCTTATTTTTGCAAAAATCTTTATATTCAATCTGCAACCTTAATAAAATAATCTTGTCTTTAAATTATAAACCTGATTATTGTACTTGATTAACTCTTAAATAAATGAAAAAAAACTTTTTAATATCAGTTCTTTTTTCATTTATTTTTATTACTTCCCATAGTATTGCACAGGTTTCATCTCCTTCCTCCGGTATTTCTATTTTGCCTGTAAATCCTGTTTGTGCCGGACAAACCTTCAATTTATCTGCCCTTGTCACCGGCATTTATGGTACGGAAAGCTATACTTTTGAAAGATTTCCATATTCACCAGAGTCCTATGATATAACTGGTTCCACTGCTGTAGTTATGACAGATGATTCACAATATCCTTCGAATCCTACTGGAATTGCTATTGGCTTTTCTTTTTGTTTCTTAAATAATACCGTTGATCATTTCTGGATCGGTTCCAATGGATGGATTAGTTTTTTAGCCAATCAACCGACTGTATTTGATCCTCACACATTACCCAATAACGCTTTACCCAAGAAAGCCATTTTCGCTCCTTACCAGGATTGGAACCCTGGTGTAGGCCCTAATTCATCAACCGGCTATATATTTTACAGGACCGAGGGGAGTGCACCTGACAGGAAATTAATTGTTATGTGGAAAGACTGCCCACTATATAGTCAAACTCTGAGAGATTGTATCGATAGTGTTGGCCGATTTCAGATTGTACTTCATGAAACAACTAATATCATCGATAATCATATCTCAATAAAAAGGACATGCCCTCAATGGCAATCTAATAAAGCAACCCAGGGAATCCAGAGTAGTCTGGTTCCACCAGCAACAACAATTCCATATTACGTCGCGGTAGGACCCCCACCCGACAATATTCCCAGGAATTCTACATCCTGGCATGTTTGGTCTGGAGAAGAAGAAAGTACACATTTTATTCCAAGCGGTGTTACATGGCATGAAGGATCTCCGACAGGGCCGGTTGTTGGTCAAGGCAATAATATCACATTAACTGCAACTATTTCTACAACATATTGGGCTGTATTAGCTGCATGCGATAATTCTGGTAATTACCAAGACTTTGTTGATGTTATTGTTAACCTTATCCCTGACGTGATTTTCACCCCTAATTCCTTATCAGTTTGCTCGGGAGGGCAGGCCAATGTTAATTTCTCAACTTCAATAACAGATCCCACTACTTTTCACTGGGATGCGATTCTTCCATTACCTGCAAATGTATCTATGTCAAATATATCCGGAAATGGCAATTTTCATGAAATTATAACAAATACCGGATCTACTCCCGCAATTGTCCAGATTAATGTTATGCCAACTTCATCAAATAATTGTTCACCGGCTTTACCTTTTTCATACTTTATCACAGTGAATCCGAGCCCTATCCCAACTATTACTGGGCCTGCCTCGGTCTGTCAGGGGAGTACCGATGTGGAATATGTCACTGAACCATCCATGACCAATTATTCCTGGACTGTATCTTCAGGGGGAACATTTACTACAGGTTTATTTCCTAATTCAATAAAAGTTACCTGGAATTCACCAGGCAACCAGATGGTTTCGGTTAGTTATAGCATTGGGACTACCTGTCCGGCAACGGCACCAACAGATTATCATGTAACGGTCATTCCAAAACCTAACCTTACAAACACCAGCCCGGCACCACCGATTTGTTCCGGTTCAACCTTCCATCTTGACCTCACGATGGATATCGCCAGTCCGTCAAATCCCGGCTTCACATGGACTGCCTCCTGCTCTCCTATTGGTGCTATTACCGGATTTTCTTCCAACATAGATCCTACGCTTCTCGCTATCGACCAAACCCTTACGAATAGCACTGCATCCCCGGCCACAGTGACTTATGTCATTACCCCCCATGCCAATAGCTGCGATGGAACACCGGCTTCTATTACCGTCACGGTCAATCCAATACCCAGCCTTACAAACACCAGCCCGGCACCTCCGACTTGTTCCGGATCGACCTTCCATCTTGGCCTCACTATGGATGTCGCCAGTCCGGCAAATCCCGGCTTCACCTGGGCTGCCTCCTGTTCCCCTATTGGTGCTGTTACCGGATTTTCTTCCAACATAGATCCTACTTTTCTTGCAATTGACCAAACCCTTACCAACAGCACTGCATCCCCGGCCACGGTGACTTATGTCATCACACCC
>CAILVF010000025.1 GCA_903837605.1 uncultured Bacteroidales bacterium | reverse complement strand
TCTCCCCTCCCCGTATGGACCAGCGCATCGTCGATGAAGTCGTCGATACCCTCTATTCGGGCTGGATCACTACGGGACCTAAAACGAAGAGGTTTGAGAAGCTGCTCACCGAATACGGGGGACAGAAATCGACCCTCTGCCTGAACTCTGCAACTGCCGGCCTGGAACTCGTGCTGCACTGGTACGGGGTAGGTCCGGGCGATGAGGTGATAGTCCCGGCCTATACATACAATGCCACTGCAAACGTTGTGGTTCACTGCGGCGCAACCCTCGTCTTTGTTGACTCCTCCGAAGATTTCAACATCAGTGTCAAAGCCATCGAAAATGCTATCAGCAGTAAGACCAAGGTGATCATACCGGTCGACATAGCCGGCTGGCCCTGTGATTATGACGCGATCAACGCTTTGGTACGACGTGACGACATCCGCAGTCAATTTAAAGCATCTACAAAGGAACAGGAACAACTGGGGCGCATCCTTGTATTGTCCGACGCGGCTCATTCGATAGGCGGGAAATACAAAGGGAAAATGGTGGGCAACCTTACCGATCTCACGGTGTATTCGTTTCATGCCGTGAAAAACCTGACTACTGCCGAGGGCGGCGCAATCTGCCTCAACCTTCCCCTGCCTTTCGATAACCTGCAGATCTACCAGAGGCTGAATATCAAGTCCCTGCACGGACAAACCAAAGACGCCCTGGCCAAGAACCAGATCGGCAACTGGAGGTATGATATTGTTGAAGCCGGTTACAAATGCAATATGACCGACATACAGGCTTCCATGGGCCTGGTCGAGATCCAGCGCTATGAAGAGGACATGCTGGTGAAGCGCAAACATATCCTCGACCGTTATAAAGCGGCCCTCTCGAAATATAAATGGGCGCAAATTCCGTTGTATGAGTCAGCCGATCGCCGGAGCTCCTATCATATTTTTTTACTGCGGATAATGGGGATCACCGAAAGCCAGCGTGACTCGATAATACAAGAGATCTTCAAACAGGAGGTTGCCGTGAACGTGCATTTCGTGCCCCTCCCCCTGATGACTTTTTACAAGGGCCTCGGATATCGGATGGATGACTACCCTGTTGCTTACAACAACTATTCCCGCGAGATCACACTCCCGGTTTACTATGACCTTACCGATGATATGGTTGACGAGGTAGTAAGAGCGGTGGTGGCCGCGGTGAAGCTGGTTCTGGTTGATTAGTCACCAGTCACCAGTCACCGTTCACTAATTAATAACAGGATGATACGTTTTTTCGATATATTTTTTTCAGTCATCGGATTGCTTATCTGCTTCCCCTTGTTTATCATCATTGCCATTGCAATCTCTATTGATTCAGGAGGGGGAGTTTTTTATTCCCAGCTCAGGGTCGGCAGGAACAATAAGGATTTCAGGCTGCTGAAATTCCGTTCGATGCGCACCAACAGCGATAAAAAGATCGGGCTTACCATCGGCAGCCGCGACAGCCGGATTACAAAAACTGGTTATTATTTACGCAGGATGAAACTCGACGAACTCCCGCAGCTGGTTAATGTACTGAAAGGCGAGATGAGCCTGGTGGGGCCAAGGCCCGAAGTCAGGAAGTATGTCGACATGTACACGCCGGAGCAAAGAAAGGTTTTAATCGTTAAGCCGGGCATCACCGATTACGCTTCCCTCGAGTATATAAACGAAAATGAGATCCTTGGTAAATCTTCTCATCCCGAGAAACAATATATCGAAGAGATCATGCCCGCCAAAATTCAGCTGAACATGAGGTTTATCAATGATCCGAGCCTCGCAAATTATTTCAGGGTTCTTGCATTGACCCTGAAGAAGCTGGTTTGATCAGGGGATACATGGATCAGGAAACAATGGTATGAACGCAGGGCAAGCCCCGGCCCCCGATTCCGCAGCAAGCTGCCGGGAATTTTCCAGGAGAGATTAAACCATTTTATTTTGGCAGCAGCTGTGATGTGGTCGCCCCAAGTAAAATGGATTCCGAAGACGGCAAGGCCAGCCCGGTATTCTCATTCCGGCCCTGGATAATATATCTTGGCATAGTGTCGTTCATCTGTTCAACGGCCTTTTTGCAGAGTTTTCCAATATCTCCGCCCTTAAGCCTGTTCCAGATGAGGCTGAGTTTCGTTCCTTCAAATTCGGTGAACATGGCATAATCGCCTTCGCTGTCACCTGCCGTGAACAGGGGATCCCAACTCCTTTTAAGCCCCGATCTGATCTTCATGTTTATTGCTTCGACCTTACCATGCTTATAGGTTTTAACCCATCCCGCTTTGTACTCGGGGATTATCTTTCCATCGCTTCCGGTCTCCATATCCATTGCGATGACATGGTCGGGAGGGAGATTGTAGCCATAAGCCCCTATACCTGAAAAAGCTTCCACAACGGGTTTGTAGCTTGCCGATACTATGAAAACATCTATTCCATGGCGCGTGAAAGCTTCAAAAAGTTCCTGTATTTCGGGGATCACACGCAGCCCGGTGCGGCAGGAACTGCTCACAATGCCCGACCTGGTTTTCAGGCCTTCAGGAGAATGAAGGGTTTCAGTTCCGATTCGGTTGGCAAGTTCACAGGAAACCGCTTCAGCTGCCATGAGTTTCACTTCAGCGGGAGTGAACCCGGTAAATAAACAGATCACCCAGGTCAGGGCATAATCATCCCCTATTCCCGGCATGTCTCCATATCCTTCCAACAGAAAAAGCAGCCTCGCAATGAAATCTTTGTATTGCGGCGCCTGCCGTATTTCTTCAATGCTCTTTTTGCCGCTCATCCCTGAGAAATTATCATAAATAAAACTGTAATCGTCGGCAAGATCCCCGTCGATATCGGCCAGCCTTATATTGTTATGATCTGTACCAAGTTTTGTCACGCCGTTAATGTCATCCTTAAGCAATCCTCTGAATTGCTCCTTTGACATTTTATACCTCAGGTTAAACATCTGGAAGCGCATCAGGGCCTCTTCCACATCGAAATGGGCACAGGTCTGGTCCCAGTCGAAAACAGCATATGGGGTTTTATCCTTATCATAGTATTTTCCTCCAATCCCGTAATCCAGGATCAGCCGGTTCAATACGTTAAAATTCTTCTCCGACCAGTTCAGCCTGATCAGGGGATCATTTATTGCAGGCTTATTATCCCGGCAATTGCAGGATGTCAGAATCAGTCCGGTGACCAGGACAGGGAAGAACCATTTATTTATGTTCATAATCATAGCGCCATTTTTATTGAAAGGACGGATCAGGATTTTATTAACATTTCGCAGATAGCCCATTACAAGCCCCTAACCGGGATTTCAACTCCATGTAATATGGATAATATCTCACGAGGTTCAAAAATAAGTATTATTCCCGTTCTTCTATTCCGGATTTATTTCAATCTTTGTTCCATGAACATTGAGATCATTAACATAGGTGACGAACTGCTCATAGGCCAGGTCGTAAACACCAACGCATCATGGATGGGTGAACAACTCAGTTTGGCCGGGTTTAAGGTGCAACAGTTTACTATAATAGGCGATACGCGTGAGCAAATCCTCGATGCCTTGTGGAAAGCCGGTGAGCGAAGCGAGGTTGTGCTGATCTCAGGAGGGATAGGCCCCACCAAAGACGATATCACAAAGACCACCTTATGTGATTTTTTCGGCACCAGGCTTGTGTTCGATGAAGAGGCATACAAAGATGTTGAAAGCATGTTCGCACGCCGCGGTTACCAGGTAACCGAATTAAACCGTCAGCAGGCATACCTGCCCGAGGATTGTACCAGCATTCCCAATAAGCTGGGCACAGCGAGAGGGATGTGGTTCGAAAAATCATTCCCATCCCGTATCCCCCATCCCGTATCCGGAACCCAGGATGCAGAAGCCAGGATGCAGGAGCCAGGGTACAGCAAGCTTCGACAGGTTATCTATGTTTCCATGCCCGGCGTTCCTTTTGAGATGAAATCCATGATGGAAGAATATATCATCCATGAGCTGAAAACGAGATTTCATCCGAAGTCAATTTACCATAAGACCATACTTACCCAGGGAATAGGTGAATCCTTCCTCGCTGCCATCATTGAAGAATGGGAAAACAACCTGCCCCCTGCAATCAGACTTGCATACCTGCCTCAGCCGGGGATTGTGCGCTTACGCCTGACAGGGACCGGCGACAACGATGCCTCCATAAGGTCCCTTGTTGAGGAAGAAGTTGAAAAACTGTATTCATTAATTCCTGAATATATTTTCGGGGCGGATGATGATAAGCTTGAAGCCATCATCGGGAGAATGCTCAAGGAAAAGGGCTGCAGCCTTGGAACCGCCGAGAGCTGTACGGGCGGTTATATTGCCCACCTGGTTACCAGCATCCCAGGCAGTTCTTCATACTTCAAAGGATCCATTATTGCGTACGACAATGAAGTGAAAGAGCTGATGCTTGGCATAATGCCCGAAACTTTCGAAGAATTCGGCGCTGTAAGCGAGGAGGTTGTGACCGAGATGGCTATCGGCGCGCAAAGCCATCTCAATGTCGACTATGTCATAGCCGTTTCAGGGATCGCAGGACCCGACGGGGGGACTCCCGAAAAGCCTGTGGGGACTACCTGGATTGCTATTGCCACCCCCGATGAGGTCTTCGCAAAACAATTTCTCTTTGGCGACAGCCGTGACCGGAACATCAGGCGCGCCGCGCTGCAGGCGCTGAACATGCTGAGGAAAAACCTGGCAGGACAGTGAAGGAGAAAGTGAACAGTGATCAGTGAACAGTGACTGGTGGCTCATGGCTCATGGCTCATGGCTCATGGCTGGTAAATAAGCTCAGTATTTGACCAGTTTGATCACTGAGGTAAATCCTTTACGGCCGATGACTTCCAGGAAGTAAACGCCTTTTTGATACGTCGAAAAATCTATTGTTTCCTTTTCTTTACAGTCACCCCTCCCCGCTTTCCGGCTATAGATGGCTGAACCCGTGACAGTTCTCAGGACCATTGCCTGGATCTGATCAGTCCGGCCTTGAGAATAAACAGTAAGTTCGTTTTGCAGAGGATTAGGTGAAACGGCAAACTTTTCCGGATTAGGGGTACCCGGGATCCCGCTTAAAGTGCATAACGTCATCTGGCTGATGCGCGCGGAGGATTGCAGTGAATCGGCAAAAATGCTCCAGCCAAGAGGAATTTTCTTAAGATAGTAATCCAGGTATGGGACCAGGAAATCTATTACCACATCATGCTGTTGTTCCCTGGTGATTGTAAAGCTTGACTGGCAGGTAATTTCGCCAAGCGAACAGGTAAAATTATAATCGGCAAAGTAACAATGTCCGCCCCCCTTGACATTGATGAAAACCTTGCAAACGGATGCAAGCGAATTATACATGGGTATCTGGTTCTGGGCGGGAGGTGTAACACAGTCCTTATCCGCCGAAAAAACCAGTGAAGGAATCGTTATATGGGCCGCTGCACTTATGGCTGACGGACTGGTCTCAGCAGCTGCCAAAGTGATCATGGCGGTAGGCACCGTATTGTTCTCACAACCCAGGAAGGAGGCTCCTCCGCCCATGCTGTGGCCCATGATAGCTGAAGTGCTGTCGACATGCCCGAAAAAAGGCGAAGAAGCCGTGTTTCCTTCGGTTTTCATCTGAACAACAAGGAAAGCCAGGTCCTTGCCGAAATTCAGGTGGTTTGGCAGGATCCCGGTTTCGGTCCTTGCCAAAGCCAGTATATAACCTAACGGCACCAGCGAATCCCTCAGGTAGAAGTAGGAATCGTAGCCCATTAAAAAGCCATGGCCGAAAACAAGAACGGGAAAGGCTCCTGAAGCGGGCACTGTATTTTCACCAGCAGTTTGTGCCGGATAATACACTTCAGTGGGAACTGCACGGTTATTCCTCGCAATATCCGTGAAATTCATGGTCCTGTGCCCAATCGGGAAATTCTGGGCTGCCACCTGAAATGAGATGAAAGCTGCCAGAATGAATAAAAACAAAGATATTTTTTTCATAGCCCGGCTGATTTTTAACAAATTTAATAATTTCTACAATCAAATCCCTTTATCCAGCTATCCAGTTGCCCAGCCACCAAGTTATCCAGTTATCCAGCCATCCAGTCATCCAGCTATCTAAAAAATTCCGCCAACCTTTTGCATATTCAAAAAGTATTCCTACCTTTGCACTCCCATTTGAAAATCAATAATATCAATCAGCCATGGCAAGAACTTGTGAAATAACGGGAAAAGGCGCAATCAGAGGCAATAAAGTATCGCACTCTAACCATAAGACTAAACGGGTTTTCAGCCCGAACCTTCAGACAAAGAAATTCTTTATTCCTGAAGAGAACAAAGAAATCACCCTCAGGGTAATTTCTTTGTTTTCTTCCGGAACAAAAAACTTCTTCGTCTGGAGATTAGGGCTGAACACCCGTTTTGTTTTGTGGTTCGAGTGCGATACTTT
>CAILVF010000024.1 GCA_903837605.1 uncultured Bacteroidales bacterium | reverse complement strand
TGATCTGTTTCATGCTGCAATATAAGCTTATCTTGCAGAATATCAGACAATTACATCTAAAACTTATGAACTAATTTATTAACAATCAGAGAGTTATAAATAACAAAAGGGTGTCTCGACTTTTGAGACACCCTCTTTTTTTATCAGTAAACAAATATTACTTCACGATATTCTGGAATTCAGGAGTGTTTGCGAAGTTGTAGAATTCACGGTCACCCTTTGCCTGTGCTTTCAGGTTTGCATCCTGGCAGGCTTTCATCAGGTACTCATATAACATTTTGGTGTTGTTGTTATGAGCACCAACGATGGCAAGCAGGTAGAATGTTTCAGGAGTCTGGGGAGCACACTTCAGGGTGGCTTCAGCAGCGGCGTTATTACCTGATACAAGCTGTGCAAGACCTAAGTTGTAGCTGCACTTGGCATCGCCAAGCATGCTGAGGGCTTTGGTATAATTGCCGGCCGGGATCTCATAGATACCAAGGTTGTAGTTTTCTTTTTCGCCAAGCTGCTGGGCTTTCTTGAACTGGGCCTTAGCTTTATTATAATCCTTCTGCTTGGCAGCGACAACACCAAGGTTGTTTTCGATCATGCCGTTGTTCGGGGCAATGCCCTGGGCTTTGGTAAGGTAATCAGCAGCTTTTGCATAATTGCCTTTGGTAATGTTAGCTGCAGCTGCATTGTTCAGGGCTTTCCAGCTTCCGGGATACTGCTTTGCAGCGTTATCATAGATTACGAGCTTGGTAGCAGGATCATTGGTCAGTGTGGCTGCATAGAGGAGTTCTTCAACCTTCAGCCTGGAAGGTTCAGAAACTGCGTACTTGCTGAGTTCCTCATCGGTAAAGCGGGGCTCATAAAGGTTGGCAGTCACTTCGCAACGGCGCAACACAGGTAAAAGCTTGGTTTCGATTTCAGGATAGATCAGGATCATATTGCGGATTTCCTGTTCTTTCTTCAGAGGATCTGCATTTGAGTTGATCACGTTCAGGATCTTGTCTTTATCTTTCAGATTACTGTTCTGGACTTCCTTGAGGAAACCATTCCAGTCGGGGCCATGATGTGCAAGCGGAACGTTAACATCCTTGCCTGCGGCTTCAATGGCAGCCTTAACAGCTTTCTTGTCCTTATTGTCCTTGTTGGCTTCTTTTGCCCACGCCTTGAACTGGTCGATCAACCAGGCCTGGCCTGTTTTTGAACGGTTTTCAGAAAGGTTAGCATTGAAGGTTTCTTCGCCTTCAGGTGATGCCCAACCATTCATGTCAACACTCTTGATCTTCCATCCCTGGTGGATGAAATTGCCAACGTCGGTGAGACCTGCCTTTCCTGCATCAGTTTTGTTGATGCCGTATTTGAGGTCGAGGTCATATTTGTTCTTCTTGAAATAGATAATCCCTGTTTTGCTTACGATGACTTCTTTCTGATAACCATGATCGGCAATCAGGCTGGCCTGGTCAGGAATAATACGGGTAGGTGTGTAGATCACGCCGGGAACCAGGTCGCGGCTCGGAAGTTCGATGAATTTAACTTTTTCCTTGATCTCAGCCTTCTTGGGATAGGTGATTTCTTTTGCTTCATAGATAACCGGGGCAACTGTGAGCTCGGAAGTGTTCATCTCAGGTTTGTAAGGGAAAGTGGTGGCATATGTAAATGTACCGCCTTCTTTATACTTGATGGGAATTCCTTCGCCTGTAACTTTTTCACCCTTCAGGGTGATGGCCTTCAGCTCGGTTTGTCCGCCTGCATAAACAAGCACAGGCTGGAACTGCATAGCTGCTTTCTTGGCAAAATATTTCGGGGGGAATGTGCCCTTGATGGTAACTGTAACGGAGTCGCCTTTCTCGCTGAGGATTGGAGGCTGGGTTTCGTATTTAACTTCTCCGTAATGTTTTTCCATATACTTGAGGCTGCCGCCGGTATAGCCGAATTTGTAAGCAAGACCGATAGTTGCTGATGAGTACATGTCGTTTACGATCTGTTTGGCACCGCCGGCAGTCATGTCGAGGATGTCGCCATCACGCCATCTCCAGTATATTTCAATAGGAATGGACCAGTGCTGGTCGATGTTGAAATCGAACCCGATACCGGCTCCGACTTTCATCTCGAGGTTCGTACCTGTAATACCGCTGGTGTTGCCCATGTTATTGGAGGCGTCTTTTCTGCCGATCCAGGCATCGTCGGTGTTTTTAAGCAGGTCGGTGCGGTGGCCAACAGTCTGGTCAACGCCAATACCAAAAATTAAATATGATGAAAAAACCCTCTCCGGTTTATAACCAAGGATCCAGTTAAGCCAGTTAACGGTCAACTGCAGATCGGTTTCCCAGGGATAGGCAATAAATTTTTTGCTGATGAATGCATGGGGGTCGGTGCCGCTGTAATCCCATACGTTCTTGGAATCAACCTGGCTCTGAAGTTTCCCATGTGCAATCCTGGCGCGTACTCCGATGACGCGGGTAAATTGTTTGGTAACGACCAAGCCATAGTTGTAACCTATGGAGTTCGTTCCAAGGTTGATCCAGAGGTTCTTGGAAAGATCGCCGTTAAACTGCATAACACCGCCGAAAAGCCCGACGGACCAATAACTGTATGAGCTTGCGGCATTAGGCCTGGACTTCTGTTCCGGTTTATCCTGCTTTTTCTCCTGTGCAAAGGAAGCTGCCGAAATAAGAACGGCCAGCAGGAAAATTACGGCCTTTGATAGTAATCGTGAGAATTTTTTCATACGACTTTGATTTTAGATTTCTATTTTTCTGTTTACTGATTTTACAAATATATTAAAATAACATTATGAATAGCAAGTTTACAACGGTTTTAAATTAACATTTTACGGTTAATTTGCAGACCGTGGATTTAAATAACTGATATACAGTGATTTAAATAATAATCTTTGTTTTCAGACTTCAAAATTAAAAAGATTGGAATGATTTTCGCAAACTTTTCTCACAATTATATTGTACGACAGCTATTAGGGAAAGGTTACGCAGATCAAATTTTATTTAGCTTCTTTAATATCTCCCATAACGTAACCCCAACAGCCACAGACACATTGATTGAATGCTTTGTGCCGAACTGAGGTATTTCAAGGCAGCTGTCGGCGAGTTTTAATGCTTCTTCGGATACGCCCAGGACTTCATTCCCGAAAACAAGGGCGATCTTACTGCCTTCGGGGATGTTATAATTCTGGATAGGAAGGCTGTTTGTTGTATGTTCAAGGGCCAGGACTATGAAGCCCGATTTTTTTACTTCAAGGATAGCCTCTGTGGCTGAATCAAAATATTTCCAGCTCACCGAATCTTCGGCCCCCAGGGCTGTTTTATGGATCTCCCTGTGGGGAGGGATGGCGGTTATCCCGCAGAGAAAAAGGGTCTCGACCCTGAATGCATCACAGGTTCTGAACACCGAGCCTGTATTGTTCTGAGACCGGATGTCGTCAAGTATCACTGTTACCGGGAATTTTTCGGCAGCTCTGAATTCTTCATTGCTCAGGCGGTTGAGTTCTGAGAGGGAAAGTTTGCGCAGGCTCATAAGAGGCAAAGGTAATGAAATCGCTTGTAATCTTTCATCGCTGCTGCGCCTGTCGCTCGCAACCTCACACCGCCGCTACGGTTCTCTTCGTTCACCTGATGCGGCTTGTGTGAGTTGCTTCGCTCCGAACAGCCAGGGCGGCTTTTGCATTATACTTCGCTCATGACTCATCGCTCATACCTGAAATTCTTTTGCGAACTTTTCAACAATCGGCAAAGCGTTAAGCTGTGGATTGTACCTTTGAAAACTGGCCGGGGTCGAAGGGAAATCTCATCCGCGTCATAAAAAATAATGAAGCAGAATACGAAGGAAGTTGCCGAAACACCTTTGATGAAGCAGTATAATGCCATCAAGGCAAAATACCCTGATGCATTGTTGCTTTTCAGGGTAGGGGATTTCTATGAAACTTTCGGGGAAGATGCGATCAAGGCTTCAGGGATCCTGGGTATTGTACTCACCAGGAGGGCCAACGGTTCTGCCTCCTATATTGAACTTGCGGGTTTTCCTCATCATTCCCTCGACCTCTATCTTCCGAGGCTTGTAAAAGCCGGGCTAAGGGTTGCCATATGTGATCAGCTCGAAGATCCGAAGCTGACAAAAACCATAGTTAAAAGAGGGGTTACCGAATTGGTGACACCCGGTGTTTCATACCATGATAAAATACTTGAGCAGAAGGAGAATAATTTCCTGGCTGCCGTTCATCTTGAGCCAAAGACCTCGGGTATTTCATTCCTGGATATTTCAACAGGGGAGTTTTACCTGGCCCAGGGTGGGACTGACTATATCGACAAGCTGATACAGAGTTTCAGACCCAGCGAAGTGATCATTCAGAAAAGCAAAAAGCAAAAGTTTACGGAGCTTTTCGGCAGTAAGTTTTATATAAACACCTTTGATGACTGGGTGTTTACAACCGACTTTTCAAATGATCTCCTCCTTAAACATTTCGGAACGTTATCCCTGAAGGGATTTGGTGTTGAAAACCTGGAGATGGCTGTAATTGCAGCCGGTGCGGCCCTTCATTACCTCGCCGAGACCCAGCATGAGAAGGTTTCGCATATTTCAAAACTTTCACGGATAGAGGAAGACCATTATGTTTGGCTTGACCGCTTTACAATCCGCAACCTGGAATTGCTGAACCCGAATAATGAAAATGCCAAAACCCTGATTGATGTTCTGGACCAGACGGTTTCGCCAATGGGTTCCCGTCAGCTCAGGCGCTGGATGATACTGCCTTTGAAGCATCTTGCACATATTGAAGAAAGGCTTGATGTCGTTGAGTTCTTTACCCGGGATCCCGGGATGGTCGAAAAGGTGAGGCATGAACTGACTATGATTGGCGATCTTGAACGGCTCATCTCAAAAGCCGCCGTAGGCAAGATTCAGCCCAGGGAGATGCTGCACCTGAAAAAAGCGCTGGATTCAATAGAAACATTGAAAAACCTGGCTTCCCGGGTACAGAATGAAGGCTTGCAGAAGTTGGCTGAACAGTTTAATCCTTGCCTGCATGTTCGGGAAAAGATCGGCCGGGAACTCAATCCCGACCCCCCTGCGCTTGCTTCCAGGGGCAATGTGATCGGGGAGGGGGTGGATCCCGGTCTGGACGAATTACGGAAGATCGCTTATTCAGGCAAGGATTACCTTGTCCAGATCCAGCAGAGAGAAACCGAACGTACCGGGATATCGTCACTGAAAATCGGATATACCAATGTTTTCGGCTATTACCTGGAAGTTACCCATACCCATAAGGATAAAGTGCCAGCCGACTGGCAGAGGAAGCAGACCCTGGTCAACAGTGAGCGTTACATCACTCCTGAACTGAAAGAATACGAGGAAAAAATTCTTCATGCTGAAGAACGTATTTCTGAACTGGAGACCAGGATATACGAAGAACTGGTGCTTTTTGTCAACGACTACATTGTGCCTGTACAGCTCAATGCAAACCTTGCAGCAAGGCTTGACGTACTGGTCTCCTTCGCCCTTAATGCGGTTCAGCAGAGGTATGTAAGGCCGCAGCTAAACGACTCCTACGACCTGGAGATCATCAGCGGCCGCCATCCCGTGATTGAAAGGCAAATGAAGCCCGGCGAGGAATATATTGCCAATGATATCTACCTTGACGACCATTCCCAGCAGATCATCATTCTGACCGGGCCCAATATGTCGGGTAAATCGGCCCTGCTAAGGCAAACCGCACTCATTGTGCTGATGGCCCAGATGGGGAGTTTTGTCCCTGCAGAAAGGGTCAGTATCGGCCTGGTCGACAAAATCTTCACAAGGGTTGGGGCATCCGACAATATCTCTTCAGGGGAATCGACCTTCATGGTTGAGATGAATGAAACGGCGAGCATACTGAACAATATTTCAAACCGCAGCCTGATCCTGCTCGACGAAATTGGCCGGGGCACATCCACCTACGACGGGATCAGTATTGCCTGGGCCATTGCCGAATTCCTTCACAGCCAATCCCTTTTCAGGCCCAAAGTGTTGTTTGCCACCCATTACCATGAACTTAACGAAATGGCAGCCCTGCATAGCAGGATTAAGAACTTCCATATTTCGATCAGGGAGGTCAGGAACAGGGTGATTTTCTTGAGAAAGCTCCAACCGGGGGGAAGCGAGCACAGTTTCGGCATTCACGTCGCCAAAATGGCCGGGATGCCGCCGAGTGTCATTGAAAGAGCCGGGGAGATCCTCTTGCAGCTTGAAGAATCAAGAAGCGGAAAACCGGGAACAGGAAACCGGGAACGGGGAATGGGCAAGGGGGAACCGGGAACTGGTAAAAGTCTTCCGGCTTCCGGCTTCCGGCTCCCGGTTTCCGATAGCAGTGGTTTCCAGCTTAGCTTCATCCAGCTCGATGATCCGCTTTTGCAGCAGATCAAGGAGGACATTTTAAATACCGAGATAAATACCCTCACCCCGGTCGAAGCCCTGATGAAACTGAACGAGATCAGGAAACTTCTGAAAAAAACTTAATGGGTTTCAGGGGTTTCCAAGAAATTTCAATAAAGATTTTGTAGAATGGCAGACTTGTTTTACTTTTGCACCCTCAAATTAACCCTGCAGAAGTAGCTCAGTTGGTAGAGCATGACCTTGCCAAGGTCAGGGTCGCGAGTTCGAGTCTCGTCTTCTGCTCCAGAAAAACCCTCCCAGATGAGGGTTTTTTTATCCGCAGATTAGCCGCTGAGAAAATGGCTTAAACGCAAGTGTTCCGAAACGGATTCTGCAGGAAATGTTCTTTGAACGGACGCCCCGGTGGTGGAACTGGTAGACACGCAGGACTTAAAATCCTGTGACCATTGCGGTTGTGCGGGTTCAAGTCCCGCCCGGGGTACTGGATAAACTGATAAAAAAGCCTGTAATACAATGTGTTACAGGCTTTTTTATATATACCAGATAGCAATCCGGACTGTAAAATCAATAAAATGAGATAGTCAGCAAATTGACCATAGGTGTTGATGCTTTTATCGACATACCATTTAACAATCCTGCTGAATGGGCTCAAATATCGATTAAATTGCCAGTTTTACCTCTTGAGAATCAGACGGTTGCTGTATTTGCTGCCTGAAGCAAGGTGTAAAGTTACGATGTACTCCCCTGGAATACAGGAGGAAAGGTCCAAAGTGAAACGACCCCCGGCCGGTGGAGCAGTCAGCTGATACACTGTTTTTCCATCGATTCCCGTGACTACGATCGACTGTATCACCATGCTGATGCTCTGGTCAACAACTACTTCGATGATACCGCTGCTGGGATTTGGATAAAGCCTTACAGGGTTGCTTGCGATCTCATTGACACCTACTGGTTTTGCGAAGCCGGCAACCAGGTTCCTGTTCGAATTTGCAGTAAACGTCAATGTTGTTTTGGAAGAATCCGCAATCCGCAGTTCATTCTCAAACCATCCCTTGAAGAGTAAGTTCATTGCAGGGACAGCATTCAAGGTAACTGTTGCTCCGGCACTGTATACCCCTGCACCCGTCACGGTACCCCCGTTGAGCGGGAAAGCAACAGCATTGACCTGGTAATAGCCGGGTTCAACATAAAGATCTGACTCCCACAAACCCCTTCCAAAGGTGGAGGCGCGTATCTTGCCAGCCATGTATTGAATATCAAGGTCGGTCACTATCACGTTGGGTAAACCCTGGCTGTACCTCCTCCAGTCAGTCATCCCAGAATTCCTGTAGTACACACCGGCATCGGTGCCAATATACAAGCCATCATTGGAGTTGTTCTGATATTTTATGCAGCTCACCGGCAGGTTCGGTAAGGATCCGGAAATATTGATCCAGGTGTCCCCCCCGTCGTTTGAGCGGAAAACCTTCTTATTGTTCTTATACCCGCCTAAAGAAACCCACAGAGTATCGGGATTCTTTGGATGCACAGCGATCATAGTTATCACACAACTGTCGGTTCCCGAAGGATTATTCTTTTCCTTGTATGTTTGCCAGTCATTATCTGTTTTAAGGAAAGCATAAAGCCTGGCTGCGTACATTACCTTTGGATTGCTTTGTGAAATTTCAATGGATTTGATATGTATATCAGATTTTGGTTTGGGGGCCGGGAAGGTTTGTTTGTTTGCCTTCTCCCATTTTATACCTCCGTTAATGGTCTTGTAGATGTCGGCGTAGCCTGCATAAATTGTACCGGTGTCTTTCGGATGCAAAATATAGGGCGTTACCCATGCACCGGCAGGCTTGCCCGGAATAGAGGCTGAGATTACCTTTATCATTTTGGAGTTCTCCCAGGCAGGGTCGGCGGACCTGTAAATTAATCCATTGCAATAGGACGCATACTGCACTGACGGATTGTAATGATCGATCAGGCAGTTCATACCGTCGCCACCGATGACTGCGGGAGCCAGCCAGTTAAAATCATTTTGAATCTGCGAACCATTATCCTGGAACCCGGCAATCACCAGGTTTTTATCGGTGTAAGAACCTCCGATCCGGTAAATCTGGCCAATCTGCATACCCCGGGTAATGTCGGTCCATTTATTGCCTCCGTCCTTCGTAAAATAGATCCCGCCATCATTTCCTTCCATGAATGTACCGGGCTGAAGAGGATGGAACGCAAACCAATGCTTGTCGGCATGTACCGACTGGCAGGCAACCGTATCAGTCCAATAGGTAACAAGTGTCCAGGACTTCCCGCTATTGGTACTTTTCCATGTGTTGACCCCTCCCAACCAACGCTCATTGGTATCGGCGGGATTGATCAGGTAACAGAGGTCATAATTTCCCTGCCCTCCCCAAGGGTTAACATGTTTGTTCGTATCGGCATTACTGTTTAGCAAATTTTGATTTATCCTCGTCGAATCGACAGGATCTTTTGGATAAAATTTAGCAAAATTACCTCCCTGGTCAGTCGAACGGTACAAGCCTAAAAGCCCGTTCATGTAATTGGTGCAGATGGCTTCCAGCAATAACGGGTTCTTAGGGTTTACTGCCAGGATGATGCGGTTTCCACCTTTGAATTGAGTGAGCGAATCCCATCCTATCCCTCCATCGACTGACTTGAAAATCATCCCTTCATTATTGGCTGCATACATCACCAGGGAGTCCTTGGGTTTAAATACAATATCGGTGAAGTATCCATTTTTTTGCAAATCCCATTTTATCCCTCCGTTTATAGTCCGGTATATTCCCGAGGAAGTAGCGGCGAACAGAATATTTGTTTTTGTATGATTCATTACAAGGCGGCGGATCAGTTTGTTGCTGTCGGCATTCCAGCTCAGCCCGGTAGGGCTCCATGAAACCCCGCCGTTTATCGACTTTAGCACGCCTATACTCTTGGTGTCGCCCGGCCCGCTGCCATTGATATCACCCACTGCACCTGCAGCATCGCCATCACCGGTGGCTATGTACATAACCTGGGGATTTGTAGAATCGATCACCATGTCGCTTACACCAAGCACGGGCTGATTATCAAAATTCGTTGTCCAGGTTTTCCCGAAATCAGTCGTCTTCCATAATCCTCCCGCTGGAGTCCCTACCCAGAAAGTGCTCTTGTCGCTGGGGTGAAAGGCAATACAGTTGATGCGCCCAAGCCCGAAATACCCGCTTTTTGTAGCATATGGCCCCATGGCAGTCCAGTAAGCTGCAGAATCCTGAGGTTTTTGGGTTTCATGAGTCGCGGCATATTTTTCCCACTCAGTTACAACAATATTATTAGGAGGAAAGTTGCCCTGACGGTCCACACGCTGCTCCCAAAACCATTCCCATCGTTTAAATGGCTTATAGCCTGAACCTTTGGTAACGGGTCTGTCTTTCCAGTAATCATTGAAATGCTGCTGGATCTTATAGAAATTAGTTGAACCTGACTGCTTATTTACTGCGGATGAGGACTGGGCTGTGACCCGGTTATTCAACATAAACAGCGAGAGGAAGAGGATAATCCCCGCTACAGCCATAAGCCGATTGCCGAAAGACCTGTTTATAACTGATGGACGTTTTTTCATATGGGAGATTTTAATATCGGTATAAAAATGAACTAGGCTGAATTGTCATATTAATGGCTTCAGCCACCCATGGAAAGTAACCGGCTCCGTAAAACAGAGCATGGTCATCGACGATGATAATTTTCGGCTGGGGTGCCATAAAAAAAATGTAACCACAAATTTAGCTTCGGAAATTTTAAGATACTGCAGGGTAAACTCTGAAAATGGCGGCCGGAATCCTAGAAATGAATTAGGGTAAACCCTATAGGGGGAGGATATTATATATCGACGGTTTTTTTCAATGGCAAGCTCCCTCTGACTTTTGAAACTACCTTAAAATTTTGGCTTCTTTCATTTTCAGTAAATTCGCATTTACTGGTGGGCGTATGATTTTTCCCGAAATGTCATATATTTGAGGTATAAATATAAGTAACTCCCTAATGTCAACCGATTGTAATACTTAGATATAAAAAATGAAAACAAAATCTGTATTGCCGATAGCTCTGATGGTCCTGATCTTTTTGACGGCCATAAATTCCATTATCTACGCCCAGAAAAAACAAAGTAATAAGTGCAAGGATATTCAGGATAAAGTAGACGACTTTACAAAGAAAAGGACAGTTTTAACATCCGGTGAAATAATTTTCGATATTAAAAAGGGAGGATTCGGACTGTCAGTCAGTGACGTTTTGGATGCTTCTAACAGAGTGTTCCTGAGTGTTTTTGGCAGCAATGTTGATGGGGTTAATGGACTTTATTTTCAATGGGGTTCAATTAAGTACAATTATGTTGGACCTTTTGACCAGGTGGAATTGATTTTGGAAAACGGGGAAATAATTAACCTAAAAGAAGAAGAAGCAGCAGAATCAACACATGATGAATCATTCACCTACTATTTTAAGACATTCAGAATTGTTGATGATTCGATCTGGAATAAATTGAAAACCCCGCCATTAC